>CAYFER010000034.1:0-22242 GCA_964342185.1 uncultured Vicinamibacteraceae bacterium | reverse complement strand
AGAACCTTCCAGATAAAACCCTCTGACCTCTCTGGCAACATTAGGGCTAACCCCCACTGTGCGTTGCCGAGAAGCGTTGAGTTCACCCATTCCATCTAGGAATCCGTGAGCATACTCGCCCCTAGTCTCGAATTCGCCCAAACGGTACCGACCATCAAATTCAAACATCGACACACTTGTATCGAACCGTAGATTCTGAAAGCCCGTATCACCAGTCCAAAAACTACTCCCAAGAACCAAACCTGGTTTGCCGACATACTCAAGTCGGCCAGTAACTGCGATGGAACTCAGGTTCGCCTCGGAACCTTTCTGTCTCCCACCTCTGAGCCCTTCTTCGGCATCAAAACCAGTCGAGTCGAGCGGTGCCATCAGGAACGCGCGATACCGAATGCCAGGATGAAACTCCCCATGCACTCCGACCCCTGTTTCAAACCAAGTCGTTGGAATGATTACGGTATCGACAAAAGGTCTCTCGACACCATGGAAGACCGGAGGCTCATGTCGCTCATTAATGATTCCAACTGGGGCAAGTAGCATTCCGGCCCGAATATTAAATGTCCGCGTGATCAAGAAGTCGACATAGGCCTGCTCAAGCTCCAACTCGCCCTCCGTCTCATTCGACACGACAGCGTGCTCAAGCTCCAACTCAGAAACAAACTTTACGCGATCGGAAAAACTGTGCGAGAAGAGCAAAACAAATCGGTGAAAATCGAGTTGAGCATCTTCGTCCTGCCGGTTGTTGTAGTGAAAATCCATGTAGCCAGAAATAGGACCAGTCAACGACGACGGGGTTTCATCACCACTGGATTTCTGTTGACCCACTGAATGTAAAATCTGTGCTCCGGCAGATTCGACGGTCGGTAGCAAACCCAAAGCTATAACGAACACGACAATAGCCTTTTCGTGCAGTAAAATCATTATTTTTGAGTATAGCACGCTACTTATTTAGATTAATCAAAATCAATAACTCTGCCAAAGCACATATCGATGTCAAAGATTTCAACAAGTAACAGCTTAAGAAGACTTTATTTCTCCGGTAGACACATCGGTAGGTCTATACGCATAACCGGCCGGGTCGGGAATACCAACCGACTCAAACGCCTGTAATCGCTCGCGGCACTTACTACAACGCCCACAGTGAATCCCCTGTGCCGGATTCATGCATGAGATAGTGGCAGACCAAGGCACGTTAAGTGTCGCACCTAAGTTAATGACGTCAACCTTACTCAGTGTTAAGAAAGGCGTCGCTATTTCGATTGGTTTCTCTAGTCCCATTGACAATACATCTGCCAGAGCCGAAAAGAATTCTGGAGTGGCGTCGGCAAACGGATTTCCGGCCAGTGGCCCGACTGCGATTCGGCTGATGTTGTTCAAAGCGCAATAAACAGCAGCTTTCGACAGTAATAGGATATTTCGGCCCGGCAAATAAACGTCTTCGTCAGGAGTATCGTACGCTGGGGGTGTTCCCCGAATTGCCCAATGCGTCGGCGAGTAGACATCAGTTGTCAAACACTGGATATCCAGAATCGGTCTGACGCCTGAGGCAAAGTTCGGTGTTGACAACAGTCGATCGAGATACTGTCGCTCAACTGACTCCCAAGCCAGTCCGCCGTTGACATAAATCGGTTGCACAAGAAACTTCTCAGACTCATGCGCAATCAGTACGGCACTATCTAGACCACCAGAGCACAACACAACTGATGCTGTGCCTTGACCCTCACTTCCGCCGTCAATTACCATCAAATGTCCTCACCATCTTAATTTCACATGTACTCAGTCACGAAACGAATCGACTTTTGTTACGGCCACCGGCTACTCAACTATGATGGGATTTGTCGGCATCCGCACGGGCACAACGCCGTGGCTGAGATCGAAATCCGAACAGTGTCTCTAGACGAACGACACATGGTATGTGATTTCAGTGATATCAAGCGCTTGATCAAAGGATGGATCGACCGCGAGCTTGACCACAAAATGATCCTCCGCCACGACGATCCTTTACTAGAGCCTCTTCAGCAACAAAAAGAACCTGTCTTTGTAGTCAACGAAAATCCGACGGTGGAGCATATAGCCTTTCTTATTTTTCAAGAAACCCAGCGCAATGACTTCCCGGTGGTACGGGTGACAGTTTGGGAAACTCCCACGTCCTTCGCGACATATAGCGAGCCGGATACAGAGTGACGACGCCCCCACGCGTAGAACGTCAGATTTCGACGTATTCCTTCTACTCTATAAGTTAAGAAACCCCTTAGTCACACGGGCGCGACTGATGCTGACGTCATGCATCCAGTCTGGATGCACTTGAAGTTTCTGACCAGCGAGTGGAAGACCGAACAAAGGATGCTCGCGAGACCTCTTGGCAAAAAACGCTTTGTCGATCTTACGCAACAGTCGAATTAATCCGCGTTCATCAGGCGCCGAAAGGATAATAACTCCACTCCCGGATGATGGTGGAAAATGCGAATCATCAAGAAAATCTGCGTCTAAACTGACTAGTGTGCGTCGAAACATAGACGCGGCTTGATAATGCTTGAGGTCACTCGCACGTCTCAACGTATCGTCCTCAACTACCGCCAAAACATCCCATTTCAGCCTGCGGCGCATATATAAAATCACCCCAGCAGGAACATTAGCATCGGCGTAAATTCTTGGTTGGGAAGTTAGTTTCTCAACGTGGAGACTTAGCTCCGATGCCAGTGTTCTCATGTCTACTCCCCAGGGTCAGGGCCTGGCCGTTTTTTCTGTACTACACGAGCTTGGCGTTCAAGCTCAGCTACAAGAACCTCACGTTCGAAATATAAGGATTTTCGGTGTCTACGTCCTACCGAAGAACCGACAACATATTCACACAAAAGCGGAAATGCGATTGTCGTATCACAATAGGTAACCACCGTCTCGGGTAAAACACTCGGGTTCACCTTGCCCCAACTCACCGCTTCGGAGGGCGTAGCACCTGACAACCCACCCCAAACCACTTGGTCGGTTGTAATCTGGATAAAGTAATCGTTTCCACCTTTTTGAATACCGTAGACCTCCCAAAGAGTAGGCTGTCCCTGCAGATAGAAATTCTTGGGCGAGCCGCCGCCGAGAATCAGGCAACCATTTTTCTCTCCCGATAAAATGATCGCACACACCTCATTTACATCAAGGTTCGGATCAATCATTACCCCTCCTTGGTTGACTAGTTCATGGAAGGCTAGATTCATCCCTATTGAACTATCGCCGGGTGACGAGGTGTACAAAGGAACACCCACAGCAGCAGCTTTCGCAACAACAGAATGCTCTGCGGATTCTGGATATTTCGTCAATAGATCCTTTCCAAGGCGATAGTGCAATTCGGCTGATGAGATCGGACCATTCAGTCCAGACCGCACAAGGAAATCTCGCAGATATGCGTCTGTCTCCAAGAGGACCTCGGCTGGAAACAAAACGTCATAGATTCGGATGATTCCCTTGTCATAGAGGTCAACATCATCAAGAAACGGCGACCCCCTGTGCAGTGTGAAGTTCAAAGCGTAGTGGAGGTCGTGATAAAGGTTGGCGCCAGTACTGATTACAAAATCAACCAAACCCCGATCCATGAGCTCTATGACGCAGCCGCCGAGTCCAGCTGGTGTCAAGGCTCCAGCAATCGTGATTCCAATCGTCGTATCGTGATCGGCATTAAGCATGCCGTCGGTATAAACTCGACACGCCTCTGACAAACGGCCCGCATTAAAAGCCTGGAAACCATTGTCAATCAACTTACGTACGTCCGAGCTCCCGTGGGGTCGGTAATACCTGATTGGCTTGCCGGTCAGGTACTCATGCTGTTGAGATGAAGGGGAACCCGACGATCGGTGTGGCACGCGGAGATTTTAACTAACAGTCACCAATCCGTGTCAAAGCTTATACACCTTTAACCCGATACTATTCGACCCAGTCTGGCTGTCGACCGCTGATGGCTGTTATAACAAGGGCCATCCCTGTTCCACCCGTCACTAGGCCGAAGCCGTCTGAAACCCAAGACTCCCAAGAAAATTCGTAGCGTAGAAGTACAAAAGAGAAAACAATCAAGACGATACCAACGCCCCCAGCTGCGACTCGGGCCCTGGTTAAACGTAGAAGTAGGCCGCGTGCACGCCTCACAAGCGGGCTACTCATTAGTTACATTCCCGTAATGTTGTAACCCGCATCGACCATTAATATTTCACCGGTAACTCCGCGACTCGCCGACCCGAGCAGAAACACCGCCGCATCTGCCACCTCAGACGAGTCAACAGTTCGGCCAAGTGGGGATCGTTGGCGATAATGCTGAAGGATCTGTGTGAAACCTCCAATGCCAGCGGCCGCCAGAGTCTTAATGGGGCCGGCGGAGATCGTGTTGACTCTGATATTCGAAGGCCCTAGGTCGCTAGCAAGGTATCGCACGGTCGACTCTAGAGCCGCCTTCGATACCCCCATAACGTTGTAGTTCGGAAAAACCCGTTGACTGCCCATGTAGGTTAACGTCACGACGCTTCCACCACCCCGTCGTTCCATCAATGGCTTAGCACCTCTAGCCAACGCCACTAGTGAATAGGCACTCACATCGAGTGCTTGCTGAAAATCGGGCCGCGTGGTCTCAACAAATGGTCGGGAAAGAGATTCTCTCGACGCAAACGCCACACCGTGGACAAGAAAATCCAAGCCGCCATGTTGTTCGTCAATCGCCCGATACATGGTCTCAATCTCGCTGTCCTGAGTGACATCACACGGAAGCACTTGAGCTGGTTGGCTTAATGTCTGGGCAAGCGCAGTCGCATTCTTTGCAAACCGCTCGTTCGCGTAACTAAGAGTTAACCTGGCCCCTGCTTTATCTGCAGCTTTCGCGATTACCCAAGCGAGTGACCGCTTGTTCGCGACTCCAACTACTAAGCCATTGGTTCCGTTCAAATTATTCATGTTCGCGGTGCACGCCCTAGAGATTTAACGGGAGCGACCTTTATCCCGCCTAGATGAGGGCACTCGATTGCCTGAAACCGAGCGGTTCTGCCCTGAACGATCCGGGCGCGAAGCGCGCTTCTTTTCACCGGTACTATTCCCCTTCGACGCGTACTGGGACCCACCGTGGCCAGAACGATCACGTGAACCCTTCTTTTTATTGGACTGGCTAGAATCACGCACAAAACGACCATTGCGATTCTGACCACGCCCTGCCTGTGATCCACTCTGTTCCTGTTGGTGCATTGTGAAAACTGGTGCCTGCCTCGGGGGAGGTGGCGCACCATCAGGGTGTTTTAACGTCGCTCGAATAAGGGGACGGCGAACCGGTCCCTCATCCACGTCATTAGAAGTCTTGGTTGAACCGCCATCTACCGGTTCAACTGAATCAGACTCGTCCGCTTGATTATTAACCCGCTCGTTTTCACTCATCAGATCAGCTGGATCCTACTTAGCGTCATTTAAACCTAATCTGAATTCATCAGCACGGCCGCCGCAAGAGGTCAGCCTGAATGCCGAACCTACCTTATTCTTCTGCTTCCCGATTTTGGGAGGCTGGTATGGGACCCGCACACGAAGGAATTCAGAGTCTAGCAGAGGGCTTTCGCCCAGGCAAACCCTGAAAACGAACCTCTAGCGACCTGACGCAGTGCCCGTCCTTCTTAGCCAAGCTCTTAACTCAGTCAGAGCTCGAGTGACAGCATCAGGATTTGTAGACTGCGGGGTCTGCCGTGCTGCAATGGAACCACGAGTAGAGATCTGGTCGACAATATCGTCGTCGAACAATTCGTGATAAACCCGCCATTCGTTGAGAGTTAATGCTTCAAAAGCTTGGCCGCGATCAACTAGTTCACGGACAATACCACCAACAACCTCGTGGGCTGTTCTAAACGGAAGACCACGTTTAACAAGGTAGTCAGCAACATCAGTTGCTAGTAGCATCCCGCTGGCCGCTGTCTCAGCCTGCTTTTCACAAAGTTCCAGTGTATTCACCACGGTCGTGGCCGCATGCAACGATTTCAACGCTGTCCGCTCTGCATCGAACAAAGCTTCTTTGTCCTCTTGAAGATCCTTGTTATATCCACTCGGCAAACCTTTCATCGTAGTAAGCCATCCGAGATGGTGACCAAGGACCCGGCCGGTTTTACCGCGAATCAACTCTAATGCGTCTGGGTTTTTCTTTTGAGGCATCAGACTACTACCCGTCGAAACCGCATCAGCCAGTTCAAAATAGCCGAATTCTTCTCCGGTAAAAATAATCAAATCTTCAGCCAGACGACTAAGGTGCACCATGATCAGGGAGTAACCATGCAAGGCAGCAGACACAAAGTCTCGGTCAGCAGCGGCATCCACACTATTCGCCACGACCCGAGAAAATCCAAGCCGTTCCGCGAGCGCTTCTGGATTGATGTCGTAACTAGTGCCAACCACAGCCCCAGAACCCATTGGTAAAGCATCCGCTTCGTCACGTGCAGTATCCAAACGCCCGAAGTCCCGCTTCAAAGCGGCAGCGTGCGCTAGAAAAAAATGAGCGACCAGTACCGGCTGAGCACGCCTCAAATGTGTGTACGCGGGCATAACTGCATGCCCCGCGGATTCAGCGCGTGATGCCAAGGCTGCCACAAGATTGACGATCTTGTCCTGAACCACCAGAAGACGACGTCTGAGATACAAACGTAAATCTAACGAAATCTGCTCGTTTCGCGAACGCCCTGTGTGTAAACGACGTCCTACATCACCTACAAGTGCAATCAGGTGTCGTTCTACGAAAGCGTGAACATCCTCATCTGAGCCAGTTAAGAACTCCGGATCGAGCCGAGCATCTTCACGAATTTCGATAAGAGCTTGACGAATTACAACCGCGTCATCTCGCGTCAACACACCCGCGGTTGCCAAGGCTTCCGCCCAAGCAAGACTACCCTCAACGTCATCTTCAAATAGTTGGTGGTCAAACCCGAAGGACGCCTGAAAATCAAAGACCTCAGTGTCTGGTGCCTCTGAAAAACGGCCCGACCACAAATGTGATTTCTGGTTCATTGACCCGCATCGCCGTTTGAGCTTGACCGCCCCGCCGTCACTTCGTCTCGCGCTAACGCCGGTCGACGTCGAGCAGCAGTCTCTACGGGAAGTCCCCAAATTTTAATGAAACCCTCAGCAGCACTGTGATCAAAGCTATCGCCAGAGTCATAAGTCGCGAGATCGGTGTCGTACAACGCACTCTCAGATTTTCGTCCTACAACCCGACAGTCGCCACGATAGATCTTTAATCGGGTAGTGCCGGTTACTCGTTCCTGGACTTTCGTGATTAACGCATCGATTGCCTCGCGGGTCGGAGTAAACCACAAGCCGTTATAGATGAGATCCGCGTACGTGACACTTAGATAACTTTTGAGTCGCTCAAGATCTTTCGGTATCACCAACGCCTCCAACTCCCTATGTGCGGTATACAGAACCGTAGCCGCCGGCGCCTCATAAATTTCACGCGATTTGATACCCACTAAACGATTCTCGACCATATCAATCCGTCCTACGCCGTGGGCACCTGCAATCTTGTCCAGCGAGTTGACCAATTCCGTCAGCGGCATAGCTACACCGTTAACTTTCGTGGGCACACCACTCTCAAAATCGATTTCGACATAAGCCGGTACATCCGGGCAATCCACTGGCGACTTCGTGAGCGTGTAAATATCCTCCGGAGGCTCAGTCCAAGGATCTTCTAGCACTCCACATTCGATCGAACGACCCCACAAGTTAGAGTCCGTACTGTATGGACTCTCAACCGTCGTTGGCACCTGGATACCATGCTGCCGTGCGTATTCAATTTCATCAGGACGTGTCATGCCCCACTCACGAGCTGGTGCGATAACCTCAATTGACGGGTCCAATGCCCGCGCTGAAACGTCGATACGAACCTGATCATTACCCTTCCCTGTACAACCGTGAGCGATCATTGTCGCTCCCTCAAACTGAGCAACTTCGACGAGTTTCTTCGCAATAAGCGGTCGACCAAGTGCAGTGGCCATCGGATACTTACCTTCGTACATAGCCCCTGCCTGCAGTGCCGGTATAATGTAGTCTCTAGCAAATTCCTCGCGTACATCGACAACATGTACTCGAACAGCCCCAACCGCCAGCGCTCGCTCCCTAATATCATCTAACTCCTTACCCTGACCCAGATCCATCGTGACAGCAACGATTTCCGCATCGTATTTTTCAGCGATCCATTTCACCGCCACCGAAGTGTCCAAACCGCCAGAGTAAGCCAACACCACCCGCTTCATAGTCCCTCCAAAATTCGACAGTAATCTAAGTCTTGCCTCATCCTCGTGCCCATCCTTCGAACAATCTCGTCACTTCCCGACCAGCGCGGGCATGTCGCGTAATCAGTAAAATTGTGTCATCCCCGGCAACCGTGCCGACCACCTCTCTAAGATTTGCCCGGTCGATAGCCAGAGCTAGTGGTTGCGCGAGTCCTGCATCCGTACGCAGTACCAAGAGTTGCTGCACTTGATCGACGCTTCTCATATAGTCCATAACTGCTCGGCGAACCACTGCATCATTACTCGTTCGCCCGGCAGACTGTTCATCTGCTTTTTGATAAGAACCGTCCGCCGCCCTCTTAACCAGGCGCAACTGTTTGATATCTCTCGAGATCGTGGCCTGTGTTGCGTTGAAACCCTTCGCTCTTAGTCGCCTCCTTAGGTCGTCTTGGCTCCCGATCGATTCAAAAGTCACGAGATCGAGGATGGCTGACTGTCTATAATGTTTCATAATTATTCAATTATGTGAATTATTATACATAGGCATCATATTTCGCGCAACATCCATATTATGGCTTATTTTCAGACATAAAAGCCGATTTCAACCTATGCCATGGTTGACTATTGAACTCACCATGGCGTATAAATAATCGTAGTTAGGTATAAATATTCATTTTTCAGGACAACGAACGTGAAAAAACTCAAAATCGGAATCGTAGGAGCAACAGGATACGGAGGCCAGGAACTAATTCGACTGTTTGTTCGACATCCTCACGCCGAAGTTGCAGTGGCGATGACATCAAGCGCTTCTGAGGAAACACGAACGTTGCCAGGGCTGACAGGACTCTGGGACGGGCCACTGACAGGGTTCTCTATCGAACGGCTTACCTCGGAAACGGACATTGTCTTTCTTGCTCTTCCTGACAGTGCAAGCGCATCCCTCGCGGGTAATCTACTCTCCAGTGGCTTGCGGGTATTCGACCTTTCTGGTGCGTTCCGTCTTCGGAATTCTGAAGCACGACAACACTGGTATCCGAACACTCCAGAATTGGAACAGACAGCCGTATACGGCCTCACCGAGCGGCGGCGAGAACTGCTGAAAGGAGCCACCTTTGTAAGCTGTCCGGGATGCTATCCAACTGCGGCGCTGTTGGCACTCGAGCCTCTAGTCCAAGCGGCTTTGTTGCCCGACGATGTCATTATCGACGCAAAGTCAGGTATTTCTGGGGCCGGACGAAAACCAAGTATCAGGACTCACTTTTCAGAATGTCATGGCAATGCGGCTGCTTACGGAGTTTTTTCACATCGGCACGGGGATGAAATTGAGCAAGAACTCGGTCGCCAAATTACCTTCGTACCGCATCTCATTCCCTTGGACCGAGGGATCTTGGAAACGATTTACACACATGTAGAGCCGGGGACTTCCCAAGCATTGGTTACAGATGTTTTTGAACAGGCTTATCAAGATGAGCGGTTCGTTCGACTGAGGGGAGCCAACTTTCCAGAAATCAAACAGGTTGTCCAGACCAATTACTGTGATATCGGCTGGATACTGGATGAAGCAACTGGACGCCTTGTGATTGTGGCATGCCTAGACAATCTCATGAAGGGAGCCGCCGGACAGGCAGTCCAGAATCTCAACGTGGCCTTAGGTTTTGATGAATGGGACGGGCTTACATAGTTCCTCCGATGAAGACACAACAAAAGTAGAGTCACATTCTCATGACAAAACGCTCAACGATTCTCATCAAGATCGGTGGTGAACTTCTCGAAACGCAGCAGCAGGTCACAAGTCTCGCCACGACGCTGGTCAAGGCAGGTACCCAGCAACCCGTAATCGTGGTCCATGGCGGTGGCCGTGAGATCGATAAGGAACTGAACCGACTTGGAGTCACGAAGCGGTCAGTCGATGGACTTCGAATTACTGATGCCATAACGCTTGATGTAGTGGTTGGAGTATTGGCCGGTAGGGTCAATACTCGATTCGTTGCTGCCATCGGTGCCAGCGGGGGACATGCCGTAGGACTCACGGGTGTCGATGCCAACATCGTTAAAGTGCAAAAGGCCAGACGATATAAAAGTTCTAACGGTGAATCTGTTGACCTAGGTTGCGTTGGTGCGCCACAAGGAAATCACCGACCAGAACTCCTGCTGGACTTAACAGACCGCGGCTATATTCCCGTTGTAGCAAGTATCGGGTGTGACCAAACTGGGCGGTTGTTCAACATCAACGCCGATACATTGGCTGCAGATCTTGCGCAAAGAGTTGGAGCCAGTCGATTAGTTATTGCCGGAACCACACCTGGCGTGCTTGATTCAAAGGGTAAGACAATTCCCGTAGTTCAACCTGAAAACATCACCAAACTAATTAGAGAGAAACAGGCAAGCGCGGGAATGGTGACTAAACTCCTCGCCTGCCAAGACGCTAGCGCGAAAGGAGTCGACCGCGTCGAAATTGTGGACGGCAAACAGCCAAACTTTCTCAGTAACGAACAGAAATGTGGAGTCACACGCATCCTAGCTGCCGGAAGAATGTGACATTACGAACTGACACGATATTCCGAGCGGAACAGAGCCGAGGACAGACCTAACAATGACAGACGCTAACGAAGTGAAACAGATCGAAGCGAATCACGTTCTGCAGGTCTATCGGCGGATTCCGTTGGTGCTCGTTCGAGGTAAGGACTCTCGAGTCGTCGACGCTGACGGCAAGGAATACATCGACCTGTTGTCTGGTCTCGGCGTCGCATCACTCGGTCATGCCCACCCTGGTCTTGCCGACGCCATATCAGCTCAGGCCCAAGAACTGGTGCATACATCTAATCTCTTCTTCCACCCTCTTCAAGGGCAGGTGGCCTCGAAACTTACCGCGATGTCCGGTCTAGCAAGGACCTTCTTTACAAACAGCGGCACCGAAGCCGTTGAGGCTTGCCTTAAATTCGCTCGCCGATTCTGGTTTACGAACGGCATGCCGGAGAGAACAGAGATTATTGCGTTTGATCGTTCCTTTCATGGCAGAACGTTCGGAGCGCTCTCAGTAACATCTGAATCTTTGTATCGCGAACCTTTTGAACCTCTCCTTAGTGGCGTGACTTTTGTCTCACCTGACGATCCGTCAGAACTTTACGATGCAATTTCTCAAACGACGGCAGCAATTATTGTTGAACCGATTCAGGGAGAGGGAGGTGTATGGCCGATCTCCCAAGAAACAGCTGCCGCAATTCGACAAGTCTGCGCCGAGACGGGAACACTACTCATTACAGACGAAGTCCAATGCGGCCTTGGCAGAACTGGAAGACCCTTTCATTCAAACACTATCAATCTCCGAGCCGACCTAATGGCAATTGGAAAAGCTCTGGGCGGTGGCGTCCCAGTCGGCGCCGCGGTGATGAGTGAAAAAGTTGCCGAAGCAATCGCATTTGGGGACCACGGTAGTACCTACGGTGGAAACCTTTTGGCCTGTCAAGCCGCACTTGTTTTCTTGAACGCCCTCGAAAATGGCTTAATGGACCGAGTGAAAACTGCTGGACAGCGCTTCCAAATAGGCTTGAACCGATTAGCAGATGAGTATGGGGAAATTAAGGAAATCCGAGGAATGGGTCTAATCTGGGGGCTAGACGTCGAAAAAGCAATTGCCGAACAGATTGTACCTGCTGCACTGGATCATGGATTGATCGTTAATCGAACAGCCAGAACCGTTATTCGTCTTCTACCACCACTAACGATCTCTGACGAAGATATCGACGCTGGACTGACCCGACTGAACGCGACTTTCGCGACGGCAACTGAGAGGACACTGTGAGTGATTTCGTACCTAATCTACAAGTAGCCTCTCGGGACAACGATAGAACCCTTGAAGTTAGACCCGCTGCTCCTAACGAAGCAGAAGACCTTTTTCGTCTAATCACTGACAATCTTGAAAATGGTCATCTACTACCGCGTCCACTGGGCGAGGTCGTTCTACACGTTCCAAGTTTCCTTGTTGCAGTAGGGTCTACGGAGGTTGTCGGATGTGCAGAGTTGGCCAGGCTTGGACCTGGGCTAGCTGAAGTACGGTCACTCGTTGTCGCAGATACTCATCGCAATCAAGGAATCGGCACACGCTTACTGAGTCGCATGATCGAATCCGCTCAGGGTCAGGGATACAAGAAACTCTGTGCATTTGTTTACGACCCTCATCTTTTTATTCGACTCGGGTTCTCAATTGTGCCTCACATCTGGCTGCCAGAAAAGATCTCCACTGATTGTCACCGGTGTGTGTGGTTTCGCCGTTGCCTACAGTATGCCGTTGCGCTTGAATTGAATCCTATAGGGGTAACAACGTGATCAAATCTGATACCACCTTCACACAGACCAATGGGGGGATAACTGCACCAAATGGCTTTCGGGCGGCCGCAGTCTCATGCGGAATTAAAAGTGATGCGCTTGATCTTGCCCTCATCGTTTCAGATACGCCGGCAAGCGCAGCAGCGATGTTCACGACCAACAGAACTGTGGCAGCGCCAATCGCTGTTTGTCGTGAACATTTGAAGAGTTCCAGCGGTATTGCTCGAGCCATTGCAGTAAACAGTGGTTGTGCAAACGCGTGTACGGGAGAAACTGGCTTAACAAATGCCCAACTGATGTCCCGCGTGTTAGCGTCCGCGATTAATTGTCCGACCGAACAGACGCTTGTGGCTTCAACCGGCGTCATCGGGATGCCTTTAGAGGTGTCTAAGATTGAATCAGGAATCATCACAGCCGCGAGGAACTTAGACCGCCAGTCGAATCAAGAAGCTGCAAGAGCAATAATGACAACTGACCCTTGGCCAAAAGAAACAGCTGTTCGGGTTGATACACCCGCTGGTTCATTCACAATTGGAGGCATGGTTAAGGGCTCTGGCATGATCGAACCAATGATGGCAACTATGCTTGCTTTTTTAACTACTGATGCCTCAATTGATTCGCTGCAACTACGGCGCGCCTTGTCATCAGTGACCGACGAGACATTCAATTCAATAAGCGTGGATGGCGAGCCTTCGACGAATGATTCTGTGTTTCTTCTAGCCAATGGCAGTAGTGGAATATCTGTCAGTAATGCAATTTATCCATTTTTCATTAACGGTCTCAGACTTGTCTGCGAAAAACTTGCCAAAGAGATTGTTCGGGGTGGAGAAGGAGCCACAAAACTGGTCTCGATCCGCGTAACAGGAGCCAACACAGGCCATGACGCCAAACGTGCGGCACGGGCCATAGCGAACTCGCTTCTCGTCAAGACCGCACTTCACGGTGCCGACCCAAACTGGGGTCGGTTTATAGCTGTCGCGGGTCGTGCTGGGGTAACGTTCGAACCTAGTCGAGCTAAAGTAGGGATAGGACCCGTTGTACTCTACGAAAACGAGACAGCCTGGCCAGATAGGGAAATAGAAGCATCCAAGCACATGAATGGTGATGAAGTTGACGTAGTAGTTGACTTGGGTACTATGGGCGACGAAGAAGCGACTATATGGACTTGTGACCTCAGTGCTGAGTACATTCGAATTAACGCAGATTATCGAACATAAATAAATATAAGGTCAAAACCAAAACAAGATTAACCGGGTTTCAATACCTATACATTAAAGACCTTAGTCATATGAATAGCCATCTTTCTGGTCGCTGCTTCCTGTCAATACTTGATTTTGATCCAGAAGACCTTGTCCATAGTCTCCAGCTAGCTTCAACGGTTAAGCAAGAACGTCATTTGGGAAAGGAAGCAACCACATCAGCGGCGCTGGAGGGCACCTATATCGCGCTACTATTCGAAAAACCTTCATTGCGAACCCGCTCGACAGTTGAGATTGCGATCCGCGAACTTGGAGGAGATTTTATCGACCCAGATGCTGACGTGGCGTTAGGAAAACGAGAATCTCTAGCAGATGTCGGGCGCACCTTAGAACGTTGGGTATCGGGCGCTGTGGTCCGCACCTATGAACAAGCTCGTCTTATCGACCTCGCGAAGGCTACCCGCACTCTTCGCGTCATCAATGCACTGAGTAATGAAGAACATCCGTGTCAAGCCCTAGCCGACTGTCTGACCTTGCAAGAACGATGGGGCACGATGACTGGCCGACGAATTGCTTTTGTTGGCGACGGTAACAATGTCGCGACATCGTTCACTCAAGCAGCTACGATGCTGGGAGCTTCTGTCCACGTTGCCTCCCCTGAAGGTTTCGAACTTCCAAGCTCCGTCGATCGAGAAATTGAGTGTATCGCCAATGACGACGCTGAACTCCGACGCTATCACGATCCGGTCGAGGCAGTAAAAAATGTGGATGCCGTCTATACGGACGTCTGGACCTCCATGGGTCATGAAAACGAAGTTGCTTCAAGACGTCAACTTTTTAGTCCCTACCAAGTCAACGCAGAGCTCATGGCTCAGGCTAAATCCGATGCCTGCTTCATGCATTGCCTTCCAGCTCATCGCGGTGAGGAAGTCACGGATGCCGTCCTAGACAGTGCCGCGTCAGTGGTCTTCGACCAAGCCGAAAATCGTCTGCACACGCACAAAGCTCTTTTGTTGATGCTTTTTGAGGATTAAAAAAGTTTGAGCTGCCCTAGCAAAAAACAATTGCCGGATGAAAAATGGCCGTGGCAAGGTCGCTAGACCTTGGCTGTACTCGAGTAAGAAAGACGATTTATGGTGGAATCTAGTTTCTTCTCAATTATAACGGAGCTTCTTAGCTCAACCGCGACTCCAACTTGGCGGCCGCTTGCTCGACCTTAGAAGCTAGTTTCTCTTTATAACTTTTGACTGCGGCAGCAACACGGTCATCCGTTATCGCAAGAATTTGTGCCGCGAGCACAGCTGCATTGGTTGCTCCAGCGTTCCCAACCGACACAGTAGCCACAGGGACTCCAGGCGGCATCTGTACGGTCGCCAACAGCGCATCCCATCCCTTGAGAGGAGACGAATCAATCGGCACACCAATCACCGGCAGCGTTGAATGTGCTGCCACAACTCCAGCAAGATGGGCTGCTGCACCCGCTCCGACAACGAACACTTTGACGCCATTCTTCGGAGCATCCTTAATCAAGTTTTCGACGCGATTCGGTGAGCGATGTGCCGATGCCACAGTCATATGGCATGAAATATCAAACTCCTTTAAAAGGTCTACCGTTCGCTGCATAGTAGGGGCATCAGAATCTGAACCCATCAAGATTTGAACTTTTCGCTCAGTCATTTACGTGGCCTCACTCGCCGTCTCCATTCGTCATGGCTATCGAATCAGAAAGAGCCTTATAACCAATGTCGGTTCGATGATATTTATTTGAAAAAGAAATCTTAGCAACTGCTGAGTACGCCGTGTCAATCGCCTCTGTAAATGTCGCGCCACGACCGACTACAGTCAATACTCGCCCGCCGCTTGTAACAGTAACACCATCTCTCATGACGGAGCCGGCGTGAAAGACAATCACGCCAGGGACTTCGCCTGCTTCCACAAGTCCATCAATCGCAAAACCCGTATCGTAACTCCCTGGGTAACCACCCGAAGCTACAACAACCCCAACATGAGGGTCTGAACAGACCTTCCAATTGACTTCGCTCAAGTCACCACCTGCAGCAGCCAAAAGCACTGGGGCCAGATCGGACTGAACCATCGGCAGTACAACTTGTGCCTCCGGGTCTCCGAATCGAACATTGAATTCAATTACCTTCGGACCGGCTACCGTTAACATCAGTCCGACGTAAAGTACTCCACGATACTCAATTCCTTCCGAGCGAAGTCCGTTCAAAGTAGGAGTGACAACCTTTTCCATCACCAAATTCGCTAACGTCGTCGGGAAAAATGGACTTGGCGCGAATGCACCCATTCCTCCGGTATTCGGACCTTTATCACCATCAAACACTCGCTTGTGGTCTTGCGCTGACGGCATCGCTAGGCCTCGCTGTCCATCACAAATGACAAAAAATGAGACTTCGGTTCCTGTCAGACATTCTTCGACAACAAGCCGTAAACCAGCATCACCGAAACGACCTTCGACGATTGCCTCTCGAATAGCAACTTCTGCCGCTTCTTCATCCTCAGCCACGGTAACGCCTTTTCCTGCAGCCAAGCCGTCAGCCTTTATAACAACCGGCAACCCATAGTCTCGACAGGCATCCATTGCTTCCTCGGCGGTGTGGCACACATGAAAGGCAGCCGTTGGGATCTCGTAACGAGCCATGAATTCCTTTGCAAATACCTTGCTGGATTCGAGCCGTGCAGCAGCCTGAATTGGACCGAAAAGCGGGCGTCCCGCATCGTAAAATCGGTCAGCGACACCTTTAGAGAGAGGTAATTCTGGACCAACAACGGTCAAATCCACCGATTCTTTCGCCGCAAGGTCTAATAGAGCCGCAGAATCGGCTATGTCAACAGGAACACATCTCAGATGGCCAGTTTTGCCGACAGTTCGACCAGCAGCAACCTCAATACCTGCGTTTCCCGGGGCACAAATCAGCTCTTCAACAACTGATTCTTGCCCAAGTTTCCATGCCAGCGCATGTTCACGTGCGCCACCACCAATAAGAAGGAGTCTCATTCTCGTATCCGTGCACAATACGGCCGATGAAGACCTATAGTCGCCGAAAGCAGCTTCATTGACGGCATCTCGGCTTTCATCCTATGATGACAGATCCGCGGGCATCTCATGGTTCGACTGTGTTGAACACAGTGCAGGAACCACTAACAACCGGTTTCTACTTTTGAACCGGGTCAGTCCCGACGGAGTCGAAGACTATACAAATAGGGTTCGCTCGTAGCCTAGCATATTGTGGTCGGAACCGAACCATAACCAAGGGTAGAGGAGGTGACATCTCAGTTGGCGGAAGTTAGAGTTCAAGATGGTGAGTCAATCGAAAGTGCTCTGCGGCGATTCAAGCGCAAGGTGCAGCAGGAAGACATCATCAAAGACATCAAGAAACACTCCTTTTACCTGAAGCCTGGTGACAAACGTCGTGCGAAGCAGGCATTGGCCCGAAAGCGGAGTCGAAAAAAAATGCGAAGGGATACTGACTAGTTTCCTAAGAATTCTTGTTGCCCTAAAAAGTAAGAAGAACGGCCATCCGCGCTGGGGGCCTTTCGATCACCTGGAAATCTTTAAATCTTGAGACCTTATCGGATGCCGTATTCATCGGTTGCGTTAAGCGAAATAGGTGGCATAGGAGATGACAGATCGGTGTCTGCACCTTTGCGTCATTTCTGAGCGCCAATTAAGCATTTGAACGGTTCTCTGATGTCAGGTATCACACGCCGGGCGTGATTATTATTAGCTGAAGCTTAAGGACGAACTGAAATGTCCGAGTTTAAGATCGAATCCGAATCGATAGACGTCGAACAAGTCATGAGTCAGATCCGAAAGCGGATCAGGCAAAAACGAGGTGAAGACTATACCGAGGAGCAAATTCGTGAATTAGCGGACGTAAAGCTTGAACAGTTTCTTGATCCAGAAACGGTTCGGTCCGGAATGGTGCAGTACTACCAAAAGCGCCTGAAGGAAAAAGAGGCGGCCCTACGTAACACCCCCCAAGCGCCACCATCATTTGAATTTGATCCAGATAGCATTTACAGATCATCGCATGGTGTTGCAGGAAAAGTTGTCCACCTGATCCGCAGGATTTTGAACCCGTTCTTAAAACTTTTCTTCAACCCCGGACCAATCGTCCACGCTCTGACAGTGCAACAGCAGATCAACGAGCGTCAAGCCAAGGTTATTAGTCAAATGGTACGAACCCAAGTCGAGTTTATAGAAATCGCAGCGTTAAACTACGAAGTCATGAATAACCTCGTCGTTGAAATGACACGTCTATCCATTGAGATGAAGAACCATCGGATGCGCGTTGAATCCGTGGCGGGCCGGCTTGACTTTGACGAACGTCGAGCTCGGTCGCTAGAGAAGGTAGTGCAATATCGAGAAGGAGCAGGTAAATCTTCAAAGTCAAACAGCGACAACGCTTCGGAAGGACGCAGGCGGCGACGGCGGCGGCCACGACGACGCCCTTCTGGTCCGACCAGAAAACCGGAACAGGGATCGAGTGCACCGGCACCAGAAGAAACCGTTTCAGCTACTTCAAATTCACCTGAAAAGTTACCTCAGAATGATCCGAGTTTAGGTGCCCAGTCGCAATCGTCTCTGTCCGACCAACCTTCCGATATGGCCGAATCAATTGGTGAAATGAATCGATCAACCGATCCGACTAAGTCGTCATCCTCTCCCGTCACGTCCCCAAGCACGTCTGCGCCGTCGACTGACAACGTGAATTCAGAGTCGGGCTCAAATGTTGCATCATCAGACGGGAAAGAACCCTCTGACCGGTGAGACTGGCTGTTGTCGTCCAGCGCTACGGCGCACAACTCAATGGGGGCGCCGAACTGCATGCGCGCTTCGCCTCGGAACACTTGGCACGCCACGCCGATGTTGAAATTCTTACAACCTGCGCCAAGGATTACATCACTTGGCGGAATGAGTTCGAACCTGGATTAGAGGAAGTTAACGGTCTCTCGGTTCGTCGTTTTCCAGTATCGCAAGAGCGAGATCCTAATGAATTTGGGAGACGGTCAGAACGTGTCTTTCACAAAAAACACTCTATCGAAGATGAACTCCGCTGGCTCAAAAGCGAGGGACCGACGAGCCCTGATCTTGTTAGTTATATAAAACAACACAAAACGAATTACGACTATTTCATTTTTTTCAGCTATCGCTACTACCACGCATATTACGGAATAAGGGAAGTACGAAACCAATCAGTCCTGGTACCGACCGCCGAGCGAGACCCGGCATTAGGACTGTCAATATTTGGTCCCACGTTTCGTTCCGTTAGGGCCATCATGTACAACTCGTTCGAAGAACGAGCCCTCATTCAACAAATTACTGCCAATCAGAACGTTCCCAATGTTGTAGTTGGAATTGGGTCAGAGGTGCCTTCACGTGTGCACTCTAGGCGCTTTCGACAACAGCGTAATTTTTTTCAGCGATTTGTAATCTATGTCGGCCGAATCGATGAGAACAAAGGGTGCGCTGAACTCTTCGATTACTTTCAGCGATATATGAAGGTTGGCCAACTTGACCTCGTTTTGATTGGAAATCCCGTCATGGCCGTTCCTTCCCATCCACGAATCCACCATCTTGGCTTTGTGTCAGACGAAGAGAAGTTTAATGCGATGGCTGCCGCGGACTTATTAATCATGCCGTCGTACTTCGAAAGCCTCTCGATGGTAACACTTGAAGCTTGGGCACTAGGACTCCCTACGTTGGTAAATGGTCACTGTGATGTGCTGCGCGGCCAAGTAGTTCGAGCAAATGCTGGTTTGTACTATGCTAATTACCAGGAATTCCTAGAGAGTTTACGCCTGCTCGAAAAGAATCGCCCGCTTCGCCAGAAATTGGGGACGAATGGTCGCGCATATTATCGACGTCACTACACTTGGCCCGTAATCGAAAAAAAATATCGCGACATGCTGCACCAACTTAGTGCCAGCAGCCAACAAGGCCAGACCATTGAGTCGCTTCCCGGGTTGTTCGGGCGATATCGTCGGATTCGTCAGCCAGCACACCACGTCGTAGAACAGGTGCCAAAAGGACCCGTTTTGATCAATCGGAAGAATGTTTAGTCATGCAGAACCAGCTGCCCGGTCTTATCGGCGTACATCAAGTAATGGCGACACTCGGATATGGCGACGCCATTGGTCATGAAGCACTTGGTATTCAACGTGTTCTTCGGCACGTAGGGTACGAATCAAATATTTATGTGGAGACCGCTGACCTACGTGTGGAATCCTACACTGAGGATTACCATGACCTCATCGAGCAGAGTAATCCAAATAACATCCTGATCCACCATTTTTCACTAGGCTCGAAAGCATCACGAGTGGCGTTCGCCTTGCCGGATCGCATGGTCCTGATTTACCACAACATTACTCCACCTTCTTACTTTGTCGGTGTAAATGATGATTTAGTCCGTCAATGTTATAGCGGGCGGCGAGAACTGACAGCCTATATACCGAGGTGCGACCTTGCACTTGGCGATTCTGAATTTAATCGCCTAGAACTGGAGCAGGCCGGTTTTCCAGTAACTGATGTACTACCAGTTGTGCCTAGCTTAAAGCATCTCGATGTCGAACCGGATACCATAATGGCTAATGAGTTCGATGACGATCGAACTAATATCTTGTTTGTTGGAAGGATGATCCCTAACAAGCGAATCGACGACCTGATCAAATTCTTTAACGTTTATCGTTTGAGATACAACCCTCGGTCTCGTCTCCTTTTGGTCGGCGCTCACAGTGGTTTTGAAGAATATGTCGGTGCGCTGTACAACCTCATTCGAACCTTACGAATTCCTGATGTTCACCTATTTGGCCATGTATCAAATGAAGAATTAACGGCTCTGTACGACGTCTCGGACCTTTTTCTATCAGCGAGTGAACACGAAGGTTTCTGCGTCCCGCTAGTCGAGGCTTTCCACAAAAAAATCCCCGTGATGGCTTATTCCTCAACAGCGATTCCAAGCACTTTGGATGGCGGAGGAGTGCTTTACGATCGGAAAGATCCTCGTCACGTCGCGTCAATTATCCACACAGTCCTCTCGGACACGTCGCTGCACGATGAAATAATGATTGCTCAGGACACTGCACTAGATCGATTGCGGCAGAAAGACTTTGGATTGACTCTGACTGGTTTCATTAAACAAGTTCATGAAGGCCCCCGTGCCGATCCTCCAACTGTTGCGCCTGATTTTTGGGAACAGTTCGCACTCGATGCACGGCGGCGAGCGAGGCGTTATAGCTGATGGTTCAGATCGGACAGAAGTATCAACTTCGCAGATTTCAGGGAAGCATAATTAAGATTGTGTCGTACGAAAGAATAAAGCCGAACGTACTAAGAATCATGAACGCCTTCTCAGGATTACTCCCTGGACGACGCCTGTGAACCCAACAACGATCAAACACATATGATCATTAATCAATGGATTCCGGCAGCACATTACGGTGATGCCGTCGGAAACAGTGCACGGGTTGTTCGAAACTTGCTGAGAAGCAGAGGCTACGTTTCGAACATCTTCGCCCTCACAATTGACGAGGAACTGCAAGGTGATGTCCGTTTCTTCTCGGAACCTGAGGCAACGAGTGGCGACAGCACGATTCTTCACTTCGCTGTGCCTTCATTGATGAGCGAAGCGCTAACTCATCTTTCAGGTGGTCGGATCATCCAGTATCACAACATCACTCCTGCTCATTTTTTTGCGTCTTACGCACCAGATATTTTCCGTATTGCCGCCGTTGGCCGCCATGAATTGGCAAGCTTAGCGGGCCGTGTCGATCTTGCTCTTGGCGATTCAGAATTCAATCGAGCCGAACTGGAAGCTTTAGGTTTCAAAAAGACTGGTGTGTTTCCAATAGCGGTTGACACCGGACGCATCCAATATGGTGAACGAAACCCAGCGCTTGAAGACTGCCTTACCGATGGATTGTCTAATATTCTCTTCGTCGGCCGAATTGCCCCGAATAAGAAGATCGAGGACAACTTGCGTTTGGCGGAATATTTTCGAAGATATGTTGACAGAGACTACCGATTCATTTTTGTAGGCCGCACAGACGCCGTACCCCGATATTACGCGACCCTCCGTTCGCTGATGGCAAAGTACGGTATGAGAGACGATCGATTCGTATTTACAGGAGCCGTTCCAAACGAAGATCTTGCCACCTACTACAAAACAGCAAAGGCGTATGTTTCTTTGAGCGAACATGAAGGCTTTTGCGTGCCCCTCGTCGAAGCTATGGCCGCAGATCTTCCAATTCTGGCCTACGGAACCACCGCTATTCCTGAAACGCTTGGCGGTGCAGGAATTTGTTTTACGCCCAAAGACTTGGAGTACGCCGCGGAAGTTCTGGGTATGCTGGTGTACGATGATAAATTGAGGAACAAGATAATTTCAGGTCAGAGGAAACGCTTAATTGAATTCAGTCCTGCGTCGGTCGACGCAGCACTTCAAAATTTGCTTGCGAGTCTTACGTGAAAC
>CAYFER010000033.1:0-23853 GCA_964342185.1 uncultured Vicinamibacteraceae bacterium | reverse complement strand
ACCATGATTTTGAGAAGTAATTTCTACCCGCTCGGTCACAAGATTCTTCACTGGGTGATTGCCTCCTCGATGACCGAATTTCAACTTGAAGGTCCGAGCCCCCATCGCAAGCCCTAGAATCTGATGACCAAGACATATACCAAATGTTGGCACATCCGCTTCGATCAGCGCACGCGCATTCTCAACCGCGTAAGCTAGTGGCGCGGGGTCGCCTGGCCCGTTACTTAAAAACACACCATCCGGTTTACTGGCTAATAACTCCGCCGCAGGCGTACGCGCAGGAAACACTGACACTACACAATCATGAGCCGAAAAACGCCGAAGGATATTTAATTTCATTCCCAAATCGTATGCGGCAATACGAAGTGGTCGACCAGGCCGTCGCACCGGTTCAACATCGAATGAACCGAAATTGAAATCGCCAGCCTGTGAGCTCCACTCGAAAGGCTCTGAACAGGTCACCTTAGAAACCATGTCGCGACCCTCAATTTCTGGGACCTTACGCGCTTCCGCGACCAGTTCGTCTGGTTCAACATGACCGATTCCGATGACACCACGCATTACGCCAGTGGTCCGAATAAGTCGCGTTAAGGATCTTGTGTCAATTCCACTGATAGCAACAACTTCATTCTTCTCAAGATAGTCGCGCAACGTGCCAGTCGCCCTCCAATTACTTGCAATGGGCGATTCTTCTCGCATAACAAAACCGGACACTCGGGGCACCAGAGACTCGACATCCTCAGACACAACACCATAATTGCCAATCTGAGGACAAGTCATCGTCACAATTTGCCCCGTATACGATGGGTCCGTCAGCACCTCCTGATACCCAGTCATATTCGTATTGAAGACCACTTCACCTTGGGTTTTCCCTGACGCACCAGCAGATTCTCCCTGAAACCACCGGCCATTTTCCAATGCCAAAATTGCTTTCATCGATTACCACGCTCCAATGACGCATTTACTTGCGTCCGTCTTCCGGAATCGATCTCAATATTCGTGATCCACAGTCGGTATCCTTCGCCATCAATACGAATCTCATGCCGGCCAACTGGCATGGCAATAGTGAACGGCGTTACACCAACCGTTACGCCATTTACTGTAACGCGAGCTCCGCTAGGTCTTGACTGCACGTATAACGACCCTACCTCACGGGCAGTGATATTTTCAGCGGTCAGTGCCGTTGATGGAACAAGTGTTACACCTAGTGCAGAGACCGCATTCATGTCGCTAATCTGAATATTACGTTCTGCTGAACGAAACCCAGGTCGACTCACTTCCACGTGATATGAACCAAAAGACATTCCAGCAAGTGACAGCGGAGTCCGCCCTCGTACTCGACCGTCGACTGCAACTATAGCTCCTGGGATATCCGTGCGAACCAAGATCCAACCCGTTTCTAGTGCCGTGGCGTGACCAGTCAGTAGCTCCTCTGGTCGAACAGCTACCGCTGAAGGCACAGAATCGATTTCAACTGCCTGTGCCTCTGACGGGCGTTCACTTCGATTATCTGAACGTTCAAAACCGATTGAATTCGATAAATTCGAGTCGGCTTGGCGGCGCTCCGTAGTTGGAATAGTCTGTCCAGCACTAAGACCGTCCAAGAGTGTTGCACTGGCGGGATCGTCGTCGGGTTCGGATTTACGCTGGCCAGACAAGCTTCCAGTTTCCACTCCGCCGAACACCCTCCGCACACTGTTATCTCTTGCCCGACCAATAGAGTCTGCTTCGTCCACCGCTGAAAATAAAGATTCGGGAGAAGCTCTTTCGCCTATCTGGCCCTCATTCTGACTCAACGCTACTCCCAAAAAGTAAGAGAAGCTTCCCACAAAAATCGCACTTGCTATTACTAGAACTAGAGTCCAGTTCCAAGTTCGACGGGGTTCACGTGTTTCGAGCAGCGGTAACGAACCAGAGGATTCCGGCCCGGTCGTGGTTGATTCATACACTTCCTCTGGAGTTTGATAATGGTTGTCGGCATCAGGCTCTTCCCACAAATAACGGTGGTCGCCAACATTCCTATCAGGCCGAATTTCCAAATCATCACCGTGCTGCCCGTCCGAACCGGTTGAAATAGGATTAGAGTCCTGGGACGCCTCAACTACTCGATCCAAGGCGGATTCAAAGTCTTCGGCCGCAGCCTGGTCTTCTACGTCACGAATGCCACTTACAGCCTCTGGGTTAACTGTGTCATGACCCTCCTCAGCTCCTCCTATTGACGGGTTTACGGAAGAAGCGTCTATCTCAGAATTTTCATCTGCGCCAGATTCCACATCGACGTTCAAATCCGATCGATCTGAACTCTCGGTAATTTGTCCCTTCAGAATCTCGTCTTCATGATGAGATGACTCGACACGATTTACAAAATCAGACTCATCTTCTGAAGTTGGTTGCTGCTGGAACTCCACGCCAGCCAACAGATCTAGCGTTCCGGCCGGATTTCGGTCTCCCGACTCCTCTCCTACCGTATCGTTCCGCTCAACAGCAACACCCATCTCCAGCGCTGCGACGAAACCCATCGCGCTCGAGTATCGCGACTCTGGATCGTCCGCAAGAGCGACCGAAAACACTTCTTCGACGTGATCACAATCAGATAATCCGTCAATCGACCGAATACCGTCGCTCATCTGGCCACCGGTTCCAGTTATACGCCGCCCGGTCAGAAGTTCAAATGCAATCGCCGCCAAAGAAAACCGATCTGCTGCTCCTCCCCATTCTCTGCCAGCAATTATTTCCGGCGCAGTATACGGACGTCTAATCGGAGCTGATAATCCAAGCTCTTCAAGTGTCTGAACAACACCGAAACCGTTTACCCATAAATCATCCGGTGCCACAAAGATGTCACGAAGATGAATAGCACCGTGAGCTACGCCTTGACTGTGAACTGAATCTAGCGACGCGGCGACTTGACTAATAAGCGGAAGTGCCAACTCCAAAGTGGTCGGCGCACGATGTCGAATCTCAGTCTCGAGAGATTCTGCAGCAACGTATTCCTGTGCCAAATAGGGAACATCCTGCTCGAGGCCCACGGCTATCGGAGAGACCACTCCTGGACCAGTAAACCCAGTATCGATAAACCGCTCAAGAGATTCAACTAACACCCGAGACTGCTCAGGCGTAATATCTAAATGGAACGCCTTCACGGCTACTAACCGATCTTGAGATGGCTCATAGGTCCTGAAGACAGGTCCAAGTACTCCTATGCCGATCTGGTGCATTACTCGGAATTCACCGAATGCATCTAGTCTAGCGAACGGACTCTCGTCGTCACGGGTCAGCGGAGGAACTCCTGCACAGCGGGTTAGCGGATGCTAACACGGAAGAGTGGAGGCAGCCAACGACTTGCTTAGTTGCCTTGACAGTTCTGCTACCCATTTGAAACAGTACATGAAGTGTGACGTTCGACCCGTCGGCCTCAACTGAACCCACAGCCGTTCCGTCGATCGACTATAGGCGCCTATCATGGGCCGCTAAATTGGTCTGTGATTACTGCCACGATTTTGAGAGTCTCCAACCGTTCTTTGCGGGATCGCCGCTTGATTCCAATGCTTGGCGCCAAGTGATCGATACCAGACAAGCAAATCCGGTAAACCATTCACAGGTCGCAGCGGCCGTAATGAAACAACTCACAACACGGGGCGCTCCGGACGCTGCTCTCGCTGCGGCAGAAAAATTAGATAACCCGACCACCGTCACGATTGTAGCCGGCCAGCAGGCGGGCTTATTCGGCGGACCATTCTTCACACTCTTTAAAGGTCTTACCGCGATCGCGGTCGCTCGCGAGGTCAGTGAAAAATATAAGGTCAACGCGGTGCCGGTGTTCTGGGTCCACGCCGAAGATCACGACCTCGAAGAAATTAGTAACTGCTCTGTTCTCACGTCTTCCTTTGAATTCGAAACGATAACGATCCCACATGATGCATCGTCCTCTCAACCTGCATCAACAGTACAGTTCGACGACTCGATCGTGTCGACTTTAAACAGACTGCGTGAACTCCTCCCGAATACTGAATTTACTGATTCAGTCGTCAGCAAACTAAGTAACGCCTATCAACCAGGTCGAGGAATGGTCGAAGCATTTTCGCTGTGGATGGATACGTTGCTCGGGTCACATGGCCTAGTTGTATTTGACGCTTCCGACGCCGCGGTAAAATCTATTGCGCGGCCACTGTTTCAATTGGAGCTCGATACAGCTGGTGAAACGTCGAGGTTGGCAACCGAAAGCGGCTCGACTTTAATTTCTAAGGGGTACCACGCTCAAGTAACCCCCTCGCAAGACTCAACTGGGCTATTTTTTCTCAATGATGGTCGTAAAGCTATTCGGCTTACAACCAACAAAAGGACTCCTGAAAGAGAATTTGACATAGGCGGCAAGGTTCTGTCACTTCAGCAAATAAGTGCCCAACTCACCAAAAATCCAGCTGCTTTTAGCCCGAATGTGCTTCTCAGACCTATTGTTCAAGACAAAATATTTCCTACCGTTGCGACAATCGCAGGACCGAGCGAACTTGCATACCTCGGTCAACTTCGTCAGGTATATAACCACTTTGACATACCGATGCCGATAATTTATCCACGGACCAGTGCAACGATAGTAGACCAAGGTACTCTTAGGTTTATGAAGCGATACGATGTCAGGTTTGAGATGCTGCAAGCCCAAGATGACGGAGTCCTTAATCGGTTGTTGTCGGATCTACTTCCAGATGAGATCGAGAACGCCATCGAAGAGACCAAACAAGCGATAACTGATCATCTTGCCGCAGTTTCAGCAGGAGTGGCCAAGATTGACCCGACCCTGGCCGGCGCCGTTGAGACCACCAAGAAAAGGATGGACCGCGACCTCAAGAAATTGGGTAATAAGATTATCCAAGCTGCCAAACGGCAAGACGAGACACTCCAGCGACAGTTTCGACGAGCACGATCACAAACCTTCCCTAACGGCGGTCCCCAAGAGCGTGCACTTAATGGGATTTATTTCCTTAATCGCTACGGCCTACAGGTGGTAGACCATGTAATAAAGCAACTACCACTCAAAATCGGACAACATGGCCTCATCACGGTATAATTTGTTCTAAGATCAATTAACAAAGAGACTTATACAAACACAAGGTACTCGTCGTCTGACATAAGACTGCAGGCGCTGACGAGACACAGACCGATGAACGAAGAAGTCTTCAAGGCGGTTACTGAAACACTGAATCGGGGCGATTCGGCCGCCTTGGTAACGATAATTCGCACAGAAGGATCGACTCCCCAACGGGTGGGAGCAAAAATGCTTGTATTTGCCGACGGCCAAACAGTCGGCACTATCGGCGGCGGGTGCTACGAGAACGATGCGTTTTGGAAAGCGCGAAAATCACTCGAAACCAGACGTAGCCAAGTTGTTCGTTATGAACTAGCAGACGATATTGCGGAAGAATCAGGTTTAATCTGCGGAGGTCAAATGGAAGTGTATATTGAACCACTCGACGCCGCTGCTCATCTGTATCTAATAGGCGCAGGACACGTGTCCTATCACTTGGCGCAGGCTGCATCCCAGGTAAACTTCAAGATTCACGTACTTGATGACCGAGAGAAATTTGCGAATCGCGAGAGGTTTCCTGACGCTACTGAAATCACCGTCGATGACATCCCGAGCTGGTTAACAGCTGCTCAATTTCCAAATAATGCTTACGTGGTAATCCTGACACGGGGCCACACCCACGACCTCGATGCTCTACGGGCACTCGTGCCTTGTGACCTACGTTATCTTGGCCTCATCGGCAGTAGAGCCAAAGTGGCACGACTCTACGCGGCTCTCCAAGAAGAATCTGTGTCACTGGATACACTGACACATGTGCATGCGCCGGTTGGGTTAGATATCGGAGCAGTATCTCCACAAGAAATTGCCGTCAGCATTTTGGCAGAGCTCATAGCAGTGAAATATGGAAAGGTGGCTGACGTTGCGCCTCTCCGCTGGGCCCCAGAAACAGATCAAACGGCCACTGTATCGGCTGACGAGCAGTAATAACGGCTGCATAATTCGACTGATATAATCCCGTAGAATGACATCGTTCGCCGGTCACTCGTCGCACGCTCAACTTCCAGAACGTTCGCGCCGGATTCTTACAGTTCTCGTGCAGCAGTACATTGAAACAGGCGAACCGGTTTCATCGTTATGGCTCGCACAGCACGGTGGCTTCGGGTTGTCATCGGCAACCGTTCGAAATACTCTGTCCACCCTAGAAGATCGTGGATACGTGCATCATCCTCACCCCTCGGCAGGTCGCGTCCCCACTGACCGTGGTTATCGAGCCTATGTCGACCTACTCCTTGACTCGACACCTAGAACAGACGTCACACAGGACGTAGAAGCACGTCTGCGACAGGCCGGTAGTGTGAGCGACGTCTTGTCGAACGTTTCGCATGAACTATCTCGTGCATCGCACAATCTTGGTTTCGCAATGATCCCACCAATCGATGGAACTTTTCGCTATATCGAATTTGTCCCCCAAGATGGAACGAAGATTCTTGTAATAGTTGAAACTGACACAGGCCAGACCGAACACAAAGTGATAGACCTCGGAGAAGCGGTGCCTCGGTCAGAACTTGAACAGGGTGCGAACTATCTGATGGCTGAGTTCTCGGGTTTACCCCTCTGGGATGTCCGAGCAACGATCAGCGAACAACTCCGTCAAGAACAAATGCTCTATGACGAACTGCTCTCGCGTGCGCTGCGTCTCGCGAGCTCAACTCTGGAGGGCATGGTAAAACCCGACCGGTTGTTCCTTGAAGGAGCAGGTTTCCTTCTGGATGAAGCAACGGATACCAATGACGACGATCGTGTGCAGTTTTCAACACTTCGAACGCTACTCAGTATGATAGAACGCAAGGAAAAACTAGTTCGTCTCTTGAACGAATACATTGAAGGCCGTGGACTAACCGTCGTGATCGGAACGGAGCACAGTTCACCGGAAATGAAGGATTTTAGTCTCGTGATGTCGACTTATGTTGACGACAGTAAAACAGGAAGCGTCGGTGTGATTGGCCCGAGACGTATGCGGTACTCACAGGCCATCTCAGCGGTAAACAGCATTTCCGTAGCGATCGGTCGTGTGCTGATCTCACAAAGCAGCTAAGACCAAGTTGCTATACCAGTACAAACAATGACAGACAAAGGCAAGACTGAGTCGGCTGAACCGACCGAATCGGAAAGCGGGCTAGACGCCTCGCGACTTCTGGCTGAACGTGACGAGTACCACGACCTGTTGCTTCGTAAGGCAGCCGAACTCGAGAACTACAAGAAGCGAACTGAAAGAGAGCGAGTCTCACTCCGGAAGACTGCTGCTGCCGACCTAATTCAAGAACTCCTTCCTCTTGCCGACGATCTTGAAAGAGCATTGACTTCGCCATCAGAATCAACGTCGACTTCAGCATACAGGTCAGGTATCGAGCTAATTCATAAGAGACTTCTTGAACTGTTAGAAAAACATGGTGTTGTGCCAATCGAGGCGTTAGGCGCTAACTTTGACCCGCTCTATCACGAAGCCGTTGAAACTGTGACAGCAGAAAATGCTAAAGACGGTGAAATTGTTTCAGACCTCCGTCGTGGTTACACCTTGGAGGGACGACTATTACGAGCGTCAATGGTTCGGGTGGCCAAGACGTGACTAATCGTGACTATTACGAAGTACTCGCCATCGACAGGTCAGCGTCCGAAAGTGACATCAAGAGCGCCTACCGTAAACTAGCACTCAAATACCACCCAGACCGAAACCCTGGCGATAAAGCCGCTGAAGACAAATTTAAAGAGGCCGCAGAGGCTTACGGAATTCTAGCCGACCCCCAAAAACGGGCTAGATATGACCAGTTTGGCCATGCCGGAGTTACCGGTGCCAGTGGTCGACCAGATTTTGATCCGACTATCTTCTCCGACTTTGGAGACATCTTCGGTGGTTTTGGGGACCTCTTCGGATTTGGTGACGCCATGGGAGGCAAGCGACGCCGGGGTGGACCTACTCGTGGTTCCGATCTTCGCTATGACTTATCAATTTCCTTCGACCAAGCAGCAACAGGCACGGAAACGACTCTACAGATTCCACGGATGGAAGTGTGTGAGCGTTGCAATGGGACAAGCGTCGAGCCTGGGAAACAACCAGAAACGTGCCCCCAATGCGCTGGACGAGGGCAAGTCAGATATCAACAAGGTTTTTTGACCGTCGCCCGAACCTGCGGTCAATGCCGCGGCCAGGGAAAGATTATTAAACATCCTTGCACGAACTGCCGTGGTCAAGGAGGCATCGAACAATCTCGAAAACTCACGGTCAAAATCCCTGCAGGAATCGCAACGGGGCAACAATTGAGGCTTCAGGGTGAAGGAGAACATGGAGCGGCCGGTGGTCCCACTGGCGACCTCTATGTCGTCGTTCAAGTGGAGGAGCATGACTTTTTTCGACGTGACGGCGACGATCTCTGGTGTGAGATTTCGGTCTCATTTCCAACACTTGCCCTAGGAGGAGAAATTTCCATACCGACCCTTGGAAACAAAACAGAAAAACTCAAAGTGCCGCCTGGCACACAACCTGAATCCAAACTGGCTGTGCGCCATGAAGGTATGCCCCGTGTATCGTCAAGAGGACGTGGTGACTTGTATGTTGTGGTACAAGCCAAAGTGCCGACTAAGCTGTCCCCTGAACAGAAGGAACTGTTGCAACAATTGGACAAAACCCTGCCTAATAAGTGCTCAAAACCTCAAACGCGACATACTTCTGATGATCGTCCGTTCTTCGACCGTGTAAGAGATATTTTTGGTTAGACACAGCCCTGCGGTCGATCTCTGGGTACCACGCGCAACGCCTCCTCTGCTAGACCTCATAAATTCATTGGTCGACGATTATCACCCTTATGCCATTGAGGATCGCACCCTTCAACTTCACGAACATGCTAACTCAGGTTGGTGGTCTGGACGAGTGTATTTCTTCTCTGAGACCGATCGCCAGGCAGCGACACTAGCACTTCGTGAGCATTTGGCCGACTCGGACGTTATGGTAACCACCATTGACGTAGTCGACGACGGAACCTTCTGGGCTATTCGTTCTCAAGCGATGCTGCAGGCCATACAAATCGGTGCGATTGTCGTGGCGCCACCCTGGGACATGCCTCAAATAAGGTCAGATACAATTCGTGTTCTGATTTATCCATCTACGGGTTTCGGGACGGGTCATCACGCAACAACACAGCTATGCTTGAGTCTTATGCAGACTAACCCTATAAAAACTCATGAAGTCATCGATATCGGTACTGGCTCAGGTGTCCTCGCAATCACTGCTGCGAAACTTGGAGCTTCATCCGTTGTTGCAATTGAGAGTGACCCCGATGCTGCCTCAGTAGCACGCAAGAACATTGCAGACAACGGTGTTGCGGAAATTGTGACTCTCCATGAGGGAGACATCCGGACACTCTCAATTCGACCCGCGTCAATCGTAACAGCCAACCTCACAAGTGCGATGCTCGCAAACGAAACCCAAGCCATTTCTCGCTGTGCACAACCAGGTGGCACATTAATCCTAAGCGGAATAGCCAGTGGTGATGAGGTCGAGGTGGTCAAACAATTTCAGTCAGTCGCTGAACTGAAAGATAAGCTCTATAAAGCTGATTGGACGGCTTTAGTCATGAAGAAACGAGAACGCGGGTACTAAATTATGACCAACCAAGAACCGTGCTTTTGAAACAAAACCCTCGAATCCCGTGAATAATCGATTTTATGCGCCAGAAGCCAAAGGAATTAACCTTCGGATACGCCTCCCCGAAGACGAGGCCTCCCACCTCACGAAAGTACTCCGCTTGGAGGTCGGCTCCACAATTCACGTATTTGACGGTCAAGGTCACGAGTTCCGTGGCACGTTTGTTAGAACGGATCAAAACGGAACTTTTGTCGATACATTTGAACCGATTGATCCTGCGCCTGAGTCTCCAGTCTCGATCATCCTGGCTCAAGCACTACTGAAGGGACGAAAATTTGATCAGGTAATCCGAGACGCGACTATGCTTGGTGTCTCTGCGATACAACCATTGATAACGTCATATACAGACGTCTCGAAAATCACAATAAAACGAAGTTCGTCCCAAAAGAGGTGGCAGAGAATTGCCGTGGCATCGGCCAAACAATCTGGGAGAGCGGTAGTGCCAATCATCAAATCTCCAGTTTTAATCGAACAACATTTGGCTCAGAAGCCTTCCGGGAGCCGTCTCATGCTCGTCGAACCAGACGCCCAAACTTCATACAAACGACTAGACAGCCTGTCAACCGATATTGTTCCTTCTCAAGCGATCATTACTATTGGACCAGAAGGTGGCTGGTCAAATAACGAACTCGCCGCCGCGCGAAAAGAAGCTTGGGAACTATTAACTCTCGGCTCGCGAACGTTACGTGCAGACGCGGCTCCGGTTGCCGCAATAGCAGTTTTCCTCTTCCTGTGGGGTGACTTATAAGCTGATTTCGTACAGGAATAGCTGTCAAGAACTTCCACCGGTCCGGCGGAGCATCCTATACTGACATCACCGCATGCTTTTTCGAGGCCAAAACTTAGGTAAGTATAAAATACTCGCTCCCTTGGGAAGTGGTGGCTTTGGTGTGGTTTATCTAGCTCGAGACACTTGGATCGACAAAGATGTCGCTCTCAAGGTGCCACACAAACAGAACCTGAACTTCAGTGAACTACTTAGAGAACCGCGTCTACTAGCGACACTGAACCACCCAAATATCGTTTCGATTACGACGGCCGAAAAACAAGAGAACGTCTTCTTTATCGTCATGGAATATGTAGAAGGAAAAACCCTCGACGATGTCATCACAGAACGCGGGGCACTTGACGTTGATCTAGCTCTAGACTACGCTGTCCAGATAGGGCAAGCGGTTGACCACGCTCACCGGCAAGGCGTAGTTCATCGTGACCTACGGCCACCAAACGTTCTGGTTTCTCTCGACGGTGTCCTCAAAGTAGCAGACTTCGGCACCTCTCGTTTCTTAGAGATTGCAGCACATAGCACAACTGTCATCGGTAGCCCAGCCTATATGGCTCCAGAACAATTCGATGGAAAAGCAGTCTTCGCGTCGGACCTCTACTCTCTTGGTGTAACTATGTATCAAATGCTCACCGGAACTTTGCCATACGACGCACCAGCTCCGAGTGATCTTGACAGGCTCCGCAGCGGAGAACTCGTGACACCGCCCCGGATCCAAAGACCTTCAATCCCTAAGCGCTTTAACGACATCGTAATGAATGCCCTGGCGGCTGACCTCACTATTCGATACAGAAAAGCTAGCGACCTGCTCGACGATCTTAGAATCTCAAAGAATTTACTATCCAAGACTCTAGGTACGCCTCCAACTGCGGGTTCGACAACAACAAAAAACGGAGCCAATCCTGTTCGTATGGAAAGGAATATTCGAGGCCGACTCAAAGCACAGCAAACTCCAGAAGCCAAATTCTGCTGGCATTGTCATAAACCACTGCATGCCCGATCCAATCGGTGCCCCTTTTGTAGCGAGATCCAGTGATGTAAACTGCCGGTATGAGCTTTGGTTCAGGCAAGATCTGGATGAATGGTACATTCGTTGACTGGGCAGATGCCAAGATTCATGTCGGCGCCCACGTTGTACATTATGGCAGCGGGGTCTTTGAGGGCGCTCGCTGCTACAACACCCCGGCTGGGCCGGCATGTTTTCGACTGGCAGACCATGTACGACGGCTGTACGACTCAGCGAAGATTTATCGTATGGCGTACGACCTAGACGAGAATAGTTTTCAAGCTGCGATTCTAGAAACGATTCGCCACAATAACTACAGGGAATGTTACATTCGACCGCTTCTTTACCGAGGCTACGAAACGCTTGGTGTAAATCCATTTTCGTGCCCTGTTGAAGCAACTATTATGGTCTGGGAATGGGGAGCGTATCTTGGCGAAGACGCACTTGAAAACGGCGTAGACGTACAGGTCAGCTCTTGGGGGCGTGGCGCCCCGAACCGGTTTCCCGCCAGTGCGAAATCAACCGCCAATTATGCCAACTCACAGCTGATCAAGATGGAATCCGTCGTCAATAATTACGCAGAGGGAATTGCACTGGACCCAGCTGGATTTCTCAGCGAAGGTAGTGGGCAGAACCTCTTTCTCGTAAGAGACAAACAGATCACAACACCTCCTTTGGCAAGTTCAGCTCTAGCAGGTATAACCCGTGAATGTGTAATCACAATCGCCAAAGACCTCGGGATTCAGATTCGAGAAGAAACACAACCACGCGAAGCCCTCTATATCGCGGATGAGGTTTTCTTCTCTGGAACAGCAGCTGAGATTACACCGATCCGTTCAGTCGATAAGATAACGATTGGCGATGGCACGCGCGGTCCGATAACCGCAATGATTCAACGGCGATTCTTCGACATCATTCAAGGTCGGGAGCCCGACACCCATGGGTGGCTCACATACGTATACCCAGCCGCTAAAACCCCCAACGACATCGAAGAGGCGGCGCCAACACGCGGATAGTGTGAAAAAACATAGTCAAGCCGACCCGTATACCACAGGCCTGGCTTTACTCGCACGGCGTGAACTGTTTACCGAAGAACTTCGGAGTCGGTTAATCCAACGAGGGCACACAACAGAACAAGTTGAAGACGCCATTCGACGCTTGATCGCGGGAGGTGCCCTTAATGACCTCCGTGCCGCCAAAGCTTATGCTCGGCATGCGATTCAAAATAAATCTAGGGGACGAATTCGAGTTCTAAAAGAACTCGACCACCGAGGAGTCAATTCAACGGACTCTCAACAAGCCGTTGATGACGCTTTTGGCGACCTCACTGAAGCCGCCCTCTTGAGTCGAGTACTAAGTCGAAAGCTTAGCGGCCCAATCACAAGTCAGACACATTTCCGTCGACTTTATGCAGCACTTCTACGCCAGGGCTTCGACGGAAACGATATTGTGAAATTACTCAGAACCAAAACGGCTTCAACTGATTTCTCATACGATCAATAACCGCGACCGTCGCCAAATATGAAAAAATGAAGCGAATGACATCATCACATATACGTCAGAGCTTTCTTGAATATTTCGAACTGCGGGGCCATTCCATAGTTCCTAGTTCGTCTCTGGTGCCGATTGACGACCAGACTCTCCTGTTTACCAATGCTGGTATGAATCAATTCAAGGATACGTTCCTCGGCAGGGAACACCGTTCCTACCAGCGTGCAACTACATCACAGAAATGCATGCGGGTGAGTGGGAAACATAATGATTTAGAGAACGTGGGGCCATCATTACGGCACCATACCTTCTTTGAGATGTTGGGCAACTTTTCGTTTGGTGACTACTTCAAATCAGATGCTCTGCCATTCGCCTGGGACTTATTGACTAAAGAGTGGAAAATTCCATCTGAAAAACTCATTGCCACAGTTTTTAATGGAGAATCAGGAATCCCACGTGATGATGATGCGTATTCGCTGTGGGAGCGCTTAATTCCTCGAAATCGAATCGTCGAGTTAGGCCTTGCTGAAAACTTTTGGACAATGGGGGAGACGGGCCCCTGTGGCCGATGCTCAGAAATCCATTACCACCGGGGAAATCACCTCCCTTGTGTCGAACCCATCTGCCGTGGTGTTGAATGTAACTGTGATCGTTATGTTGAGATATGGAACATTGTATTTATGGAATTCGAACGTCAGGCAGACGGTTCACTCGAACCTCTACCAACCCCGTCAATAGACACGGGGATGGGACTTGAGCGGATCGTCGCAGTATTACAAGATTCTCTATCTAACTACGACACAGACCTATTTGGTCCACTGATACAAGATGTTAGCGAAGTAACTGGAGCCCATTACGGGGCTTCAGGCAACATAGCAGCAACGGCGACGACAGACACATCGATACGTGTGATTGCCGACCATCTACGTGCCATGACATTTCTTATCGCCGATGGAGTTCTTCCATCAAACGAATGGCGCGGTTATGTGCTGCGAAAGATTATGCGTCGGGCTATGCGACACGGGAAGAAACTTGGAATGCAGACTCCCTTCCTCTATCAACTTGTTGACACGGTCATCGATCAGATGACTGGAGCCTATCCTGAACTCAGGTCCTCCAGGGACTCCATCGTTCAAGTCGCCCGTCACGAAGAAGAGCGCTTTGATGACGTCCTTAACGACGGCTTACCCAAACTGGAATCCGTTATAAAGGATGCAATGGCTACCACCGGAAAAATCGGCGGTGGGGACGTTTTCCGTCTCTATGACACCTATGGTATGCCATTCGATTTCATTGAGGACCTGGCTACAGAACGAAACCTGAGCGTAGACAAGGATGACTTCGAAAACTCGCTCGAACAACAGCGACAACAATCGCGAGTACGGCAAAGTTTTGAAACTGCGAAAACAACCAACTTCAGTTACTACTCGACGGAATCACAAAACAGGATCAGTTCAACCACCGACCAGTTCGAAGGGTATTCATCACTTCAGGCCGAAAGCGTGCCGATCTTGGCACTCTTCAACGAAGATCGTGAACAAGTCGACGAGTTGACTGCCGACTGCGGTGGAGCCGTAATTTTGGAGCGAACTCCGTTTTATGTCGAAGCTGGTGGCCAGGTGTCAGACGATGGGTTCTTAGAAACCGATGCAAGTAGAGCAACGGTCGTCGCGATGGAACGCTTGAGCAGATTCGGACCACGGGTACATACGGTACGCATGGAATCCGGTGTGTTTCGGGTGAAGAGCCTGATCACTGCCTCAGTTGACAAGATAAAGCGCACAGCAATATGCAGAAATCACACAGCCACACACCTGTTACACGCGGTATTACGTAGAGTACTTGGAAACCACGTTAAGCAAGCCGGATCGTTTGTGTCACCGAACCGACTGCGTTTTGACTTCTCTCACCTGTCAACCATCACAGCCAATGAGTTGGCAGAAATAGAGCAACAGGTTAATACTCACATCTACGGCAACTACACTGTCACGACTGACATTCGACCAACAGCTGAAGCCATAGCCGATGGTGCAATGGCACTATTTGGAGAGAAATATGGTGAATACGTCCGTGTCGTCTCGGTATCGGATGTCTCCACAGAGCTATGCGGAGGGACACACTGCCAAGCGACCGGCGATATCGGTCCATTCGTTATTACTCAAGAAACGGGAGTCGCTTCTGGCGTGCGACGCATTGAAGCTCTTACTGGCGACTCGGCCGTACAATTTCTCCAACTACGGCGTCAGACTCTTGACCAAGTTCTCAACAGACTGGCCGTTCCGGTTGGCAACACCGTAGAAGCCGTTGAGCGCCTGCAGCAAGAAACAAAGCGACTAGGTAAAGAGGTGGAGCGCCTCAAAGTGCAGACTGCCATAACTAGCCAGGCTGACGAGAACATCGAAAAAAAGAATGAGGTGCAAGGAATTTCGGTCGTGACACGCCGGGTAAGTGACTTAGACAGGCGGTCGCGGCGAGCCCTAGCGGATTCACTGAAGAACCGTCTAGGAACCGGTGTTGTCATTCTCACTTCCACAGATGATCAAAAAGTCGCACTCTTGGTTTCAGTGACGAAAGATTTGATTGATCGCCTGCACGCCAGTCAAATAGTAAAAGCCCTCGCACCAATTATAGGTGGAAAAGGGGGCGGCCAAGCCGAGCTTGCAGAGGCGGGTGGACGTCAACCTGACAAAATCGACGAACTGTTTTTGGAGAGTCGACATGTAATAGACCGCATGCTAGCTGATAATAACCCTTCAAAATAGCACACAGCCTATCCCACTACTAACTCGGTCACACTCTCTCTAACAAAACAAATTACCTCATGCTTCGCCTTGATACCTGGCTAGATATCGCGTGTATATTCAGGACCCGTTCAGAGGCCCAACGTGCTTGTAAAGGTGGAAAAGTTTCGCTGAATGAACACCGAGCCAAGCCTCATAACAAAATTCGTATCGGTGACGAACTTGACATCACATTCTCGGGAGGTCGAAAACGCCGATTTTCCGTAATAGGACTGGCCATGACCCACATTCCCAAGAGCGAGGCTAAAACACTTTACCTCGACATAACTCCTCCGCCGACACGCGATGAACGTGAACTACGAGACCTATTACGACATGCGAGACCTCAGAATAAGGGCCTAAAAACAGATAGGTCAATAAGACGCAAACGAGCAGTAAACGAAAAATTTGGGCGTGGTGATTAAAGCCCCCAGCATTTAACCAAAGACTAGGATCTTGTGATTAGAAACAGTCAAAGCCTTCTACAAAGCCTTAAGGCCCAGAATTCGTGTACAATTCAGTCAGATCTTAAAGAAAAGACGGTCCCGAAACACAACACAGGACAACTTTGACGTGGCGAATCATAAATCTACCATTAAGGCCCACAAACAGAACGTGGCCAGACGATCCCGCAACCGTGAACTACGAACCCAAGCCCGACGCGCCCTGAAAGCAGCGCGTGCAGCAATCGACAGTGAAGACAGTTCTGCAACGTTGCCAACGCTTAGAACTACGGCTGCCCTACTCGACAAACTGGTTCGAAAAGGCGTCTTACACGCGAATACAGCAGCACGATACAAGCATCGTCTTGGCCGTCGTCTACGAAAGTCCGCTGCCTCAGCGTAATCTGGCTCTTGTTCCCACACCACATAGTTCGACAACTAGCCGTTCCAGCAAAATACGCGGCTCACCAGTAGACAATTTGAGTTCGCGATCTGTTCGAAACACAGCGTCGACAGCCAGAGCACTTCTCGCCGCTGGCATCCGACTTCGAGCTACCCACGCCAACTGTCCCAGCACTTGATACGGCACCGCACCACTTTCGAGAGTAACTCCCAACTCGCGGAGGGCCACATCAACCGCTCCACGTTCAATGGCATTCGTAACTGCCCAATCATCATGTGCGGTCCCAGGGGAAACAACCTCAACCACATCGGCTTCCGACAATTCTGCCTGTCCATTAGCAAACAAGATCAGCCGTTCAATCGCATCCCGAAGCAGTGCGATATCCGGTCCAACTCGTTCACCTAATAAACGTACGCCGCCAGCTGACATACGACACCCCTCAGCCTTAAGCCGAGCCCTAATCCATCGCTGGGCGTCTTGTACTGTCTCCAATCCACCGCACTGGACAACACGTGCTTTGGCGAATAATTTCTTCGCAACCTTTCTTGTGCGGTTCAGACGTCCAACCACAAGAACTAATGTTGTCGAATCAACTGGATCCTCAATGTAGTCTAGTAATGATTCAATATCACGATTTTCTGCTTCGGTCTGACGCTTTGGCTCCAGCAAAGCCTCCGCCCGAACTACGACAACCACACGTCGTGATGACATCATCGGAAGCATCTGGGCAGCATTAAGAACCGTTCCAACAGACAGTGAACTATCGGATCCGTCGAACCGTTCTATGTTAAAAGGCCGAAGACTCTCATCAACAACCTGCTCAAATTCATTGGCCAATTCGATTGCTTCATGCTCATCATCGCCGAGTATGAGATAAATCGAATCTAATGTTCCTGAAATGATCTCCGAATGAACAGCCTTAGGCGTAGTCACTGATTGCTTTAACGAAGTATCGTAGGCAGAACTAGAAAGCTTCGAGAATCGAACTCACGACGGTCTGAGCAAAATCTGTAGCAACCCGTTCAACAGCATTTGATCGCTGACCAAAAAACGCAGTCACACTCGGTGCATTCCCGCCACCAGACGCAACCTCATATTCGTCACGAAAAACAAGTCCTGGATTTTCCCAAAGAATCTCGTCCGTGCTTACTTCCCTAAACTCAATACCTGCAGTGAGCATGAAGACATACCGCGATACTTGTTGATCGCCCGTAAAACTCGCAGGTTGGATCGAAATACTTTGGATAGTTCCTGCCAGAACAGCATCCACTCCAGTTGTCTCTGGAACTACTCGGTATCGACCGCGGTTAATGAATGCCTGTCTGACTTGTTCTGTAAGTAGCTGTTCTACCTCGAATATAGTCGTGACATTCTCAAACATCGGAACACCAATCGTTTCAATGTAGTCAGGAAGGAATGAACCGCGGCCAGACAATGCATACCCGCATCCAGCCGTAACGCTCGTCAGACAAGTAATCGCAATCGCTGCGGCGAGCACGGAAACCAGTTTAGTTCGTAGCTTCGACATCATTCTTATGGTGCCACGACATTGACCAACTTACCAGCCACGACAATAACTCGCTCAATATCTTTTCCCTCGATATGGGCTTTAACTGACTCATCCTGTAAAGCGAACTTTTCAATTTCCTCCCGAGAGATATCCGGTGACACAGTGAGTCGACCACGCACTCTTCCATTGACCTGAACCGGAATTACTATCTGAACCGCCTGGGCCGCCGCAGAATCATACGTCGGCCAACCTGCGGCCACTGTCCCATTCGTGTGACCAAGTGCCTCCCATAATTCCTCTGACAGATGAGGCGTAAACGGAGCAAGCATAAGAACTAGCGCCTCAAGTGCTTCTCTTAGAACTGCCTCCCTTTCACGACGAGCTATCTCCATATCGCGCAGCCGATCCTCAAAGGCATAAATTTCATTGACAAGTTCCATCAATGCCGAAATCACAGTATTGAGATGAACCCGTGGATCGATGTCATTTGACACCCGCCGAATCGTCTCGTGGGTCTTCCTGCGGAGAGCCTGTTCTTCGCTGTTCAACTGATCAAGCATCCGATGCACTGATGGGCTGGATTCCAAGTCAAATTTCTCTACCGAAGAAATTACTAGTCTCCACACGCGGGCCAGAAATCTTGCACTACCTTCAAGTCCAGAATCATTCCATTCAATCTCTTTTTCAGGAGGTGCGACAAACATTTCATACAGCCGAAGGGCATCTGCACCATACTTGGCCAACATCTCATCCGGGTCAACGACGTTACCCTTTGATTTTGACATCACATTACCGTGACGCAGAACCATTCCCTGTGTCAGGAGCCTAGTAAATGGTTCAGCATGGGAAACAAGGCCTAAATCAGAAAAAACTCGCGCAAAAAATCGAGAGTAAATTAGATGCAGAATCGCATGTTCAATACCACCACTATAAAAATCGACAGGAGTCCAGTAATTAACCTTTCCAGCATCGAAAGGCATCTCCTCATTCTTCGAATCACAGTATCGATAGAAGTACCATGATGAGTCCACAAAGGTATCCATCGTGTCAGTTTCACGAGTGGCGGCTCGACTGCAATTTGGACAAGTTGTGTTAATGAATTCTGGTATTTGGGCCAGCGGCGACTCGCCTTCACCTGTGAACTTTTCGATCGGTGGCAACTCGACTGGGAGATCTTCGTACGGAACGGGTTGTACCCCACAAACTTCACAATAGATGATCGGAATTGGTGTGCCCCAGTACCTCTGACGAGAGATCCCCCAATCCTTCAGTCTGAACTGAATTTGACTGCTACCAAGTTGCCTATCCGCAGCAACGCGTTTCATGACGCCAAGTGCCTCCTTACTGGACAAACCAGAAAACTCTCCAGACTCCACTAATACACCAGCTTCGCAAAAGGCGGTCGTCATTGTGTCACCGTCTAACGTCGATTCACCGTCAGGTTGAATAACGACTTTGATTGGAAGGCTATATTTCTTGGCAAACTCAAAATCCCTCTGATCATGGGCAGGCACCGCCATGATTGCACCGGTCCCATAATCTGCCAGAACAAAATTTGCTACCCAAACAGGAACTGTCTGTCCCGTAAAAGGATTAACAGCGACACACCCGGTGTCAAAACCTTCTTTTTCGATCTGGCCGGTAATTCTAGCCTTCCGATCGAGCGCTCGAAATTGCCTCACCTGTTCAGACAATTCATCGCCGTTAGGACTAAACTCAGTAATATGTTGCACATAGGGATGCTCTGGCGCCATAAGAAGAAACGTCGCCCCAAAAATGGTGTCAATTCTCGTCGTGAAGATATCCAGTGCTGGAAGACCACCACCGTTTATTGAGGCCTCATCATTTCCATTCGTCGATGGAACAATCGAAAACTGGACAAGTGCTCCCTCAGACCGTCCGATCCAATTCTGCTGCATCGTGAGTACTTTCTCAGGCCATTCAGTAAGATCATCAATGCCATCCAAAAGGTGCTGACTGTATTTTGTAACGCGCAGAAACCATTGCTCCAACTCCCGATCCACTACGGTAGAATCGCATCGCCAACACTCACCATCAGTCACCTGTTCATTCGCAAGTACCGTCGCACACGATGGGCACCAGTTAACCTTAGATTTCTGCCGGTACGCCAAATCACGTTCATACATTTTCAGAAACAACCACTGGTTCCACTTGTAGTACGATCGATCACAGGTCGCCAGTTCGCGTTCCCAGGCATAACTAATGCCAAGTCGCCGCAGCTGTCCCTTCATGTGAGCAATGTTGTCGACCGTCCAGGTCTCTGGGTGAGTACCATGCTTAATAGCAGCGTTCTCAGCCGGTAAACCAAAAGCATCCCACCCAAACGGATGCAATACATTGAATCCCTGCATCCGCTTTGTTCTGGCAATCACGTCACCAATCATGTAGTTCCGAACATGACCGACGTGCGCGTGTCCAGACGGATACGCGAACATTACCAAACAATAAAACTTCTTCCGGGTCGGATCTTCAGTAACCTCGAACGCACGGGTATCCCACCAACGTTGCTGCCATTTCTTCTCGATAGCGTGGGGATCGTATTCGCGCACTAGTGCCGATGTGATAACCCGTGAATTATAGCGCAGGCCAAAACGACGCCTGCGCCGCTTTAACGGCTTCAAGAGCAGCCTGCGCCCGTTCAGGAGGAGAACCGGCCGGCGGCTGAGCTAGGTTGCCAGAAGGGGTAGACATAACCAGAAGAATATCAGCTAGACACTCTCTGAGCGCCACCAAATCATAACCACCCTCTGTCACCGCGACCATCCGGCCCTGACAGCAGGCGTCTGCTACTGTTTGAAGGTGCGTCGTCAGGTCTGCGTATCCCGCCGTCGAAACCGACATACCACCAAGCGGATCACGTTGATGGGCGTCGAAACCCGCCGAAAGCAACAAAAGCTCTGGCTGAAACGACGTGAGCACAGGAACAACAATCCGGCGATAGAGAACTTCGAAATCATCGTCGCCCGCACCTGCTTCGATTGGGATATTTACAGTGAAACCTAATCCTGCACCCGTGCCAACATCAGGTGCGGCTCCGGTTCCAGGATAGAACGGATACTGATGGGTCGAAACATAGAGCACCCTAGGGTCGCCATAAAACATCCACTGTGTTCCATTACCGTGATGCACATCGTAATCGACGACTGCGACCCGGTTCACACCGCGCTCAAGGGCATGTGCTGCAGCCACTGCAACATTATTGAAAAGGCAGAACCCCATTGCACGGGCACGTTCAGCATGGTGCCCTGGTGGGCGCACGAACGCGCAGGCCCGTGCCTTGCTGTCAAGAGCATGATCGACAGCAGTTATCGTTGCTCCGACCGCTAAGCGCGCCACCGTCTCTGATTCCGGAGATGTGTGAGTATCGGGGTCGAGCTGGAAGTGGCCACCGCGGGTCGACGCGATAAGTTCGACATAATCAGGCGAGTGAACACGGGCTAGCGGAACGTTGTCCGCTGGTTGCGCCTCAACCACCACTCCGCCTCGAGACCGATACTCTTCGGCCACCAACGCCATCACCTCAGCCCGCTCCGGTCGCTCAGGATGACCACGAGGCGGGATATGCGTAGCAAAGCGGTCAGAAGTCACAAGTATCATCGCTAAAAATGACTAAACTCTTGAAGTTTGAAATACAGATTACCGCCCTATTACACACTCAACATTTCATTCGTTCGCGCCTGCAGACTCTTTAACGTTTGTTCAAGTTGCAAACGAATCAACTCACGCTCTGATTCACTTGATCGTGCCGATACACGAAGTGGTTCACCGATTGCAACCGCAACTCGAGTGAATGGCTTCGGAATCTGGGTTCGATCCCAACTGTTGATAGTCCAACAAGACGCAGCCTCGATATGAAACGGTAAAATAGGGTTTCCGGTTAACTCTGACAACCAAATAGCACCAAGCTGTGCAGTTTGTCTGGGGCCTCTCGGTCCATCCAATGTAAACGCAGCCGGTTTCCCCGCCTTCATTGCGCGCCGCATTGTAGCGAGAGCTCTGGCTCCGCCTCTACTCGTTGAGCCTCTTGCTGCGCCGAATCCAAATCGCTCAATGATTCTCGCAATCCATTCACCATCAAAATTTTCAGACGTCATAACCACAATTTTCCGTTTACGCCAAAACCACGTCGCTGGAAGAATACGCCCATGCCAGAAAGCAAAAATAGGCAGTCTGCCATCTTCACTAATCGTCAAGTAGTGATCATAGCCATCAACTCGCCAATGCCACGTCCGACATAGCAGTGCCACAACCGGATAGGCACACGCCGAGATGAGTGCCGCCCGAACCCGCTGACCGGTCGTGAGGAAAGTCCTCGTCACATGCCTTCGTAATTGGGACCTCCACCACCTTCTGGCGGCACCCAATTAATGATCTGATAGGGGTCCATGATGTCGCAAGTCTTACAGTGGACACAGTTGGAGGCGTTAATCTGAAGTCTCTTACGGTTGGAACCGTCGCTGACATCGAGAATTTCGTAGACGTTAGCAGGACAGAACTTCGTGCAAGGATTTCCATATTCCTCACGGCATCGATCTCGACAAATATCAGTATCCGTAACCAAGAGATGATTTGGCTGGTTTTCATCGTGTCGCGTGCCAGAGTAATGGACGTTGGTTAACTTATCGAACGCTACAGCACGATTAGGTCTTGGCTTTTCGACTGCCAAAGTCCCTCTGAGTTCAGAGGAAGCGTTAGGTACGATACGCTGATGTCCAGCTACGGTGGGTATCGGGTCCCGAAACCACCAGCCTCCCGTCAGTAAGGACACCCCAGAAAACAATACACCTGCCAACAATCCATGATTAAAACTCTGGTGAACATTCCGAACTGGATACAGTTCAGCGCGAATTGGCCCCTTTTCGACTAACGACGTAAATGATGAAAGGCTCTCTCGGCTGCAATCGTTCGTCTGAATTGCGTTGTACGCAGCCTCAGCTGCATACATCCCACTACGCATCGCAAGGTGAATACCCTTAAGTCGTAAAGAATTCACAAAGCCAGAAGCATCCCCCACAATCAACCCACCATCCATATGGCAACGAGGAAGCGCATGCCAACCACCTTCTGGAAGTGCTTTCGCACCATAGCGGAGCATCTGCCCATCAGAGAGTAAGTCAGCAACCACTGTATGAGATTTAAACCGTTGAAATGCCTCATGTGGGTCAAACATAGGATTTCGATAGTCAAGCCCAGCCACAAATCCAACTGATAGACGCCCCTCCGGCAAGGCATAAATAAACCCTCCACCAAATTCATCGGAGTGAAGCGGATAACCCATCGTATGCATGACGAAACCGGGCCGCAAACGTCCCGGAGGCACATCCCACAGTTCCTTAATGCCAATGGCATAAACCTGCGGGAGTCGATCCCGATCGAGATCCAATCTCGCCACTACGGTCTTCGTCAGACTGCCTCGAACTCCGTCGGCAAAAATCGTCACTTTTGCTTTAATGTCAACACCTGGTTCAAAATTGCCCTTAGGATTCCCAGCTCGATCAACACCACGGTCACCGGTCCTGACACCGGTGACGCGGTAGCCATCGAACAACACCTCAGTTCCCGCAAAACCCGTAAAGATATCAACACCAGCGGCTTCGGCTTGACCCGCTAGCCATTTGACAAACTGGTTTAGCGAAATGATGTAGTTGCCATGGTTCTTGAGTGGGGGTGGCGTGATCGGAAATCGAAATTTCCTG
>CAYFER010000032.1:0-23999 GCA_964342185.1 uncultured Vicinamibacteraceae bacterium | reverse complement strand
CGCGTAGACAGTATTACGCGTGATGATCTCAACACTGTGCTGGGCCCGAGATGGGAAACACACCCCGAAACCTCACGCCGAGTCCTGCAACGCATTAAAAAAATCCTTGATTGGTGTAAAGTCCAGGGTTTTCGTACGGGTGATAACCCTGCAAGCGACTTGGCCTCCTTCCTGCCACCACGCCATAACACCCAGCAGAGCCCTCATCCGGCCCTCCCGTATCAAGATCTTCCGGGTTTTATCTGGGATCTCCGGGCCTCAAAGTCGAGCGCTATTGTGAAACTTGCTCTGGAATATTTAATCCTCTGCGCTGCTCGCACCGGCGAGGTATTAGGGGCCCTTTGGGACGAAATTGATTTCGAAACCAAGACTTGGACAATCACGGCTCAGCGCAGGAGAAATTTAACGGCACATCGCATTCCGCTATCGCCTCGCTGCGTAGAAATTCTGGAACAGGTGCGGGAATATGCAGGGGAAGGACCGTATGTCTTTCCGGGCCGCCGTGGCAATAAACCCCTTTCAGACATGGCTTTTTTAGTAGCCCTCCGGCGAATGGGACGTAACGACATTACCCCGTATGGGTTCCGATCAACCTTCCGGGATTGGGCGGTCGAACAAACAAGTTTTCCTACAGCAGTCTGCGAAGCTGCTTTGGCACATAGTGTGCGTCATTTAACTGAGTCTCAACCGGCTGACCTGTTTGATCGTCGCCGCCAGCTTATGCAACTGTGGTCTGCACCCTTTATGAGTCGGCAACAACCGGTCGCAACGGAAGATCGCTTGGCGTTAGAAGGAAATCGTTTAGCGTTAGAAGCTGAATCAGAGCCTTCTGACACAAAAGCTTCGAGCTCACTCATAAAAATATTGTGGGATAAAATGAGGGGATAATAGATAAGTATCTATTTAAATTACTGTAATTAAATGTTTTATTAATTTATTTGTCGGACATATAAGTAACCAATAAATTAAACCATCTTGTAATGGAAGATCCTAAGTCTTTTATATAGAGCAATAAGATTCTTTGTTGCAGCTTAATTAATATAACGAACGATTTCTAAAACATCGCTTGCAGCACTACGGTCTCCATGTTCATGACTAATTTTGACAAATCTGACGACTCCGTCTTTGTCGAATAGAAACGTAGATGGGTATGCCGTTTCATCAGGGGCATTCCACCGTAGACCGTACTGATTGACCACAAGCAGTCCAGGATCCAAAACAAAGTGCACGTTTTCAGGTAATGTCATTCCCGTCACAAAATCCTCAGCCTTGTCCCGGACGACCCCTGTGTCTCCCGGGTAGATTAAAACAACGCTAGCAGTTGCGACCTCAAACTCCTCCGCTCGCTTCAGAAAATCTCCAACCTGACGTGTGCAAATTGGACACTGATAGCCAACCCATCCGCGCAACATAATCATGACTACGGGTCCCTGGACCATAAGATCAGCGAGCGTGATCGTCGTTTCGTCCAGCTTAGGAAGCGTGAAGTCCCTGGCTGTTTCACCTATTGCTGGGGGTGCCTGGGCCAGCACTGTAGGGTCAGTGGCCCAGCTGGACCAAGCCACGAGACTCGCGATAATGCCTGCAACTATCCGTGCCCCGTACATCTTTCTTGTCATTAGTGCGTTCTCCAATGCTGGTTTCCTGCTTATCTAACAATCTCACCATCTATTGTGGTGCAAAACAATAGAAGATCGATTGATTACTGTCACCTTCGGCTTGTTGAAACGCTACGATAGCGTGTCTATCTGGAGGAGACCATGTATTCACATAAAACCGCTGCCTTGGTTGGCATATGTCTCGTTGGCTTAACGGCACCCGTCGGTGCCCAAGAACATCACGAACAGGGCTCCCTGGCCAATGTTGGGGCTATTGCTGTTGTTGTCCAGGCTATTCCCGCTGATGCTGAGCGTGACGGTCTCACTCGCGAACTGTTGCAAACACTGGTTGAACAGCAACTCCAGCAGAACGGGATCCCGCTCCGGAGTTTTGTCTCATCCAGCTCTTCCTCCGTGCCTACGCCTGGGTACTTGTCTGTGAAGGTCACCATGTTTAAAGCCCAGGCTTTGTCTCGAACAATTGGTTTTATCTACGCGTACAACCTCCATGTTGGCTTTAAGCAACAGGTGCAATTAGCTACGAGCAAGGCATATATCACTGCAGAAACATGGACTCAAAATACCCTCGGTATTCATCCGGCACCCAAATTACAGGAACTAAACAAGACGGTGCTCGATCTTGTGAACCAGTTTAGCGATGATTACCTGGCGGTCAATCCTGCGTCTTAGGCAAGGCATGAGAAGCTTATTTTGTGGTGACTAATGAGGGGTATATTTATTATACTATATACTAAGTTGTTGTAAATAAATATTTTATATATATAAATTGGAAGACTATTTAGAATCCAATATTTAAAATTGTTTTCGAGCTGACTCTCAGAAAATCAAGCTTGTCTTGAGGAACCTAGAGCACACTAGCCTCCTGGCTTAGAAATCAGTACCCTTGTCAAAACTGGCTTTGCAATTTAAACGCATCAAAGAAGCTTGGGCAAAGGAAAGCGACTAAATATGCGGAACCTGTCACAAGGTTTTATTCTGGTTTGCCTAGTTACAACAGTGGCAAGTGAGTCTAGCGCTCAGGTGGCTCCTGAAAATATGTCAGCCGCCCATGGACCTGGCTTATCTGTAACTCGTGATTTTATAGATAGTTACTGTATTGCATGCCATAACGAACGTCTCAAAACAGCAGGCCTAGTGCTTGATAAATTAGACCTTAAGCATGTTACGGGTGAGGCTGAATTGTGGGAAAAAGTACTGCGAAAACTCCGCACCCGTATGATGCCACCGGCCGGGCGTCCTCGACCAGATGCTGACACGTTGGCCAATGTTGTTACTGCACTCGAATCTGTAATAGATCGCGAAGCCATCTCCTTACCTGAACCGGGCCGCCCAGCTGTTCACCGCCTTAATCGTTTTGAATATTCCAATGCAATTCGCGATCTCCTAGCACTAGAGGTTGATGGGCGATCCCTGTTACCAGCAGATGACGCAGGGTATGGTTTCGACAATATCGCGGATGTCTTGTCTGTTTCACCGGGACTTATGGAACGCTACCTAGCAGCAGCCGAAAAAATTGCCCGTCTTGCTATAGGCGATCTCGCTATTGGTACAACCGCTGAAACTTACAAGCTGCCGTATTTGTCCCTGCTACAAGAAGATCGAATGAGTGACGATCTCCCTGCAGGATCGCAGGGAGGAACTGCAATTCGCCATTATTTTCCACTCGATGGGACCTATCTTATTAAGATCCGTCTTCAGACAGAACCACAGTACAGCAAAGTACGAGGTCTGGATCACCCGCAACAGATTGATCTCCGAATCGATGGTGAACGGGTGAAACTTTTCGCTATGGAAGCCCAAGCTGCTGAAAATTTCATGCGCCAGACAGAGCGGATACGCGCGGACGAAGGTCTAGAGGTTCGTATTCCTATTAAGGCCGGACCTCGAGTGGTAGCCGTCACTTTTCTTCGGCAAAAGTGGTACATGGAAAGTGTGGGTCCCGAGCGGCTTCCAGCTACGAGTTTTGGTTTTGCTTCAGGCACACGCTCTGACGAGAGACATGGGAAGCAACTAATGGGTGTTGACACACTTACAATTGAGGGCCCTTTCAATCCACAGGCACCGAAAGATACCCCAAGCCGACAACGGATCTTCGTGTGTCACCCTAACACTCAAGAACAGGAATCAGGCTGTGCAGAACAGATTCTTGTGGCTTTGGCGAAGCGAGCCTATCGTCGGCCCTTGCACAACGGGGACGTTACGAGACTGATGCGATCATTCAACGCCGGACGGGTAAACGGAAATTTTGAGACTGGAATTCAACAAGCACTTGAAACCATTCTCGTGAGTCCTGAGTTTCTGTTCCGGATTGAACGCGATCCCTCAGGCGCACTCCCTGGGACCGTTCATAATCTCACCGATCTTGAATTAGCCTCACGGTTATCTTTCTTCCTCTGGAGCAGTATCCCCGACGATCAGCTTCTGACTATCGCAGCAGAAGGAAACCTTCGCAACGCAAAGACGTTAGAACAACAAGTTCAGCGAATGTTACAAGATCCTAAGTCGCAAGCATTCATACAGAACTTTTTTGATCAGTGGCTATGGTTGCGAAACCTGGCAACTGCTCGACCAGATCAAAAAACATTTCCGGAATTTGACGAGAGTCTCCGTCGAGCGTTTGCAACAGAAACACAGCTTTTTCTTGAGAATCAATTTCACAATGACCGCGGTCTGCTGGAATTGCTTACTGCGGATTACACGTTCGTCAACGAAAAACTTGCACGTCACTACGGGATGCCGCATATTTACGGCTCACATTTTCGACAAGTGCATTATTCAGGGGATCAGCGGAAAGGATTGCTAGGTCACGGAAGTATTTTGACTGTAACATCGTATCCAAATCGCACCTCGCCAGTTGTGCGCGGCAAGTGGTTGCTAGAAACGCTCCTTGGAGCACCGCCGCCTGCACCACCTCCAAATGTCCCACCGTTTCCTGAAAATGAAGGTCCGACTCAGCAACTCTCTGTTCGCGAACGCATGGAACAACACCGCAAGAATCCAGCCTGTGCAGGATGTCATGCACAATTAGATCCACTGGGCTTCGCGCTCGAAAACTTTAATGGGATTGGTGAATGGCGTGCTACCGACGCAAATATGCCCGTTGATGCTTCTGGGGTTCTGCCAGGCGGTGAGAAGTTTGACGACCCAGCCCAATTTCGTTCAATGCTACTCAGTTATCGCAGTGCGTTTGTAAGTAATGTTGTCCAGAAACTGCTGACTTATGCCCTCGGTCGAGGAGTTGAATACTACGACATGCCTGCAGTCCGTCAGATTGTGCGTGAGACAGAGGACCAAAACCATAGTTGGTCATCCATTATTCTAGCTATCGTGCGGAGTGTGCCGTTCCAGATGAGGAAAGTGCCAGTCTTATGATCATAACGAAGAAATGTTTATCCCGTCGGACTGCGCTTCGCGGGATTGGCGCAACAATCGCATTGCCATTACTGGACGGAATGGTCCCTGCATTAACAGCGTTGCACCGCACAGCTGCAAAACCTGTTCGCCGTCTGGGTGTTATCTATGCTGCGAACGGTATGGTGATGGATGCGTGGCGACCTGCAACAGAGGGACCGTTGGAACAACTGCCGCCTATACAAGAGCCACTGGCACCGTTCAAAGATCGAATGCTTATTCTTAGCGGCCTCGACAGCAAAGAGGCCGATGCCAAAGATACCGGCGTGCATGCGCGTATCCAAGCTGCATGGCTCACTGGTGTCCGGCCGAAACGCACCGAAGGGCCTGATATTCGGTTAGGTGTGTCAATGGATCAGATTGCCGCGCGCGAATTTGGTAAAGAGACACAACTGGCATCCATCGAGTTAGCCATGGAGCCTACTGACCTTGTAGGTGCCTGCCTTCCCGGGTACAGCTGTGCCTATAACAATACGGTGGCGTGGCGTGATGCCACAACACCACTACCCATGGAGTTCGATCCCCGTGCTGTATTTGAGCGTCTGTTTGGTACAACACGAAGTACGAGTCCACGTGACCGCTTACGCTATATCCAGAAACGCCGCAGTATTCTGGACGATGTCACGGAACAGGTACACGACCTGCAACGAGGGATCGACTCTGGCGATCGGGCGAAACTTGGTCAATATCTTGAAGCCATCCGAGACGTGGAACGACGACTAGATCGGGCTGAAGCGCAAGCGGATCAAGAATTGCCAGACGTAGAACGTCCAGCAGGTGTACCGGCTACTTTCGACGAGCATGCACGACTCTTGTTCGACCTAGCAGTGCTAGCTTTTCAAGCTGACTTAACACGGGTTTTTACGTTCGCTCTTGGTCGCGAACTGAGTATCCGTACGTTCCCAGAAATTGGTGTTAATGACTCGCACCACCCGCTGTCACACCATCAGGACGATCCTGAAAAATTAGCTAAGCTGACTAAACTGCAAACGTTTCAGATGACAGCCTTCGCATCATTTCTTGAAAAGCTACACGCGATCCCAGACGGTGACGGCACATTGCTCGACCATTCGCTCTTTCTGTACGGGGCCGGCATGAGCAATTCCAATCTTCACTATATGTATGACCTTCCAGCATTGGTTGTTGCAGGACGTGAGTTTGGCATCAGAGGTGGCCGGCACCTCCTGTACGGTGATACACCCCTCGCAAACCTCCATCTCACCCTACTAGACAAACTTGGTCTTCAAATAGAACGTTTCGGGGATAGCAACGGACGCCTTGAATTGCTTGCTGATGTGTAGTGATTCCACGTTGGTATTTATATAGGACATTACAAGATGTATCACGGCAGTAAACCAAGGAGTGCACCATGGCTTGGGGTAGGAGCCTTGATCTATGTACTCGCTTTTGCAGTGACTGCCTATGGAGAGGACTTACGTTTACTCGAAGCTGTTAAAACCCGTAACGTCCGTGCCGTGCAGGCTCTTCTCATGGAAGTCGATGTCAATGCGGCAAGCCCTGATGGTGCTACGGCACTCCTATGGGCAGCTCAGTGGGATGATGTTCCAACGGCAGACCTCTTGCTTCTCGCTGGCGCCAACGTTAATGCTTCCAATGACTATGGTGTAACACCATTATTTTTTGCAGCACTCAATGGAAGCACTGCAATGACCGAACGACTCTTGCGTGCACAAGGAAATCCAAACGCTGTCCTATTAAGTGGCGAGACGCTCCTCATGACTGCTGCGCGAACAGGAAAAACATCCGTCGTGTCTGCATTACTTACTGCTGGAGCAAACATAAATACCCGCACAACTCTTATGGGGCAAACTGCGCTCATGTGGGCGCTCTCTGAGCGACACCTCCCTGTTGCGCAACTACTAATTGAGCATGGTGCCGATCTGCAGGCGCGCTCGGCCAGCGGTTTTGGTCCTCTTCTTTTCGCTGTACGGCAGGGTGATCTTGAAGCAGTAAAAATGCTCATTGCGCATGGTGCCGACCTGCATGAAACAGCTGCTAATGGTATTGGTGTATTGCACATGGCTGTAATCCGGGGTCATCTTGCACTCGCGGAATTCTTGTTAGCTCAAGGCGTCGACCCAAACGCAGACGAAGCTGGCTACACGCCTCTGCATTGGGCAGCCGGGACCTGGGAAACTGCAACTACCCGCGACTATGGCGTGCGGGAATGGCAGACACTCGTAGGTCAACGTGGTGCAGACAAAGTACGTTTAATTACGGCGCTTCTAGCTCACGGGGCAAACCCCAACGCGCGAGCCAAAAAGAGTCCGCCACGGTTTGGCTCAACTGCGTGGAAGATTCACGGCGGTGGCTCACCAGCTGGCGCAACACCGCTCTTTTTTGCAGCCGCTGCTGCAGACCTGCAGGTGATCCAGCTACTTATTGCTAATGGTGCTGACCCTCTTCTAGCGACTGATGACAAAACAACGCCGCTTCTTGCAGCGGCAGGACTTGGTGTCGAAGAATCAGAGACAGGTATTCCAGAAAGTGCTCATCTAGAAGTGGTTCAGTTTCTTGCCAGCGTGGGTGCGGATATCCGTAGTCCTAATACTTTAGGCAATACACCGCTACACGCGGCTGCCTTCCTAGGGTACGACTCAGTGGCACGCTTTCTCCTGGAACGCAACGTGCCTTTGAATACGAAGAATCAGGCTGGACAAACACCGTACAAAATTGCATCCGGGATCATGGTCACCATGATGTTTTTTCAGCACTCCAGCACTGCCGACTTACTGCGTGAGGCTGGTGGCATTGAATGACAACCAAGGCGGCGATCATTCCTCTGATTGCTCTGACCGTCGTTGCGCTTCTGCTTCTTATCTGGCTAATTAGGCGGCACGGGAAACAACGAACCACGCAGTTCAATCTCGTAGCGACACAAATGGGGCTATCTTTCTCCCCGAAAGGTGAAAAAGCCCTCATGGAGCGCTTGTCTCCCTTGCCTCTCTTTACTCGAGGACATTCTAAGAAAATGAGCAATCTGATACGCGGTACCTCAGAGCAGCTTGGAATCTCTTCACAGGTTGAAGTGGGAATTTTTGACTATCGGTATACCACTGGCAACGGTAAGTCTCAGCAAGGGCACGCGCAAAGCGTGATTTATTTTCATGCACCACAACTGAGTCTCCCCGCATTTTCTTTGCGACCGAAAAATTTCTTTCACAAAATTGGCACCGCGTTTTTGTGGTATCAAGATATCGACTTCGATTCGCACCCACGCTTTTCGAAATGCTACTTGCTTCGAGGGCAGGATATTGAAAACATCCGCACATTATTCACACAAGAAGCATTAGCTTTCTTTGAAACCCAGGACAATCTCAGCGTTGAGGGTAAAGACGATCAGTTAATCGTGTATCGACGTCGCGCTCTATGGTTCACCAAACGGGTCACACCCACCGATGTCCGTCTGTTTATAGACAATGGATCGCAGGTTTTTCGATTGTTCGAACTGTAACGACGACTGAGTGTTCGCAAAGAACAGTTAATTAGCTCTTTGAACAAGAGTTGTCAATACAATACATTTATGTAACTTACAGATTGTTTTCTTACATAAATGTAGGAAACTGGATGCTACTACTAACTAATATCTCTTAAGGTTAAGGCTTATATTTCAATGATTTATGATTAAGACACATGCCTTGAACAGTCAAAGTCGCCACTCTCTATAGCAAGAATCTTTTTTAGGTACTAAAATGTACCTTTCTATATAAAAAAAGACATTATTGTCTGTTATTAGAAATGTAAAAATATCAGGCCATGCTGAAAATATTTTATTTTTGGCTAAAAAACATAGTGTTTTAACAAAATAAGCTTATTAAAGATAAATTCACCCTAAAGGTGGAACAAATCTTGCTTTCTCTATATACCAAGAAGGTGTAACTAGGAACGAGACTCTTTATGTCTCGCTTCATTGACGCAAGAGCTGTCCCAAGCTACGGACGAAAGGAATGATCAGAATGTTCAGTCAAAGAAACAGTAACAACACCATAGTAAGTGGGCTCCGAGTCCACGCGATGTCTTTGTTGCTGGTCGCATTGGTCGTGGGCATAGTTGCAACGCCACTGCACGCTCAGGATGACCCACCGCCGGTGACTCTCGGTGCTGGTCTACAAACTAGCATCCTGCACCATCAGCCGTCAGGAGAGGATACACCGGCAACGACTAGTTTTAGACTTAACAGTCTGCGGTTCTACGTAAACGGTTCAGCTACAGAGAACATCAAGTTCATGGTGAACACCGATATCAGTTATGGGGGTTCATTGGGAGCGCCAGGTAGCCAGAACACTGACTTTCAGATATTAGATGCGGTTGCAAGAGTCGAAATATCAGATAGGTTTAATCTGTGGGTTGGACGACACCTTCCGCCAAGTGACCGTGCGAATCTCTACGGCCCTTATTACTCGAGCAATTGGGCTGTGTTTACTGACGGTGTGCAGGACGGCTACCCCTTTGTTTTTCAAGGACGCAACAACGGGGTGACGTACTGGGGACAGTTCGGTAAAGTCAAAGTGTCTCTGGGCGCGTACGACGGCGCATCGGCAACGGGAGACGACTCCATACTTACCGCCGGACGTGTGCAAGTGAACTTCTGGGATCCTGAAGCAGGTTATTACTTAAACGGTACGTACTATGGCGACAAGGACCTCCTGACTTTGGGCTTTGCGACTCAAGTGCAGTCCGGAGGCGAGACGAAACAACTAGGCAATGGCGTCACCTTTAAAGAGGTAGGCACAAAGAACGCGTCAAGTGTCGACTTCTTATTTGAACAAGGGGTTGCCGGTGGCGGTACCGTAACGGTTGAGGCAGAATGGGCGCGCTACAACGGGCTCGGCGGTTACCCAACGGCACCCGGGGCAGCATTCCAGACACTAAAGGGTGGCTATGTGTTAGCAGCCTATCTATTTCCCGAAATGTCTGGCATTGGCATCGGCCGTTTTCAAGTTCTTGGCAAATACGCCCACGCAAACTATAGCAACGACAGATCGTCGATCTATCCAGACTTCCACCAAAAAACGACTGAGGTCGATCTCAACTACATCATCAGTCAACACAACGCACGTGTAATGCTCTTTTTTAAGAACACCGACTACAGTGCTGTTCGCCCCGATGATTTCCAGGTCGGACTTGCCTTACAGATTCAGATGTAACCAGCCGTATATATAAATTGAGGAGTAAACCATGAAGTTCATGCACGCTTGTATCATCACTATTCTCGGCGCCGGGTTGAGTGCCTGCGGTGCAGCTGAAGACAGCGCTACATCGTCAGCACCTGCCGGAGATCCGATCAAGGTCGGAGTTCTTCACTCACTCTCAGGCACAATGGCCATCAGCGAAACAACGCTGAAGGACACAATCCTTATGATGGTTGACGAGCAAAACGCAAAGGGCGGTCTTCTCGGACGACCAGTGGAGGCAGTGGTTGTTGATCCTGCATCTGACTGGCCACTCTTTGCCGAGAGAGCTCGGGAACTGCTTGAGGCTGAGCAGGTCGATGTTGTTTTTGGATGCTGGACATCCGTGTCGAGGAAATCGGTGCTACCGGTATTTGAAGAGCTGAATGGCCTTCTTTTTTATCCGGTTCAGTACGAAGGAGAAGAATCATCCAAAAATGTTATCTATACCGGTGCAGCCCCAAATCAACAGGCAATTCCAGCTGTCGACTACTTAAGGGACGAAGTTGGCATCGAACGCTGGGTGCTTGAGGGAACAGACTATGTCTATCCCCGTACAACAAATCGCATTCTTGAGGCTTATCTAAAAGATGAACTCGGGGTTGCAGATGAAGATATTTCGATCAATTACACACCGTTCGGTCATTCAGACTGGCAGACACGCGTTTCAGAAATTCGAGACTTCGGAACAGCGGGCAAGCCGACAGCGGTAGTGTCCACCATTAACGGTGATGCCAACGTGCCGTTCTACCTTGAACTGGCCAACCAAGAAGTCTCCGCCGAGGATATCCCGGTCGTGGCGTTCTCAGTTGGTGAAGAGGAATTGTCAGGTCTCGATACCGAACCTTTAATTGGCCACCTCGCAGCGTGGAACTACTTCCAAAGCATCGAAGCCCCCATGAACAAAGAGTTCATTACAAATTGGCACGCGCGTATGGGTGCCGACCGAACGACAAACGATCCGATGGAAGCACACTACATTGGCTTCAATCTCTGGGCGAAGGCGGTAGAACAGGCTGGAACTACTGACGTCGATGCCGTGTTGGCAGCTCTTCCTGGTACTGAAACCCCGAATCTAACTGGTGGGACGGCGCAATTGCTAGCGAACCATCACATCACGAAGCCAGTGTTTATCGGAGAGGTGCGAGGCGACGGACAGTTTGATGTTGTGTGGCAGACTGACGGTGGCGTCCCGGGTGACGCTTGGACAGATTTTCTACCAGTTAGCGAAGATACGGTAGCGGATTGGGTGGAACTGGAATGCGGAAACTACAACACCCAGACTGAAGTCTGTTCGGGAACGAACTTCGAATAAGACGTACAACATTCACCGAGTCTTGTGCTAGTGAAAGTAACGAAATGCGGCGAGTGGCGACCTGTCTGGTTGCTACTCGCCGTCTGTTGTCTCGGGTTCTCTATTTCTGCCGGAGCCCAAACAAACGATGAGACCTTTCGAAGCATCGTGGCGGAGCTTGGCGACGCGAACTTCCGCGAGAAGGAAGCGCTTGCTGAACAACTCGTCAATACGGAGCACTCGAGCGTTAGCGCTGTACTCACTGCGCTGCTTGAGGACCGCCTCGTTCACCGAACTCGGGACACACAAGTATTCATCGTTAAGTCAAACGATGACAGCTTATCCACTTATGAGTTAGTTGATCCGGTCTCACTGACTGACGTAGAAGCGATCAATCCAGACCAAGTCCAGAGAATAATTACTAACAACCGGTTGCGGAGTGTGCTCCGGACGACCATTGCTCGGTTTTCGTTGTCTAGCACAGACGCCTCCGTGCGCCGTGATGCGGTGCGGGAGATGATCCGTCGGCTCGATGCGACAGACATTACACTTCTCCGCGGGCTGGCAGAGGAAGAGCTAGATACAGACGTCATATACGAAATAGAAACGGCGCTCGCCCTTATTGCACTAGATGATGAGGACGCACGTGTGCGGGCTGAAGCCGTTGGCAAGCTCAAAGGCCGGTTGCATCCAGAAGTTCGGAATCGTCTGGCAACATTGCTCGAGTCTGATGAGAATGGACGTTTCGTCGAAACAGATCCAGATGTACGTACCGCGGCTACTGAAGTCGTCCAACGAATCGATTCCTTGCGTACCCTCTATTCAATTATTGAAACAGCATTTTTTGGACTTAGTCTCGGGTCTGTGCTGGTGTTAATTGCCATGGGACTTGCCATCACATTCGGCGTGATGGGTGTGATCAATATGGCTCATGGCGAACTAATGATGCTGGGAGCCTACACCACTTACGTTGTCCAACTCTGGATGCCGGGATATATCGACATCTCGCTCTTTGTGGCAGTTCCAGCGGCATTCATCGTGGCTGGATCAGCGGGAGTGTTGCTCGAACGGACCGTCATTCGGTTTCTCTATGGGCGACCACTCGAAACATTATTGGCAACGTTTGGTGTCAGCTTGATATTGCAACAGCTCGTGCGGTCTGTATTTTCAGCCAATAATCGAGCAGTCATCACGCCGACGTGGATGAGTGGAGCGTTGCAGTTCAATGAAGCATTTTCACTTACCTATAACCGAGTCTATATCGTCTTATTTGCGTTAGTCGTATTCGCACTTGTCATGATGGTCGTGAAGGGTACGCGGTTAGGACTTTACATCCGGGCAGTTTCAGAAAACCGGACCATGGCTCGCGCGATGGGTGTACGCAGCGGATGGGTAGACGCCATGACTTTTGGATTGGGTTCGGGCATCGCCGGTGTCGCTGGTGTTGCCCTGAGTCAACTTACGAACGTTGGTCCAAACCTTGGGCAGTCCTACATCATCGACTCGTTCATGGTTGTGGTATTTGGGGGTGTTGGGAATCTCTGGGGCACACTCATCGGAGGGATGTCTCTAGGGATTGTCAATAAACTGCTTGAACCGTTCGCCGGTGCAGTACTCGGCAAGATTTTAGTCTTAGTGATTCTGATCATCTTTATACAATTTCGACCACGCGGATTATTTCCCCAAACAGGTCGCGCCTCGGAGAACGGGTGATGAGAACATTGCATCCCCTATTCAAAGTGGTTGCCGATCGCAACAGCCTCAGCTTCCTCGCGCTCTTAGCCACCATCGCATTGGTAGTGCCGATTCTCAATCTCGCCGTGCCCGATTCGTCGCCACTGCATATCTCGAGCTATGTCGTCGGACTCATCGGAAAATACCTTTGCTACGCGTTGCTGGCGGTTGCAGTTGATCTTATTTGGGGCTTTTGCGGAATCCTGAGCTTGGGGCACGCGGCGTTTTTTGCTCTCGGAGGCTATGCCATCGGGATGTACCTCATGCGTCAAATCGGCACTCGGGGCGTTTATGCTCATCCTGTTTTGCCGGACTTCATGGTGTTCCTTAATTGGAGTGAGTTGCCATGGTTTTGGTACGGCTTTGACCAGTTCTGGTTCGCGTTGATTATGGTGGCGCTCGTTCCGGGCACGCTCGCGTTGGTCTTTGGTTGGCTGGCCTTCCGATCCCGGGTTACAGGTGTATATCTCGCCATCATGACGCAGGCGCTCACCTACGCTTTGATGCTTGCGTTTTTCAGAAACGACATGGGGTTTGGTGGCAATAACGGGTTCACCGACTTTAAAGACCTCTTGGGATTTGACCTGCAGAGCGATGCCACACGTTCAGCCCTGTTGATCGCAACAGCAGTTACACTCGCCGCGAGCTATTGGGCATGTCGGGTGATCGTCGGATCGCGAGCGGGACGCGTAATTCGTGCGATCCGTGATGCCGAGAGTCGAACCCGTTTCCTAGGGTATCCCGTTTACTCTTATAAGCTCTGGGTCTTCGTTTTTTCGGCAGTGCTGGCTGGAATCGCCGGCGCCCTCTATGTTCCACAGATAGGTATTATCAATCCCAGCGAGTTCGAGCCTATTAATTCAATCGAGGTTGTAATCTGGGTAGCCGTCGGTGGACGAGGGACGTTGTACGGAGCAGCGGCTGGTGCAGTATTAGTGAATTACGCGAAAACTTACTTTACTACAGCGTTGCCTGATGTCTGGTTGTATGCACTTGGTGCGCTCTTTATTGGTGTTACGTTATTTCTCCCCCGAGGGGTGGCTGGCATTCTGCCCTCGATGAGTCGAAACAAATGACTGAGATGGATTTGAAGGCAGAGAGCGTCGAGAAAAACCCGGCTGCCTGGCAAGAACTACGCACAGCTGCAGCACGACGGAAGCCGTCGGCGCTGTTGGGCAAGGTGCTCTATCTCCAAAACATCACGGTAAGTTTTGATGGATTTAAGGCACTCAATCAGCTCACGCTTCACGTAGAGCCTGGTGAGTTACTGTGCGTTATCGGACCGAATGGTGCCGGCAAGACAACGATGATGGATGTCATCACCGGTAAGACAAGACCCGATGAAGGGACAGTGTGGTTCGGGAAACATCAAGATCTTCTGTTGTTGAGTGAGCCCGAAATCGCCCAGATTGGGATTGGTCGGAAATTCCAGAAACCAACTGTTTTTGATTTTCTCACGGTCTTTGAAAACTTGGAGCTCGCACTGTCTGGATCGAAATCCTTCTGGCGGAACTTGGCTGCACGCTTGACACCGAAAGAACGCGAGCGTATCGACGAGGGGCTTGAAACGACTGGATTAGGGTCTAAGCGTACAGACCTGGCAGGCACACTAGCACACGGACAGAAGCAGTGGCTTGAGATTGGCATGCTGCTGATGCAAGAACCTGAGTTGCTTCTGGTGGACGAACCGGTGGCTGGGATGACACCGCGGGAAACTGAACGTACGGGGGAGTTACTTTTGTCGCTCGCGGGCAAGCACTCTGTAATCGTCGTGGAACATGACATGGAATTCGTGAGGTCGATTGCAGCTCGCGTCGCCGTACTCCACGAAGGACGCGTGCTTGCGGAAGGTGATATGCACAGTGTACAAGATGACCCGCGGGTCGTTGAGGTATATCTAGGCGCATGAATCTACTTCGAATCAAAGGCCTGAATCAATCGTATGGCGGTAGCCATACACTCTGGGACATCGATCTAGACATCGCGGTTGGGACACGATTGTGTCTGATGGGACGTAACGGGATGGGAAAAACGACATTGCTTAAATGTCTCATGGGCTTGATTCCGGTCTCGTCTGGCGAAATTACATTCGACGGGACGGACTTACGTGTGCTTCCAGCAGAAAGCCGGGCGCGCCTGGGTATCGGCTACGTGCCACAGGGACGCGAGATTTTTCCCCAACTGACCGTCGAGGAAAATTTACAGATTGGGCTTGGAGCTCGAAAGAATCGTCAGCGCAACATTCCGGCACGCGTATTCGAGTTGTTTCCGGTATTGAAACAAATGCTCCAACGGCGTGGAGGGGATCTCTCTGGAGGCCAGCAACAACAACTGGCTATTGGGCGGGCCCTGGTACTTGAACCCAAGTTGCTGATCCTGGATGAGGCCACCGAAGGAATTCAACCAAATATCGTCCATGAAATCGGAGACATCATTCTCAGACTTAATGAAGAAGCTGGCGTGACTGTGCTTCTGGTTGAACAAAAACTGCCCTTCGCCCGTCGGGTGGCCAGCGAGTTTCGCATCCTGGACAAAGGACGCTCTGTAGCTGGAGGCGCTATCAGTGAGCTGAACGATAATGATATCCGCGAGCATCTCACTGTATGATTTCCGACCATGCCGTCGCATTAACTGACGAGGCCCTCCCGTCGTACCGCTCGGTTCGACGACAGGGCCGTGGACGAGTTGCCGTCGTTCAAACTCATGGGCAAAGCGTGGTACGAAGCGCCTATGCAACAAGTCCCTTGCGCCTGCTAACACCAAAAAATCACGGTCATGCCGCATGGATCTACACATCGAGTTACGGCGGTGGCTTGGTTGATGGGGATATCGTCGCAATTCAAGCTACTGTCGGGGCTCATGCTGCAGCGTTCTTGTCCACGCAGTCTGCGACTAAAGTTTATCGCTCACCTCATGGGACCGAGGTCGAGTTGCAAGCCAATGTTGAAGATGGAGGGGTGCTCGTCAGCATGCCGGATGCGGTCGTCTGCTTTGCAGGGGCTCGCTATCGTCAAACACAGCGAGTCAGCCTTGCTAGTGGAGCAGGGCTGATCCTTGTTGATTGGATGACATCCGGTCGGCGTGAATCTGGTGAACGCTGGGCCTTTAATGAATACCTGAGCCACACTAGCATACATCTAGATGGCCAACTTAAAGTGTATGACTCATTGGCCTTACGAGCTTCGGATGGTAAATTGGCCACTCGGTTGAAACCATACGATGTGTTAGCTGTTGTTGTGGTCATCGGACAACTCTTTCAGGAGCACAGCGAGCAAATACTGGCTCAGGTGCAAAACGAAGCGGTGAAACGACATGCTGACCGAGTTGTTACGGTCGCACCGATCAATAAAATAGGCTGCGTTCTTCGCATCGCAGGGCAATCAGTCGAACAGGTTGATCACGCACTACGGGATTTCCTTCACTTTGTGCCCCGGTTTCTTGGTGACAATCCCTGGGCACGGAAATGGTAGACACATGCATCTCACACCACGTGATATCGACAAATTAGTTTTACATCAGGCTGGCTTCCTTGCACAGAAGCGCCTCGCTCGAGGGATTCGTCTGAATTACGTCGAAACAGTTGCGCTGATCGCAACTCAGCTCTTGGAATTTATCCGCGACGGCCAATCAGTTGCCAGTTTGATGGATCTGGGACGGCGACTGTTGGGAACGAAGGACGTACTCGACGGGATTCCAGAAATGGTAGATGAAGTTCAGGTTGAAGGCACCTTTCCAGATGGGACGAAGCTCGTAACGGTCCACCATCCAATTGTTGAGGAGCATGGTGATCACGCATTGGCCCTTTATGGAAGTTTCCTTGCGCCACCAGGATCGGACAAAGCCATTGGGCGGGCAGCGTTGGAATTAACGGGGGTCCCTGGTGGCGTTATGGCCAAGGACGGGAAGATCGAGCTAAACAAAGGTCGCAAGGTGATCAAGTTGAGCGTGGCTAACACTGGCGACCGACCCATTCAGATCGGAAGTCATTATCATTTTCTTGAAGCTAATCGGGCCTTGGTCTTCGACCGCGAGATGGCCTATGGACACCGGTTGAACATTCCCGCAGGAACCGCGGTGCGGTTCGAGCCTGGTGAGAGCAAGACCGTCTCGCTTGTTCCAATTGCCGGCAACCGAATCGTACGCGGTGGGAATGCATGGGCAAGTGGACAAGTAACTGAAGGCCGTAATCTCAAGGGGTGGGAGTAAGTTATGTCGCATCATATTGATCGTCGGCACTATGCAGACCTCTACGGACCAACGACTGGCGACCGCGTTCGATTGGGGGATACCGGACTAATCGCAGAGGTAGAGGACGATGCAACTGTCTATGGCGACGAGTGCAAGTTTGGTGGCGGAAAAGTCCTCCGCGACGGTCTTGGACAGGCCGCTGGTGTTTCAGACGAGTCCGCTCTGGACTGCGTCATTACAAATGCACTCATTGTTGACTGGACTGGTATACGAAAAGCAGACGTTGGTATTAAGAACGGGCGCATCGCCGGAATAGGCAAAGCAGGCAATCCCGATGTCATGGCTGAGGTCTCCGATAACATGGTTGTCGGTGTCACAACCGAAGCCATCGCCGGTGAGGGACTCATCCTGACGGCTGGTGGAATTGACTCCCATATTCACTTTATCGCTCCTCAATTAGTGTACGAGGCAGTTGCGAGTGGGGTGACGACTTTCATCGGAGGCGGGACCGGGCCTGCCACCGGAACGAAAGCGACGACTTGTACGCCAGGAAGTCAGCATGTCCAGCTCATGTTGCAAGCATGCGATGCGTTCCCGATGAATTTTGGTTTTCTTGGAAAAGGCAACACCTCCATGCCAGAGGGTGTCGAAGAACAAATCCGAGCTGGCGCAATGGGACTAAAGCTTCATGAGGATTGGGGTTCAACGCCAGCAACAATCGACTGTTGTCTTACTGAAGCCGAACGGTTCGATATCCAAGTTGCTATTCATACCGATACGCTTAATGAATCTGGTTTTGTTGATGCCTCAATAGAAGCTTTCAAGGGACGGACAATTCACACCTATCACACTGAAGGTGCAGGCGGTGGACATGCTCCGGATATCATCCGGGTCTGCGGTGAGCCCAACGTCCTTCCAAGTTCAACGAATCCGACACGACCCTATACCGTGAACACTCTTGATGAGCATCTCGACATGCTCATGGTCTGTCATCATCTCGACAAAAATGCCCCAGAAGATGTTGCGTTTGCAGAAAGCCGGATTCGAGGCAACACCATTGCGGCCGAAGATGTGTTGCATGACCTTGGCGCCATTAGCATTATGGCCAGCGACAGTCAGGCCATGGGACGTGTTGGGGAAGTGATTTCACGCACTTGGCAAACGGCTCACAAGATGCAAGCTGAACGTGGTCGGCTCGACGCTGAGCAAGGTGAAAACGATAATTTTCGAATTAAACGATATGTCGCTAAGTACACGGTGAACCCAGCGATTGCGCACGGTATTTCCCATGAGGTTGGCTCTGTTGAAGTCGGGAAGCTTGCAGACCTTGTGTTGTGGAAGCCCGCGTTCTTCGGTACCAAGCCAGAACTGGTCCTCAAAGGAGGATTTATTGCTTGGGCACAAATGGGTGATGCCAATGCTTCCATTCCTACACCGCAACCACAATTGATGCGACCGATGTTTGGATCGTATGGACGAGCAACCGGCTCGACCTCATTGGCATTTGTGTCCGGATTGTCACTTCAAACAGGCACGGTAGAACGCTACGGCCTGACGAAAGGACTCTCTGCCGTAACCGCGTGTCGTACGATTGGTAAACAAGACATGAAACTCAACGATGCGCTGCCGAAGATTGAGGTTGATCCAGAAACATATATAGTCACTGCGGACGGACAAGAGTTACATGCGGAAGCCGCTGAAGTGCTCCCACTGGCTCAGCGATACTACTTATTTTGATGCCAGATACATCAGATTGGCAGGTGTGGCAAGTTGTCGACTCAGCGTTTCCCGTGGGCGTGTTCGCTCACTCATGGGGTCTGGAAGCAGCTTGGCATGCAGGGTACGTTGACAGCGACACAACACTACAGCAGTTCTTGAAGGCGTCAATCCAGCAAACTGGATGGAGTATGCTACCGCTTTTAAATTCAGCGTACCGAGAACCAACACGCTTAAACGAACTAGACGCTTTGGCGGACGCATTTTTAACAAATAGTGTGACAAACCGAGCCAGCCGTGTGCAGGGACGTACTCTCGTTACTACAGCATCTCGGATCTGGTCTTCTCAAGCCCTAACTGATCTGGAACTCAAAGCTGCTAATGGATCGGCGCATGTCGCACCGTTTTCCGGAGTGGTTTTCCGGATCATTGGTCTGCCACACGAGATCGCACAGAAGGCAATGCTTTATGGTGCAGCCCGTGGAATTTTGTCAGCAGCTGTTCGACTGGGTGCTGTGGGTAGCTATCAGGCACAGCGGATGCAACATGAAGCAGGACGCTGGCTTGATGCAACCCTTAAGGATTGCGCGGGCTTGGGTGTTGAGGCTCTTTGTCAAACGGCACCGATTCTTGATTTACTGCAAGGGACACATGATCGATTATATTCACGGCTGTTTCAGTCATAGACCAACAAAGTATGTGTTGGTCAGAAAGTAACCATGCACGATATTTCAAAAAACCATTCGCATAGTGAAGAAGCCTCAACGGGGCCTGGTGACTTTAACCTCAGAGCTCAACCACACGAACGCAACTATCAGACACGGGCCTTTACCGTTGGTATTGGTGGTCCTGTGGGAAGTGGAAAAACAGCGTTACTGCTAGCGCTCTGTCGTACATTGCGAGACCGCTATAGTCTCGCAGTCGTGACTAACGACATCTTTACAAAGGAAGACGGGGAGTTTCTTGTGCGCCATGAAGCCCTTGACCCAGAGCGTATCGCTGCCGTTGAAACAGGTGGTTGTCCACACACGGCTGTCCGCGATGATGTAAGCCAAAATATCGATGCGCTCTCTCAACTCATGATCAAGGTGTCTCCAGAGCTGCTGTTTGTCGAAAGTGGCGGAGATAATCTGGCTGCGCAGTTTAGTCGTGACCTGGCTGACTTCACTATCTATGTGATCGATGTGTCAGGGGGCGACAAGATTCCCAGAAAAGGCGGGCCTGGCATTACTCAATCTGACCTGCTTGTTATCAACAAGACCGATCTCGCATCACTGATTGGCGCCGACCTTGACGTAATGGATCGAGATTCAAAACGCATGCGTGGCAAGGGACCTGTTGTCTTTGCCCAAGTGACAAATGGTCAAGGAGTTGACACGATCGCAGATGCCGTCATTCAAGCGTTAGGCGCGACCAGGCTATAGACAATTACGTAGTCGAGTGATGATAGGAGGCCGCCATGAAACGATTAAGCGTTGTTGTTGCGTTAGCGATGTGTGGTTCAGGTGTGGGTGCCCAACAAGAGATCGATATTGCGAGCTGTGCGGCCTTAGATAACGATATCGCTCGGCTTGACTGTTACGACACTGCGGTCGCATCCCTTGAGACAACAGAACCAGAAGCAGTAAGCCTTGAGCCTGCCCCCGTTTCAACGGCAGGTCCCTTCGGAATCGCGATGGGCCTTTCCAAGAGCGAGGTAGAGTCTCTTGTGGGTACACTTCAGGACGCGCCGCAACCAAATACATTTCTGACAACGGAGGATCCACGCTGTCGAATGGAGTTTCGAACATTCTTCTTGGGGCTTCGGCAATAGGTCGAAACGGAGTTCTTCAACTGCAATACCTGTTTGATAACCAGGATCAATGTGAGGCGGAGAAACTCCAACTCCAAAGAGGTGCTTTTTAGTTGGTGGTTTGACTCTAGCGGACCACTAGCTGAGTAGACAAAAGGATGGTACCGTCCTCTCGTGGCTTACGGGCTACTAGTGGATATTGTCGTCGTGATTCATGTCGCCTTCGTCTGCTTCGTTGTTGGCGGTGGGATCACCGTGTGGCGCTGGCCTTGGGTGATGTGGGTCCATATCCCCGCAGTGGTCTGGGCGGTAGGCATCGAGTGGTACGGGGCGATCTGTCCGTTAACACCCTTGGAGAACTGGTTGCGTCACCGTGCGGGCCAGGTTGTCTACGAGGGTGACTTTCTTGCGAAATATCTAGAACCGCTACTCTATCCGCGTGGATTAACGCGAACGGCGCAGATTGTTCTCGGCGTACTCGTGCTGGGAATCAATGTTGCTGTGTACGTGTGGCTGTACAGACGTCGCAGGTCCATTTAGTGAGGAGTAGGCTCACAGATTGACAATCTCGTTGAACGGATCTCAGCAAAACTCCAGTAAGCTCGTAGACTGACAATCTTTCCTTGATTGTCAAACTTCATCGTTTCGATCACATCAATAAAACCGTTCCCCTCTTTCAGCTCTGCACTCATACGCATTGCACCCTCAAGCCCAGCCACCACAACTGGTCCTACAAGTTCAGCCTTAATTGGTCCCGCTTGGGTATAAGCCGCGCGGATCGCTTTTCTGCCAATGAGCGGTTTATCTCCAACAGGATCCTCAAAGGAAGGATTCTCCCCATAGAGATTCATGATCCCATCGGTGTCACCAGCAGCAAGCAACCTGACGTAGCTCTCCATGGCACTCCGGATACGTTCTGGTGCGACTGAAGGTGAGCTTCCTGATGGAAACGACTGTGCGAACACTCCACCTGCCAGCGTTACTATGAGTACGCCAGTGATGAGACGACTGCGATAGTGAGACATGGCCCCTCCTTATAGTTACTAAATTCAATTTCGTCGGCCTTCCTTGCCAATCGTTTTGATGAATCGTCGCCAAGCCATCGCTAATCCGGTCCAGATTAAAATGGTGGTTCCTAGGGTTACAACTCCAGCCAGCGTCTGTCCTGGCAACCCAAAAACTTCTCCGGTGTGGGCAAAACGCAACCACCGTCTTATCTTTCTCCCTTGACTGTAGGTTGGATAGCCCGCTCGTTCAACAAGCTCACCGGTATTTTGGTTAAAGACTAATTCAAACTGTTTTGACGGTTGTCGGCCACTTCCACGGTCGACTAACGCTACCACTTGGTTGGCATCGTCTTGAGGAATTCGGATAGTAATCGTGCGCCAGTTGACAGCGTCGTCGGCTGCGCGATCGAAAATTTGTTGATAGCTAACCGGGTTCTGAGTCGCATCAATTGTTAGAGTAGGTTCCGCAACTGTAGCTGTCTCGCTGGAGGCTGTCCTTGAAGGAGGGGTTTCTCCAACAAGGAGATAAACGGTATCACTTGCCCACCTGTATGAAATCACAGAACCGCTAATTACAATTATAAGTAAGGGCAACACTGTCCAGATACCAATGACGTTGTGCCAGTTAAAATCCTTGGCTTTGCCCTGCAAGCCTGCCTGAAACCACACAATTCTTCGAAGCGTTTTTCTCGCATAATTCTTCGGCAACCATAAATAGAAACCACTAAGAAGCAAAAACAAGAAGCCGAGGTTTGAAGCCCCGGTGATTGCCCGACCAATCATTCGATTGTCGCCCTCCAATGCAAACCACCGGTGCCAATACATGATTGTTCTCAAGAACTGGTGGATAGGGCGATCATTGTTGCCCATGACTTCACCACTGTATTGGTCTACAAACAGTAAGAGTCCACTGCCGACATTGATCGCGACGGGTTCGTAAGCGTCTGAACGAATCCTGATTGCCGAGACCTCCAGTGTGTGATCGAACTCGGTGACGGAACTCAGTATCGTGTCTAGAGGAAGAGCAGTTGATGTATCTACCGATGGGGAAGCGCGGAACTCCCTAAGATCCCACTTGTTGATTTGACTTTCATATGTCAGAAGAATGCCTGTTACCGACATCATTAGAATAACTAACGAGATGGTAATGCCAACGCAAAGGTGTACCCAAAAGACGACCGTCCGTAACATCGTTTCTAAGAAATCACAGGAGTAGGAGTAAAAGAAATTTTTATCTCATCTAAAGTCAAGAAGTCAAATCCGGACAGGCTGAAGTATCTAGTCCGGCTCACCGCAGTCGGTGAAGTTGGAATTGAAACAGCGCGTGGCTTGCACCTGGGCAAGACTAAGTTGTTCAGGTGTGAGATACTCGCTGGCCCTATCGCGGTTAATTACCGCGATGTCTCGATTTGCGGCAGACTGACCCGCCACTTCGAGGCTGAACCACATGTAGGCACGTTGGTAGTTTTGTGGAACGCCCGCGCCGGTGGCGTACATGAGCCCGAGGCTACCCTGAGCCCGTACGTTCCCCTGTGCCCCAGCCAAGCGATACCAGCGCACGGCTTCAGTATCGTCCTGTGGCACGCCCTCGCCGTTCTTGTACTTGTCCCCAAGGTTGTACTGAGCCCGCGCGTTCCCCTGCGCCGCAGCCAAGCGATACCAGCGCACGGCTTCAGCATCGTCCTGTGGCACGCCCGCACCTAAGTCGTACATGATCCCAAGGCCACCCTGACCCCCTGCATTCCCCTGCGCCGCAGCCAGCTGATACCAGCGCACGGCTTCAGTATCGTCCTGTGGCACGCCCTCGCCGTTCTTGTACTTGTCCCCAAGGTTGTACTGAGCCCGCGCGTTCCCCTGCGCCGCAGCCAAGCGATACCAGCGCACGGCTTCAGCGTTGTTCTTTGGCACACCCGCGCCGGTGGCGTACAGGAACCCGAGGCTGAACTGGGCGTGTGCGTTCCCCTGCACTGCAGCCAGCTGATACCAGCGCGCGGCTTCAGCGTTGTCCTCTGGCACGCCCTCGCCTAAGTCGTACATGATCCCAAG
>CAYFER010000031.1:0-24596 GCA_964342185.1 uncultured Vicinamibacteraceae bacterium | reverse complement strand
TGGCCTTCTGTGCGGTGGTCCATCTGCGTGCTGCGATATTTTCTCCGGCAAGGTGAACAACCGCACCGACTTCCTGTAACGCGCCGTCGGAGAAAATTCCGGAAGTGGGATTCCAGCTTGGCGCGTCATCGGACTTTCCAGACGTTCGTCGCAGCGGCACGACGATATGGCCTCCGCTTTCGAGAAATGGACATAACGCCGAGCCGATCACGCCAGTGGCTCCAGTTATCGCGACTCTCATTTTCTGGCCTTGGTATCTTTGGTGCCGATCGATATCCAAGGCTGTCACTCGATGTCGATAGGCAAAGAGACGTTCAATCTCTCCATGGGCGTATCCCGTTCCTAGTTGTCCGACCCAGCCGAATGGCAATTTGTATTGGACCTGGTCCACTAACTCGGTGGTTTCCTCTGACGTTCGATTAAAACAGTGGCGATGTTCCCAGGATGCAAATGGTCCTCTTATTTGGTGATCACTAAACATTTGGCCAGGAATCAGGTCACGGTGTTGAGCGATCCATTGCAGCCGGAATGGCCCAACTTTGACTCGCAAGCTGACGGTGCTGCCTGGTTCGAGACCAGCGCCGGACCGTGCCTCAATGTGTGCCGGTTGCCATGGTGGGCTTAGACGTTCAAACGCTGCCGGCCGGCTGTGCCACTCAAACACTCGGTCGGCCGGCGCGGCAATCGTGGTGGCTCGCTGGTAAGTCAACATGCCTAGGACTCAGCGGAAGGAACACTGACGACCACGGCCCGGCACGGCGCACGGCCAATCCTGCGGTAACCGTGAGGAACAGAAGAAACCAGATAAGCTGAGTCACCAGATTCCAATTTTTGTTCTCCATTCCGAACGTAAAGACCAAGCTTGCCTTCCATTACGTGAATGAATTCAACGCCATCATGTTTGTGTAGCTTGACGTCGTCTAACGGTAGTGATGCAAATTCAGCGAGATAGGCGTTGAGTTGACGCTTCTTGACAGGAAAATCAAGTGATTCGAAGTGATAAGCTGCTTTTCCTTTGTCAGTTTGTTCAGCAAGTTTCAACCGGTCCTTCTGACGTACGATTGTTACGGGAGACTCTTCTGGCTTAAAGAAATATTCCAAACCCACGCTGAAGACGTCGGCAATTCTCCAAAGCGTCGGTAATGTCGGATACATCTTGCCCCGCTCAATTTTTGAGAGAAGTGCGGCAGACAATCCAGTGTGCCGGCCGAGTTCCACCAACCGTATCTTCTTCTTGGCGCGTAACTCGCGAATCTTGGGGCCAACCTCGTAGTGGTCCAGTCCATTGGTTAGAGTTGTTGTCAGAGCCATGTTTGGTCTCCTACTCGGAGTGTTCGAGTGTTTAAGTTGTTTTTAAGGTTGACAGGACTTAATTGAAAAGAAATTATATTTAATTTAAAATAAAAATATAGATTCGTCAACAGATGTGCCAGAGAATCAGCTAGGTGGTTGGACCATTCCTCATGTCCCAAGTAATTATCGAGAGACAAAGTAACGCCGGTTGGAGGCTTTCATGCGTTCAGCGGGTGTCTGGGACGCCGAGGGAGACATTTTCTTTTTTTGCCGACGCCTATAATCTTGAGCGGATTACTCCCTCGTTTCTAAACTTCAGAGTCTTGTCAGTCTCAGCCCAACCTCTAAGTGTTGGGACGACATTGGACTATCGGTTACGGTTGCACCGCATGCCGGTTTTTTGGCGAACGGTTATTCAGGAATGGAACCCACCGCATGATTTTAGTGATGTTCAGAAGATAGGACCGTTCAAAAAGTGGCACCATCGGCACAAGTTTATTTCGGTGTTGGGAGGAACGGAACTGCATGATGTCGTCACATTTGATCTCTACTGTCGTCGACTGAGCGAAACGCCACTGCTTGGTTGGGTGCAACGAGATGTACGGCGAATCTTCGACTTCAGACGGGCGCGTATCGCTGAATTCTTCGGGCCTATCGAAGCTCGGTGATGAGAGTCAGAAACGGCTCGCAGGTGCAGTGTTCTGGTGGATAGCGCGCCGGCGCGAGACTTCGACCGGTGACTCAAGTCTGGACTGGTCCGAAGTCGGTACTCATTTTGGAAACCACGGCAGGAACGCGGATGTGCGAGCGATGTAATTCGAGTACGCGGGTTTCGTGTCGGTTAACGTTTGCTCGAGTAGGCTTACGCCAGACACCTTGAGGAGCAGAGTGGTGAGTAGTATGGGACTAACAATTGTCCAGAGCGCGCCAATAGACATGGCCGCGAAACACCAAACTCCCCACCATAGCAACGCCTCGCCGAAGTAGTTCGGATGGCGTGTATAGCGCCAGAGACCCCGGTCGCAAACACATCCGGCATTAAGCGGCTTTGCCTTGAAATGGACCAATTGCCAGTCGGCTACGGTTTCGAAAATAAGACCGACGCTGAATAGCGTGAGACCCAGCCCATCCCACCAGTTAAGTGGGGTTGTTGAGCTAGCCTGGATCGAAATTAATAGCGGAAACGATATAAGCCACGCGATTCCGGCCTGTAGCCAGAACACGATTACGAGACTGGTCCAGCGAAAACTCGGCCCACGCGTTTTCCGCATGTTTTGATAACGCTTGTCCTCAGGCTGACCCCAGCTCCGCCGTGCCAAGTGAGTTGCCAAACGGATTGCCCAGAGATGAATCAGGCCAACAACTACGAACTGACGGTCCGTGGTGGTGACCGCGTTCAGCATATATATCCAAGTAGTCAAGGCGATCGCCGGCCCCCAGACGATGTCGACGATGCTGACGTCGCGCAGTCGAAGACTAACTACCCATACGATCGTCATTAGCACCAGCAAAGTAGCCAGTGCCATCCAAGCGCTTGCAATCATGGTCTTGAGGCCCTCAGCACGATTCGGTCGATTGGGTCGTTAGGCGCAGCTTGGAACAGTAATCGTAGGAGGTATGCTGTAATGGCGATATTTCCGAGGGTCATGACTAAAAAGAACCAGAGCAATCTGGTGCCCAGAGCGGTCTCCTTGTAGGCCATCCAAATCCAGATGGTAAGAAATCCGAAATAGGCATCTGCGAGAGTCGCCCGAAACCAAAGATCGGGCCAGAGTTCAGACGCGGCGACAGTGAGACTGCGATCTAGACTTGCTGAAATTGTTACGGCAAGCATAGCGATCAGAATACTGCCGAACAGCCACCGTAGTGTGACGATCATGGTTCTTGGCTCCTTAAGATATTCCACGTAGCACGATGAATTGTCACTGTGACACGTCGCCGAGTCGAAAACGATAGTGCGCTACAAACCATTCGTTGCCAGCGGCGTAACCAAATAATTCGGCGCACGCGAGAAAAAAGAGACGCCAGCGTTCTACGTCGACGCGAACGTCCTTGGAACCGGCAGCGGCTAACACCTGTTTGACTTCCCTCCGGTGTTCGTCAAGATTTACCAACCAAGCTTGTGCTGTTCGCTGGTATTCACGCCCGCTGACACGCCACTGGTGTTCAAGTGTCAGAGTTCCTCGACACCGAGGTAAAAGATCCTCGGATGGCATCATGCCACCAGTGAAGAAGTGGTGAGCCATCCAGTCGGTCTTATCCTCAACTTCGAAAAAGTAGCACAACTGCTGGTGACAAAATAAATGTACAAACAGGGCACCATTCGGTCGCAGCCATGAAGTGATTCTGGAGATCAAGTGTTCGTAGTTACGCATATGTTCGAACATTTCAATGGACACAATGCGATCGAAAGTTCCATCTGGAGCGAAGTGATTCATGTCGGCGGTGGAGACCTCTAGGTTGACCAGGTTCCGTAACTCTCGCTGGGTTTCGATGTGGTGGCGCTGTTCCTCAGAGTTCGATACTGCGGTGATTTTCACAGTGGGATAACGCTCAGCGATCCAGAGCGACAGTGATCCCCAGCCGCATCCAAGGTCAAGGACCCGCATGCCCGCGTGTATGTCCGCCCGCGATGCGGTCATTTCCAGTGTTTCAGTTTCCGCTTGGGCTAAGGAGTTTTCCTCATCAAACCAACAACTGCAGCTGTATTTGAGATGGGGACCTAAGACAAGCTTGAAAAAGTCCGTGGGAACTTCATAGTGCTGGGTGTTCGCAGATAGAGTCGAGACTGCGATCGGACTGGATCGCATTGTCGCAAGGTGTCGCTCGATAGCGGTCGCGATGTCACCCTGACACTTGGTGCGTTCTGCCGCTAGACGTTTCCGCAGAAGCGCACGGATTCCAAATCGAACTAAAAAGTCAGGGAACCAGCCTCGTTCAGCTGCTGTGATTACGACGCTCATAGTCTCCGGGTTTTGTTAAAACAAGTTGGATATCCCCGATAGTGCGCTCAAGGAAACCTCCCTCGCAGTAAGAGAAGTAATAGTCCCATAGTCGGAGCAAACGGGTTGAGTAACCACGGGATTCCAGTTGTCGCCAGTTTGACCGGAAACGACTCTGCCAAAGTTGGAGTGTTCGCGGATAGTGGTCGGTAATATCGTGAAAATCGGTAACCTGAAACTTGGTTACGTCTTTCAGTCGCTGCCGGATGTCGCCAACTGACGGAAGGAATCCACCAGGGAAAATGTATCGTTGGATAAAATCAACCGATCGTCGATAACTGGAATACAATTCGTCGGCGATTACGATTGACTGCAGCAACATGAGACCACCCGGCTTTACTAATCGCTCACACGTTTCGAAATATTGATTTAAAAACTGCTGCCCAACTGCTTCGATCATTTCAATCGAAACAAGCTTGTCGAACTCTTGGTTGAGAACCTTTGGTAAATCCCGATAGTCGATGTTTAAAACGTTAATTTGGTCGCTGAGGCCGGCGCGCTCGATTGCGGCTGTCACGTGATTGTATTGCTCACGGGAAATAGTTGTGGTCGTGACGCGACAGCCGTAGTGTCTAGCGGCATGAATGGCGAAGCTTCCCCATCCGGTTCCTATTTCGAGCAGTTCATCCGAGGGTGACAATGCCAGTTTGCGGCAAATTAATTCGAGCTTGTTTGTGGAGGCTTCCTCCAAACTACTACTGCTGTCTGGAAAGACGGCACACGAGTAAGTCATGCTGGCGTCGAGGAACGAAGAAAAGAAGTCGTTTCCTAAGTCGTAATGAGCAGCAATATTTCGACGGCTCTGTCCTTTTTGGTTGGAGCGAAATCGATGAATAGCTCTATGAGCCACAGCAGTCAGGCGTGTCAGGGATCCGTCCAAACTTTCGGACGCGGTCCGGTTGCGGGCCATGATACGCACAAGGGTGGTCAAGTCGTCGGATGACCACCATCCTTGAGCGTATGCTTCTGCGGCACCGATGCTCCCGCTGAACAACACCGCTCGGTAAGTCCGGGGGTCGTGTATTTCCAATCGAGCGGTTAGCGAAGGCTGATCCGAGCAACCAAAGTTCTTACGCCAGTGCCCTTCTCGGACTTCGAGTCGGCCATCCGTAAACTGGTTCAATTTGTGCTCGAAGACAAATCTTAACCCACGGTCTAGAGAGGAGGTCAGTCGGGCAGGGTGTATTACAGATTCGTTCATTTAATGTCTCGTGCTAGGTGAACGCACTATTAAATTACCTCAATGTGTGTACCTATTGTTATGACATATTAAGAAACAGGACAGAGGGAAATTCTTCCAACCTACACGAATATTAGCTAACTAGAGGAGTCCCTTCGATTGCGGTGCATCTTGAAGAAATCTGATCCCGAAAAATTTAATGCAGGATAAAACGGTATGGCTTGAGTTTGACACGGGTGATCAGTCTTGAACAATTACGCTCATAATTGAATATGCGACGCCGCATAGCGATCGTGGGAAGTGGTGTGGCCGGTTTGGTTGCGGCGCACAAGCTTCACGGCTCAGGCCAGCAAATTACCCTATACGAGGCTGATTTGCGTCTGGGAGGCCATGCACACACGGTGACGGTGATAGACCAAGATCGTGAGTTGGCACTTGACACTGGCTTCATCGTTTTTAATCAGGCGACTTACCCTCGGTTCACAGAACTGTTGCAGGAGCTTGGTATTCGCTCTCAGATGAGCAACATGTCATTTGGGGTCAGTTGCCAGCAGTGTCGGTTGGAATACAGTAGCCGGGGAATTTCTGGTCTTTTTGCCCACGTGGGGCAGATTTTGAAACCAAGCATCTACCTGATGGCAGCTGATGTGGTCCGTTTCAATCGCTGGGCCCGCAAGCAATTGGCCGGCGGTCGTGTTTCACACGGTATGACCTTGGGTGACGTAGCCGCGTCGGGCCGTTTCGGGAATGAATTTTATCGGCATTACCTCGCTCCTATGACCAGTGCGATTTGGTCGTCAACGACCGAAGATGTTGATAGGTTTCCTTTGCCGTTATTTCTGAAGTTTTTTGACAATCACGGATTGCTCCAAGTTAATTCTCACCCACCTTGGCGCACGGTTGTAGGGGGTAGTAAGCGTTACGTTGAATCACTGGTTCATTCGTTTCGAGACTGTATTCGTTTGGGTGCCGCAGTTGACAGAATTAGACGCCGGTCTGATGGTGTTGAGCTTCACACCGCCCGGGGTGGCTGGGAAGACTACGATAAGGTCGTCCTTGCGACTCACGCCAATCAGGCACTGTCACTTCTTGAGGAACCAAGTGCCGCGGAAACTCATGCACTTGGTGCCATTCCGTATTCCAAGAATTTGGCTGTTTTGCATACCGACGCCTCAGTTCTGCCTCGCTCTCGGCTGGCATGGGCGTCATGGAATTATCATATTCCCGACTGTCGCATTTCGGGAGCTCCACTTCGGGTGACGTATTATTTGAATCAACTTCAGAGTCTTATTACGAACACGCCGTATTGTGTCACCTTAAATGACGAAGGCCGCATTGATCGATCACGTGTGTTGGCTCGTATTCCCTACGAGCATCCGGTGTACACAGTAAATGGCCTTGAAGCGCGTTCAGAAATTAAACGAATCAGCGGTCGAAATCATACGTTTTACTGTGGCGCACATCTGGGGAATGGATTTCATGAAGATGGCGTTGTTTCAGGACTAGCGGTACAAACTGCACTCGAACAATGTGAGGAGCGGAAGTGAGGTCCTGTGTCTATACCGGGTACGTCACGCACCGGCGCAGTTCGCCTAGAGTGCACGATTTCCGATACCGCATTTGCATGGCTTATCTCGACCTCGACGAGTTGGAGACGATTAGACGGACCGTCTGGGCGTTTTCGGTCAACCGATGGAATCTCTGGAGTTTCTTCGACCGAGATCACATCGATGGTCGGGCTGGATCGACTCGCGATAAGCTGTTCCGGCTACTAGCCCACCATGGGATTGATTTAACCGGGGGGACGGTTGGTTTGCTAACACAGTGCCGAACTTTGGGTTATGTCTTCAATCCCATAAGTCTTTTCTATTGCCGGAACTCTACTGGTAGCCTGGTTGCGGTTGTAGCGGAGGTACACAACACGTTTGGCGAGAGACATCTTTATCTGCTTAGTCAGAGTGGTAACGCGATGGACGGTGTTGCCCGTTTCAGAGCGGTAAAAGAGATGCACGTCTCGCCCTTCATCACAATGGCCTGCAGTTATGATTTTACTTTTGCACCGCTAGGTGAGCGGCTTTCCGTTGGTATCGTACAGCATGAGCGCGAACAACAGGTTCTTAATGTGAGCCTTTGGGGCAAACGCTTGCCGATGACCAACCGGGTTGTTGCGGGACTTTTGATACGTTATCCACTGGTAACCATCAAGACAATTAGCGCTATTCACGCTGAGGCACTGCGTCTATATTTTAAAGGCGTGCCCCTTGTGTCCCATCCAGGCCCGAGCCCTGCACACTCACGTCAGCAGGCGCTTCTAGACGTTTTAGACAACGTCCCAGAAAGAGGAAACCGACCGCGCGCCGGTGCGTCCGGCAATTAACGGACGAGTCAGGTAGTCATGGGAGATCTGGTAATCCGAATTGGGATCTCTACCTGCTTGCTTGGTGAAGAAGTTCGCCACGACGGTAGCCACAAACGCGATCCATATTTAGTTGAGACTCTCGGTCGTATGGTGGAATGGGTGTCGGTTTGCCCCGAAGTGGATATTGGATTGGGCACGCCACGAGAACCCATACGGCTGGTTCGCGATCCGAAAGAACTCGATAGTACCCGTTTGGTCGGTCGTAATGGAGTGGAGCTCAGTAGGCGCATGCGCCGCTACGCCAGATCCAGAACACGTGAATTGTCTAAGGAGAATCTGAGCGGCTATATCGTAAAAAAAGATTCACCGAGTTGCGGAATGGAACGCGTCAAGGTCTGGAGCAGCAACAACAAAGGTATCTCGGAACGGAACGGTCGCGGTCTTTTTACCGCGGAATTGCTTAGACAGTTTCCGAATATGCCTGTCGAGGAAGAAGGACGCTTGCACGATTCTACGTTAAGAGAGAATTTCATTGAACGAGTTTTTGCGTACCAGAGTCTTCGTCACCTTTTTTCCCATCGTTGGGCAACGGGCACTATTGTCCAGTTTCACACCAGTCAAAAACTGACGCTCATGGCACACTCGCTTCCAAGATATCGAGAACTCGGCCGGTTAGTAGCTGATGTCAAGACTATTCCTCGTGTTGAGTTCGCGCGCCGCTATGAAGATGAATTCATGTCGGCCATGAAAACTCGGGCAACCACTGCGCGACACACCAACGTCTTAATGCATGCGTTAGGGCACTTCAAGACTCACTTGGAAAAACAATCACGTGATGAGTTGCTAAGTGTGATCGAAGACTATCGCCGTCGTTTGGTGCCACGCATTGTTCCGCTCACTTTGATCCGCCATCATGCCCGCACGCTAGACATCACATATCTTCTTAGCCAAGGGTACCTGAACCCACATCCGAAAGAATTAGCGCTACTCAATCACGTTTGAATGTAATACGAGAGTACTAGACGAAAATTCTCCAGTAAGAGCTACATTCAACGGTAGAACTCTTCGATTTAGGCCGCATCAAGTGTGGCATCGAGACGATCGCGAACCAATCTCGTATCATGTTCACTTTTGTGAAGGTTAAATAGCTCGACAAGCTCTTGGCATCGAATACACCGTGTTGCGACAGGAAGCGCTTTTAGGCGCGTGTCGCTAATTTCCTGTCCACAGGCTGCACAAAGACCGTAACGTTCTTGCCTTATGCGATCGAGTGCTGCACGAGCCTGGTGTCGGTTGTTTAGAGCAATGTCGAGTTGGCTAATTACTACCATCGTATCTTCCGTGGTCCTAGCTTCGTCCACAGGGTTGCTGCAAGTTTTGACACCGAGTTGCTCACGAACGCTAAGTCGATCTTCTTTTAGAACAGACGCCAGTGTTTCTTTTACGTCAATTAGTTGTGGTCTCGATTTCATTGGGTTTCCTTTTCTGTTTTTCGTCTGGTTCCTCGAAACTGGCCGGTCAAAATTTTCTGTAAAAGAAATTATATTTAAATATTGAGAAATATACGATCGACATATTCTTGAACTGATAAGAAAACCCATTTTTGTTCGTAGAGGTTAACCCGGGCCACGTTATTTGTTAGATGGTTGACAAGACAAGCTGTAGTGGGCGGCGCTACTGTCTCCTGTCTACTCCGGCTCCGATTACGTTGACTGCCGGTCTCTGCTCAAATATTTCAGAGTCGCGAGAGTCGAGTAATCAAACCTAGGTGAGTCTTAGTTGGTTACGAATTAGTGGCGGGTGTGTCTACATTTAATCCAACGGCTTGCATCAAGGCTACGCCGTTACCCTTAGTTGCGATGCCGCTACGTAAACGATAATCAAAAGAGACGTTGGTATCAGTTATTTGATCCGCAAAATGCATGTTGGTCACTTTGGAACCGAGGGGCTTTCCAATATCGGTCAGCGCGAGGTCATGCGTCGTGATCATCCCAATCGCGTTGAGTGTGACGAGAGATTTGAGAACACCTTGGGCACCGTCGAATCTGTCGGTTGAGTTGGTTCCGTGAAAGAGTTCGTCAATGAGAAAGAGGAGGGAAAGTTTGCCACGAGCCGTATCTAGAAGGGTCTTGATCCTTAGGATTTCGGCGTAGAAGCGTGACTGACCTGCAAGTAGAGAATCTTGGACACGAATGGTTCCAGCGATTGTGAGAAAGGACAAGCGGAGCGATTTGGCTCGTACAGGAGCCCCTGCGAGTGCCAGTACGGCGTTGGTTCCCACTGCCCGCATGAGGGTCGTTTTTCCCGACATATTTGACCCACTGATAATAAGTAGCTGGAGCGTTGCGCCTAGAGTTATGTCATTAGGAACAGCATTGTCTCTGGGCAGTAATGGATGCGCGAGTCCTTTCGCCTCAAATATGGGGGGTTTGTCGTGATCTTGGTGCTCTGGGAAGACCGGAAAAGAATAGTCGGGGTGTTCAAAGCGATAGAGTCCGAAGGCAGCTAATGTTTCAAATTCGCCTACGAGTGTCAGCCACTTTTCGATAGCGTGCCCATGACGGTGCCGCCATCTTTCCACGCCGATTGCACAATGGGGTCCCCAGAGCAGCACGGCCGCGATAGGCATGAAAAATAAGTTGTGTTGCCAGTCGTGCATTTCAAGGAACCATTTGAGGCGGCGCACGGCATCTACAGGTTCAACTTGTGCCGAGAGCAGTTCGGATTGCAGTTGACCAAGGCATTCGGCGGTGTAGTTCTCCTTGCGGACTCGACCCATTATGGCAGCCAACACAGCCAGTTCCTGAGCGGGTTGGTCGCTTCGGTGCAGTACTTGGCTAACTGAGCGGTGGAGTATTAAGCCTAAGATCACGTTAATGAGCAAAAGAGCAACGGGTGCACTGCCAGGCAGTAAGTCTAGACTCCAGCCCGTCAATGCCAGCATCATTCCAAGAGTAAGGAGTTGCAACATTGTCGGAAGCCAGCTGTGGTTTAGTTGTTTGGGAGTCGTTGCCCATTTCACAAGCGAACTCGATTCGACGGCATCCCGGCCTTCCACGCCTACGGTGTAGAGGTCTTCGAGCAATTGAGGCCGTGTGGCAAGGTCGGCAACCGCGGCCTGCCGGTGGCGGATAATTTTAGGGTCGGCAGGTTGTAGCAGCCACCCAGATAGAGTTTCTGTGCCGGTCGTTGTCTGGGCTGTGGAGAGGAGTTGAAACAGTGACCCGTCTCCAAAAAGGTCGAGGTCATCTGCGTAGGGATGAGAGTTGTCAATAAACTGAGAGCCGGTCTCCCCCGATCCAGCCCACCGGTCCTCAAGGCGGGCCAGTCCACGCTGATACCAAGCAACCGAACGAGATGCTGATTCGTGGGCACTTATCACACTGTTGTGAGTACGCATAACGGCCACAAAACCGATACATGGAATCAGTGCCCACCAGCCTGACCAGCTCCCATGCGCGAATGACCCCCATCCAGCCGCAAGAATCAGGGTGACAAGAAGAAGCCTGGTATAGCTAAGATATCGGTCCCTGACAGCAAGTTTCTCTTGGGTAACTTGGCGTGCGGCTAGTGTGGTCTTGTGGTGGTGTAATAGGTCAGAATGGTCCACGGCCTACACTCTGATGCATTGTGCTTGGAGGTTTTCAGTGTCTAAGCGACGTACTGTCGCGACCCATTAGGAGCCAACGAGAACACGGAGGGATTAAATAGCTTAAAAGTAACCAGTTACTTGAGCAGCTCGATGGTTGAGATTTCAATTACGCGTTGACCATTAGTGTCACTGGTTTCTCCAGTAGCGGTGACTTGTTGAGCCATTAATTCGGCAAGCTTGTCGCCGTTACTTGCTACCCAATCTCCAGTAATGGTGTACAACCCATCGTCTGTGAGAATGCCAATTGGGTCACCATTTCTAGCGCACCGTACCATGCACGCGACGTGTTCGTCACTGGGGCCGGCTTCTCCCAGATGAGACCCACAATTGGCTTCGACCAGCATCCCTGTGACGGTTTCTTCGGCGGCTACGCCCGTCAACATGGCAAAGGCCACGAATACCGTGACGGTCAAGGCGTTCAGAATAGTTTGCATGGTCTACATATATGTCGGTTAACTAGCGGTTGTCAAGGATTGAGATTCATGAGAGGGACTGTCGATTAAGTCAGCGCCCTTTGGTACCTTAAGATCGGGCATCGGTGTGGCCGAGAACATCTTTTGGAGGAGGGAGAAACCAATCCCACCCAATTGGGTAGCGCGAGAGGCACGAGCGCTGTCAGTTGACAAACCAGTGTTGCCAAATGCTTGGAGCATCACCTTCGACGCTATAACGAACGCCACACGATTTCTGAACGACTTTAGAATGCTGGACCGCTTCCAAGAAGCCCTGAGGCCATAGAAACTATTCCAGACGTTCTGGGTTCCTTGCCGAATTTCCTCGCCCGACATCACCGGGTGAGGTGTCAGTAGCTTTGGTCGTTTCGCCTGAGGAATCAGCCAGTGACGCGACGCCGGGATACCGTCGACGCTGATCATGCTGTCCTGCTGTTCTTTCTCCCACTGTTCAAAATCTAGGGTTCCTGGAAACGGGGTCAAAGTTACGAATTGTGCAAAGGTAATGTCGGATCGTTTGGCTAGCTCTGCGGTTGCCTCGAAAGTACTTGGGCGATCGCTTGGAAGACCAAAAATGAATGACCCGAGGATGTAGACACCGTGTTTTCGGAATTCCTGAAGTCGTTCAACAAGTTCCTCGCCGGCAAGATTGAAGTCCTTATAGACGTCCTTTAGTCCTTCAGGGGTGACAGCCTCAACGCCAACAAGAGCACCTCTGATCCGGGCTTTCCTCATCGCATTCAAAAACTCAGGATCTTCAGCAGATTCCATGGTGATCTGTGTGAAGAAATTCAGGTCGCTTGGTAACTCAGCCATGAGCTCCATCAGTTCAAAGCGTTCATCACGCAAAGCCTTGAGCTCGTTGTATCTCGTTTTATCTTCCCGTCGGTACGCCATCCTCAAGTCTTCAAGCGTCACAGGGTAGAAATTGTCGTCTGCTAGGGCTATGAACCTGAAGCCCATTCGCCGAAGTTCAACGATTTCTTCAATGACCGGATTTACTTTCCGCTGGCGGGGTTCTTGTCCATCGGTACGCCACACGGAACAAAACGAGCAATGTTTGGGACAACCACGGACAGTCTGAACTGATGCCCATGCATATTTCTTTCGGTCCATCAAGTCCCAACGGGCTTTTCTGAATTTTCCAGCGTCAACTCGGCCACCCTCGTAAATTTCTTTTGTCGAGCCGTTGACGCAATCTTCGATCGCTTGGCCCCAAGCGATGTCACCATCACCTTTTACCACCGCGTGGGCGCCGCCACGTTCAATCGCTTCTTCGGGAAAGAGGGTTGGATGACTGCCACCGAAGATTACCCAGGCACCGCGCTTACGCGCGCGCTGTCCAAGTTCGTAGCCGACTAATGCATTTCCTGTGTGAATGCCGATACCCACGACGTCGCCTTTCTCAAGGCGGTCTGTATCGAACGGTTCCAGTGATTCGTCACTCAAAATCGGGTCGCCCCATTTGGCGGGGGTGGCGGCAGCAAGCACAAACATCCACCTTGGAGTGATGAATGCTGTCCCGAAGGAGAAATGACTAGGGTTGACGATATGTATACGCAAGAAACTATTCTCTTCAATATCGCGAAACTAGCGAAAGTCGATTTTCGCCGGAATTAAGATTTTCCACTCCAGTGTACTCTGTTTGGAATTTTGGCGTCACGGACGTTCGTTAAAGTCTAGCATCCACCAGAAGTATGTCATTTTTTGGCTAGATGCTTGCATGAACCCAATGACAGAAGCTAGTCCTGCCAACTTGGAAACATTTTGGAGTTCGCTAGGGTTTAATATTGCTAAGTTGAGCTCTAGCATGCGCTTAAGGCAATCATGCTAACTGATCACTACGCTGACCAACGTCTGCCGAATCATGACTAGATTTACGATGGTGCTGCGATGACTAATACTGGGTTGACCCTGGCAGTCGCCTTGGCGGCCGGGGTAATGGCTCAATCGTTATCACGCCAGGTGCGTCTGCCCGGCATTGTTCTGTTACTCGTGACCGGGGCGCTGCTCGGGCCAGAATTCTTAGCGGTAATTCAGCCAAGTTCTCTAGGGGAAGGCCTGTTCGCAATTGTTGACTTTGGCATCGCAATCATTTTGTTCGAAGGGGGATTGAATCTTCAGTGGTCCCGTCTGAAACGGCAGGAAGCCGCAATTCGTCGCCTGATTACAATCGGAGCGGTAGTTACGTTAGTTGGAGCAACCCTGTCAGCGGTTTTTGTCATGGGTTGGCGGTTGAACCTCTCACTTCTCTTTGGGAGCTTAGTCGTTGTTACTGGGCCGACCGTCGTGGCACCTCTTCTCCGAGATATGCGGCTACACCCTCGGTTGCGGACGATTCTCGAGGCGGAGGGTGTCTTCATAGACCCAGTCGGAGCACTATTGGCAGCGGCGTTACTTCAGGTTGTTCTGACTCCGGGACTTGGCACACTTGCCGCCGAAGTTCAATTTATTGCCGTTAGTTTGGGTTTTGGTCTCGTTGCTGGTCTCGGAATGGGATTGATTCTGGTGGTGGCACTGCGTTACGGATTTCTTGTCGCCAGTGGTTACGAGAACATCTTTACGCTTGCTGCCGTTGTTCTGCTCTTTGAGGCGTGTGGTGTGGTCGTGCCAGAAAGTGGCTTAATGGCCGTGACGGTTGCAGGTGTTGTAGTCGGAAACTTTAGGTCGCGAGTCGGCGAGGAGTTACGCGAGTTCAAAGACCGACTAACTATTCTGCTTGTTGGACTGCTCTTCGTTTTGTTGGCCGCTGATGTGTCTCTTGAAGATGTTAGAGCATTGAGAGGTCCGGGATTAATTCTGGTGGCCGGGCTAGTCTTTGTGGTGCGGCCGGCCGGTGTCTGGCTTGCCACGAGAGGTTTAAAGCTCAACACACAAGAACGAACATTCATTGCGGCTATGGCGCCCCGGGGAATTGTGGCGGCGGCTGTGGCATCGATCACGGCCGCGAATCTTGAAAGTCAAGGTATTGATGGCGGCGATCAGCTTAAAGCACTCGTCTTTCTCGTCATTGCTGTCACGGTCATTGTTTCTGGGTTGACAGCTAAGCCGCTCGCCAGTTTACTCTCCGTTCGTCTTCCGCATCGTAACCATGTTGCGATTCTTGGTGCGCGGGGACTCGGGTTTCCACTCGCCGAACAACTGCGGAAAGCAATGATCCCGGTGGTGTTTCTGGAGTTTGATCCGAAGCGGTCACGGGTTGCCGAAGAAGCCGGGTACACCGTTGTCTTTGGAGACCCACTAGAGGAGCGGACTCTCTTGCGAGCCAGACCCGAACTGGTTGGTAAAGCGGTCGGTGCTACGTCGAATGAGCATTTCAATAGTCTTTTTGTCCGTCAAGCACTCGATGAATTTGACGTGCCTCGAGGTCTGATTGCGGTTGAATCTCTCTTTGGCGAACAGAGTCCGAGCCTATTACCATCAGCGGATGCCGACGTGTTGTTTGACGGGCCTCACGACCATGAACGGTGGGATGTACGCTGGCGGCACCAACAAGTAGTGGTTGAAGAATTCCAATTTGTTCTCATAGGGAACCAGGCAACCGATCAAACGGAAGCAGCAACGCCAGCCGCGACGCGCTCACGAGAATTGTTTGCGGTCGTGACAGTAACTCGAGGTAACCACGTTGCTCCAATGCGGATGGGATACCAACTTCGGGAAGGAGATGTAGCCGCTATTGCCATTCACAAGCCCGACCACGCTGAGGCTACGCAGGTGCTACGGACGCTTGGCTGGTATGCAGTAGGCAAAGAAGAGGTCGCGCGATGAATATCTTCGAGCGGGAGGAGATAGTAGCTGGCAGTGCTCTAAGCGATTCTTGATAATTCTGTAGTTGTCACTCGTCCTATCTGTTTTCCCATTGTTCCATCATCCAGTCACCAGCGATCCTTAGACTGCTGATGTAGGCGCCCATCGCGAAGTGTCCGATGCCGGAAAGGGCAGTCAGTTCAACCGGATTTCCTTGTTCCTTGAGGCGCTCAGCGGCTTCAGCGGCAGGTTGAAATGCCACACGTTCATCATCGCGGCTGTGGACGATGTGGATGGGCATAGCGGCTAGTCGGTCAAGTTGCATGGTGCCTATTGCATCGAGCACCCCCTCGTCTACAGGTCCAGCCATTGGAATGGCGCCAGTGAAGAGGTCGGCGTGCCTTGTGGCAAAGAACCAGGTGCCACGGCCACCCAGGCTGAACCCCGTGACCAACACCCGCTCGGGGTCCACAGCGTGTTGAGTCATGACCTGTCTAATCAATGCGATGACAGCTCGGTCTGATTCATCCGTTGCCCAAGAACGAGTAGGCGCATCGGGTGCGATGATGATGGCGTTCCAACTGCGGAACGCAGGTTCCACAATGCTTTGCATGAAGCTGCTTCCGTAATACGGAGTCCGAGCGCCACCAGGGTGAAGGGCGAGGATAAGTGGCAGCGGGTCGATAGCACCACTGTCAGTGGATGTGGTTGTCGGAAGGGAGATGGCGTAGGTCATTTCGGCACCGTCTGGTGTCGAGAATGTGTCGTGAGTAATCTCAGATGATGGTGACGCCCGCTGTTCTGTAAAGAGTGAAATGCCTGTTCCGATTATCAGCGTCACTACCAGCGCAATACATCTCATGACCGTATTGTCCTTTATCGAAGCTCAGAATGGTTCATAATTTCTCAATTGGCCCAGTCTGTGATCAGTGCTTCTATGACAGTTCGCACACGATTTGCTCCGAGTCCAACTGGCTATCTTCATATTGGTGGCGTCAGAACCGCTTTGTTTAACTGGTTGTTCGCTAGACACCATAACGGCCAATTCATCCTCAGAGTCGACGATACTGACCGAGAACGGCATGTCGAGTCAGCGCTTCAGCCTATTCTCAATGGCTTCCGCTGGCTCGGTCTCGATTGGGATGAAGGGCCCGAGGTCGGTGGACCATATGTTCCGTATTTTCAATCTGAGCGTAATGACTGGTACACGCGAGCCGTCGAGCGACTGTTAGAGGTGGGCGCGGCTTACGTAGATTTTGCGACAGCCGAAGAGATTCAAACTGAACGGGAAGAAGCACAGCGAGACAAACGACGATTCACCTACAGCCGCAAATGGATGGCTGAAAGCAGTGCCCAGGCTGATACTTTTCGCGCCGAGGGTCGATCGTCAGTGGTCCGGCTGAAGATGCCGAGGGACGGCACCTGTGAGTTTAAGGATCTCGTTCGTGGTCGGGTCGTGGTCGAGTGGGCGCTCGAGCAAGATCACGTCATTCAGCGTGCCGATGGAACCTGTCTTTATCATCTGGCGAGTACTGTTGATGACCATGAATATCGCATTAGCCATGTCATCCGTGCGGTGGAACATCTTTCGAATACGCCCCGTCAGATATTTATAGCGCGAGCACTCGGATACAACCTGCCGCACTACGCACACTTGCCATATGTTGCCGCTCCGGGCAGTAGTCAGAAATTGAGCAAGCGTAAACTTGAAACGTATTTTAAGAATCACGAATTCAGACAAATATTTGATCAAGGTGTAAATGTGATGAGTCAGATCGGAGGTTCCGTGTCATCTGATCAGTTTAATCCTGTTGCCGTTGATTTTTATCGAGATGTCGGTTTCCTGCCAGAGGCTCTGGTGAATTATCTCTTGCTGATAGGGTGGTCACTCGACGACAAGACAGAAACCTTTTCACGCGAAAAGATGATTCGAGATTTTTCGTTAGAGCGGGTGAATAAGTCAGCAGCCAGTTTTGATTCTCAGAAGCTGTTGGCGTTTCAGGAGCGTCAGATGCAGGCGCTTTCACTTGATGACAGGGTGTCAATGGTGCTCCCATTTCTCACCAAAGCAGGTTTGGTTTCTATCGCTTCGACTCAAGACGGAATATTGCAGCGAGTTGCCGCAGTAGTTGCCGCAGCAGGCAACCGCATCAAGATTGCTGGAGACATCCTGCATTACCGAGAATTTTTTGAAGGCGATGATGACATTGCCTACGATGCTAAGGCAGTCACGAAACGTCTATGTGCAGACGGGGCAGTGGACCGCCTCCTAAAGTTTCGTGATGAGTTGGCAACGGTTGAACCGTTCGAGGCCGAGACGGTTGAGCGTCTCTTGCAGCAGTTTATTGACCAGCAAGGTATAACGATCGGTCAGATCATTCACGCCGTACGAGTTGCTGTGACCGGCAAAGCCGTTGGGTTTGGCGTGTTTGAGGGGGTGGCTATTCTCGGACGGCAGGCCTGCCTCAACCGGATTGATCGCGCCGTGGCGATGAGTCAAACGAGCACGCGGAGCGAGCTAGGATGAACGACATTGAGACTCGAGCAACCGACTTCATTCGTCAGATCGTAGCGGACGATATGACTGCTGGCCGTCGAGATGGCCGGGTACACACGCGTTTCCCACCAGAGCCAAATGGCTATTTGCACATTGGTCACGCGAAGGCGATCTGTCTGAATTTTGGTATCGCTCAGGATTACGGTGGCCCTTGTAATCTTCGGATGGATGACACTAACCCAGAGACGGAAGACGAAGAGTTTGTCGATGCGGCCAAGGAGGATGTTCAGTGGTTGGGGTTTGATTGGGATAGGCGCCTCTACTATGCGTCCGATTATTTCACGCGACTCTACGACTGTGCGGTACAGCTAATCAAGGCTGGAAAAGCGTATGTCGACGACCTTCGGGGCGATGAAGTCGGGCAGTACCGTGGCCAATGGAATGAGCCCGGGCGCAACAGTCCATACCGAGAGCGGTCGATCGAAGAGAACCGAGAACTGTTTGAGCGTATGCGACGAGGAGATTTTGAGGATGGTAGTCGTACGTTGCGGGCGAAGATCGATATGGCTGCTGCGAACATGAACCTTCGAGACCCTACGATTTATCGAATCCGCCGGTTCCCGCATTATCGCCAAGGTGATAAGTGGTGTATTTATCCAACATACGATTTCACGCATCCGTTGTCAGATGCATTTGAGGGTATTACGCATTCGCTGTGTACTTTGGAGTTTGAGAATCATCGACCTCTCTATGACTGGTATCTGGCGCAGCTTGATTTTCAGGATCCGCCGAGACAGATCGAGTTTGCCAGGCTCAACCTGACTTACAGCGTGCTGAGTAAACGCCGACTCCGCGAATTGGTTGAAGACGGTTCCGTCAATGGTTGGGACGACCCAAGGATGCTTACTCTGAGCGGCATGCGTCGGCGTGGATACACACCCGCAGCCATTCGCAACTTCTGTGATCGAATCGGGATTTCGAAATCGAACAGCGTCGTGCAGTTTGCCCAACTAGAAGATGCGGTTCGGGAAGATTTGAATCAGCATTCACCTCGTGTCATGGCGGTCTTGGATCCGATCAAGGTCGTCATTGAAAATTATCCCGAAGGGCAGGTGGAAGAAATGGATGCTGTCAACAATCCTGAGGACCCCTCGGCCGGAACACGGAAAGTCCCATTTTCTCGAGAATTGTTCATCGAAAGAAACGATTTTCGAGAGGACCCTCCCCGCAAGTATTTTCGCCTCGCACCGGGTCGGGAAGTTCGTCTCCGCTACGCCTACTTTATTACCTGTGTCGATGTGGTGAAGGACTCTGAAACTGGCGATGTGATTGAACTGCGGTGTACCTATGATCCGGAAACACGAGGTGGCTACGCTCCTGATGGCCGAAAGGTAAGAGGCACGATCCATTGGGTGTCTGAGGCGCAGGCGTTAAAAGCAGAGGTTCGGTTGTATACCCCACTCTTTTCTGAGGAATTTCCTCAAGACACCAAAGATGAACAAGCGTATAAGGCGGCGATCAACGATAACTCACTTGAGATTTTGACAGGGTGTCGCGTCGAACCGAGTGTGAGCGGAAGTGCGGCAACCACGCGTGTCCAGTTTGAACGGCAAGGTTACTTCTGCGTAGATCCCGATTCATGTGACACGAAGTTGGTGTTCAATCGCACGGTTACTCTACGTGATAGTTGGGCGAAGATCGAGAAGAAAGGCAAGTAGATGAGCCACGCAAAACGAGTTATCGTGGGTGGCATATTGATGTTGCTATGGAGCCCGACAACACATGCTCAGGATGTTTCCGGGACTTGGCAGTTTGAGGTCGAACTTGAGGTTGGCACTGGCAGTCCGACCTTTGTCTTCTCGCAGGACGGCAACGTTCTGTCAGGAACATTCGACGGAACACTTGGTGAAGCGGATGTCAGCGGCACGATAGAAGGTGACCAGATTGAGTTCTGGTTTGAGGTGCAAGGGATGTTTCCGGGGTTTGGCAGTTTGAGCACGAAAGTCGCCTACACCGGCACCGTAAATGGTGACACGATGACCGGCACGTGTGACTATGGTGACTTGTTGGGGTCCGGCGAATGGCACGCGGAGAAGGCCGAAGCCAATTAAGGCTACGACCTACTGGCGGGACCGAGACCCATCGCCCGGCGCCAAGCTGCAATCTGACCCAGGTGGTCCATCTCATGTCCCGTCATCAGGAATACGACCATGTCGCCAAGCGTCGGGAAGTAGCTTCGCACGTTCTCGTTAGGATGAGGCGCCGCCAGGGACGCCGGGTCAATGTTCTTGATGGCGTCAGTGTTGCGCTCATGGTGTTCCCTTAACGCGCCAAGAATCTCTTCCTTTGACGGGAAGTCCGAGACCTGATTCGATGGTTCTCCGCCTGTTGCAAACGTCTTGTCCCAGCCGTCTGGCAGATTTGATGTCAGACCGAGTGCCTGACCCAGACCATCAGCCGCAACCACCAGATGGCCGAGTGACCAGGCAGGATGATTGACCACGCCGTTCGGTTGTTCGACCATTTGCTCGGAGCTTACATCCTTCACCAGTGTTTCCGCATTCATGAGATTGAATCCATACACATACGCTATGTGGTCAACCATTTAAATCTCCTGAGTGGGTTCAGCGTTCAGTAGGAAAGCTGGCATTATACTAGGGTTACGGTCCGACTTGGGTTTCTCCGATTAAAGTACGAGCATTGTGGTCAGGTCTCGGTCAATCAAACAAAACACGATGACTAGAGGTACTAGTTATTCTCACAGTAGATTGTCGCAAACTAATGGAGATGCCACATGAGTACAGATATTAACCATCAGGTACAGATTGCCGCCCGGCCGCAGGGATTTCCAAAGACCAGCGACTTTCGGGTAGTGGAAACTGCCGTCCCGCGGCCGAGTGATGGTCAGATGCTCTGCCGGACGATCTATCTGTCACTGGATCCCTATATGCGTGGCCGAATGAACGCAGGTCCATCCTATGCCGCTGGGCTAGAACTTGGTGACGTTATGACGGGAGGGACTGTGTCCGAGGTAGTCGAGTCGAACCTCGACGAGTTTGGAGTTGGCGATTTTGTTTTGGGTGGCAATGGCTGGCAAGAGTACGCGCTGTCGGACGGGCGGGGTATTCGAAAGTTGAACCCGGCGGACGCACCGATTTCTACAGCAGTCGGAGTGCTCGGCATGCCGGGTCACACGGCCTATGTGGGATTACTCGATATCGGGAAGGTAAAGACAGGTGAGACGGTTGTGGTATCGGCCGCGTCTGGCGCTGTTGGTGCTGTGGTCGGTCAGATTGCAAAAATTAACGGCTGTCGTGTGGTCGGCATAGCCGGTACGGCCGAGAAATGTAAATATGTTGTTGACTCGCTTGGTTTCGATGCATGCCTTAGCCATCGTAACGAGCGATTATCTGAGGAGCTTAAAGCCGCCTGTCCGCGTGGGGTCGACGTCTATTTTGAGAATGTCGGCGGCAAAGTATTTGACGCGGTACTGCCTCTGCTGAATAACTTTGCACGGGTGCCAATCTGTGGGCGGATCGCGACTTACAACTTGACCGAAATGCCACCCGGGCCGGACCAAGTGTCGAAGGTGATGGGTCTGGCATTAATTCGACGACTTACGCTCCGCGGGTTCATCGTTACCGACCATGCTGACCGGGAGACGGATTTTCTTCGTGACGTAGGCGAGTGGGTACGGGATGGGGCGGTAAAATACCGAGAAGATATTGTGGAGGGGCTTGAGCACGCGGTTGAGGCGTTTCACGGGCTGCTCACGGGCCGGAATTTTGGGAAGTTGTTGGTCCGGGTGGCCGCCGATCCAACACGTTAACCTCATAATCTTTTCGGGCACCCCATGACCTTTGGTTCTCGCTCGTCCAAATTTCCAGATTCTCTTGTCCTGCTGTTTGCGCTCATTGTGCTGGCGCAGGTCACAACCTACGTATTACCGACTGGAGAGTTCGATCGGGTCGGGCGCCAGGTGATTCCTGGAACCTACCATTTAGTCGAAGCCGATCGACTGCCCTTACACACGTTTTTAACTGCCATTCCGGCCGGGTTGGCCGCCGCACAGGACATCATTTTTTTTGTTTTTGTAATCGGTGGCGTTATCGCTGTTGTCCGTGCCACTGGCGCGATCGATGCTCTGATCGGCGCTGCTATACAGCATCTGAGCCATCGGCCCGTAACGCTTCTGTCTGGGATGGTTCTACTCTTCGCCGTCGGCTCGTCGACGATTGGCATGGCTGAGGAATACATGCCGTTTGTGGTGATTCTGGTGACGATGTGTGTAGCGATGCGTATGGACGCCGTCGTGGCCGTGGGCATCATATACATCGGTGCGGGGGTAGGCTACGCCTGCGCGGCACTCAACCCGTTCACCGTGCTCATTGCACAACAGATCGCTGGTGTCGAATTAATGTCCGGACAATGGTTTCGTTGGGCGTTACTTCTGGTCTGCGTCACGATTGGTGTGGACCACCTACTGCGATATGTTCGAAAAGTTCGCCAGGACCCCAGCGAAAGTTTAGTGGCGGATGTCGATTACTCCGACGGATTTGAATTGCCTGCGCGGGTTTCGTTTACTCCACGGCGCGTAGGTGTACTGCTCGTCTTTGGTCTGGCCGTAGTGGGATTTGTCTACGGCGTTGGAGTATGGGAATGGTATTTGACGGAGTTACTTGCGGTGTTTCTCGGAGTCGGTCTTCTTGCGGCGATTATCGGAGGACTTCAGGCGAACCAGGTGGCTGTGGAGTTTTGTCGTGGTGCCTCCGACCTGACGAAGACTGCGTTGCTTATCGGGTTTGCCCGCACGATCGAAGTCGTTCTGTCGGACGGATATGTCATTGATACGATCATTAACGCATTGGCGCAGCCACTCCAGGAACTTCCGAGGGGCTTGGCAGCGGTTGGGATGCTCGTTGTCCAGACGGTCTGTAATTTCTTTGTTCCGTCAGGTTCAGGGCAGGCGTACGTGACCATGCCGATCATGGCGCCTTTGTCTGATCTAACCGAGTTGAGTCGGCAAACTGCGGTCTTGGCCTACCAATTTGGTGATGGTTTCACGAACATGATTGTGCCAACGAACGCTTTGTTGATGGGCATCCTGGCCCTTGCACGGATTCCGTATCAACGGTGGTTACGTTTCGTGTGGCCATTACTTGTCAAGTTCTATCTGGTAGCTATTGTGGCGCTTCTGGCCGCCGTTGGCTTCGGATACTAGTGGTGCTGTTCTCCACTCTCTACTTCTCTGGGGTGCTCAGCCATGGGGTGTTAATAGGGCAGTTCTAGGTGTTTATCAGTGCCTGCACAAATATGGGTGTTTCTCGGGTGCGCGAGGATTGTGTGCCGGTCTGTTGTCTATCAGATAGAAAGACCATGTAGAATCAGCCTACACATGATGTTTGGTGGGAAGAACGACCGTGGGTGTTTGGCCGTGAGCCATGGCCGTGGTGGCGTGCTTGTCCTGACGGCATTCGCGCTCGTCAGTCTGGTGGCTTGTGGTCAGTCGTCGGAACAGTCTCACGAAGAGGCGGGTGCGGCGCTCGTTTTCGAGCCTCCTGTCGAGGAAATGACCCTACAATTCGTGCGGGATCCTGTGCAGGTCGATGACGTGACGATGCAGGACCTGGACGGTGGGACCTGGTCGCTGTCTGACCTGCGTGGCAAGGTGATCCTTGTGAATTATTGGGCGACGTGGTGTGGGCCGTGTCGGTATGAGATCCCCCAGTTGATGAAACTGCAGGAGCACTATGGTGAAGACCTGCAGGTGATTGGCGTTTCGACCGATGCCGGGGATCCAGCGAATGTCGAGGCTTTTGCCCGCGAGTTCAATATTAATTACCCCATCGTGATGTCTACGCCGGAAATTAACCGGCAGTTTCCAGGCGTCTTCGCTCTACCGACATCCTTTGTGATTGATACAGAAGGTCGCGTCGTGCAGACCCATGTTGGACTCGTTAATCCTGCTGTCTTGGAGCAGGAGACGCGTTACCTCGCGTCACTACCGACAAATGTCACAGTTGAGTTGATCGAGAACACGCAACAGACCCGCCTCGCTAATGCGGCGCAGGCAACTGAGATTCCTGGGTTGGACCTCTCTCACCTGTCCCCCGAGAAAAAGGAAGCGGCCTTACAGCGGCTGAATCAAGACGAATGCGTCTGCGGATGTGAACTAACGTTGGCCCAATGCCGCATCAATGATACGGCCTGTGGAGTGAGCTTGCCGCTTGCCGAACAGGTTGTGAACGAAATCGCCGGCGCAAACTAGTCCGGTTACAGCTCACCAGCTTCAATAATCTGCCGCTCACCTCGTCAATTTATGTTGTTGGCTGTTTGGCCGTGGTGTTCCTCTGCAATCCGTCGAATGCCGGGGTGTCGCCTATAGTCGGAACGTCCTCAGCGGAATCCCGTCCG
>CAYFER010000030.1:0-25984 GCA_964342185.1 uncultured Vicinamibacteraceae bacterium | reverse complement strand
AATGGCGGTGAGGCAGGGATTCGAACCCTGGGAGGAGGTTAAAGCCCCCTCAACGGTTTAGCAAACCGCCGCCTTCAGCCTCTCGGCCACCTCACCGTATCTACTTCTTATCGCGTTACGATATCATCACGCTACACCGTGGAGATATCGCAAATGGGAACCGAAACGGATTAGCCTTCATAGGTAATCCTGTATATGGCGTTGGCGGTGTCGTCAGACACAAGTAACGAACCATCTGGCATGACTAAGACATCGGTCGGCCGTCCCCAAGATTCGTTATCGGAAGTAAGCCATCCTTCGGCAAAGGCCTCGTAATTAAGCGTCTGATCACCGTTAACGCGCACAACGGTTAAGCGGTAGCCCGTGTGCCCAGCCTCGGGCGAACGATTCCAAGACCCATGCTCCGCGATGAAAATTTGTTTGTGGTATTCGGGCGGAAACATTGAGCCTGTGTAGAACTTCATGCCGATTGAGGCGACATGTGGCCCAAGCTTTTGGGCTGGTGAACGGAATTCGTTGCAGGGGCGTTGAGTGAATTCGGGATCTTGAAGGTCCCCACCGTGGCAGAAAGGATATCCAAAATGTAAACCCGCCGCTGGTGCGTGGTGAAGTGTATCCGGCGGGGTTTGGTCACCTAGGCGATCGCGTCCGTTGTTGGTAAACCAAAGTTCCGCGGTCTCCGGTTGCCAGTCAAATCCCACAGAATTGCGAACGCCGTGCGCGAAGATCTCTTCGCCAGTGCCGTCAGGGTTCATTCTCAAGATCGTTCCAAAACGGGGGTCTTCATCCGTTCGATCACAGATATTGCATGGGGCACCCACCGGAACATAGAGTTGCCCGTCCGGACTGAACCCTAGGTACTTCCAGCCGTGTGCGCGTTCGGTCGGCAGAGTGTCGTTGAGTACTACGGGTTCACCCGGTGAATCTAGGTTTGATTCGATGGCGTCAAATCGGAGGACACGATTGATCTCGGCGACGAAAAGGTTGCCATCTCGAAAGGCAACACCATTCGGCATCATCAGGCCGCTGGCGATCGTCACTACCCGGTCGGCCAGATGGTCGTCGTTGTCATCGATAACCGCATAGACGTTTCCGGCTCGACGTGTACCGACAAACAGTGTGCCACGGGGACCGAGCGCCATTTGGCGTGGATTCTCGATGTCGCTTGCGTAGACCTCTATCTTGAAGCCCTCCGGCAGCGTCAGTTGCTCCAGGGGAATATCCTGGGCTGATACGGTCGCTGGCATGACAACCATAACCACAGCGATGAAACAAGGAACGATTCTGAGCATAGACGGCCTCCTGAACAAAAATCTGAGTCTGACTTCTAGTGCACCAGACGCATCACGATGATTTATTTCATTGTATCCCGTCCGCCGAATAGGGCGAACTCAGAATCTGAACAAGTACTGCAGTTTGGTGAAGATGGCCCTGTTGGTCTGCTGATATCCAGTTCCCGGAAAAATCTCATGGTCATCAAATTGCTCGCGCTGCTGGTAGCGATCATCGTAGCCGATGTAAAACGCCGTGCCCGAGTTAACGCGGTAGGTCAGGAGAACATTCAAGGCTAGGGTTTGGTCAAATGTGTTGACTTCAGCGATGTTTCGCAAGAGCAGCCGTTCGGAAAATTGGTACGTGCTTAGTGCCCGGACGATCTTGACGTTGAACACTTCGCCATTACTGTCAACGCTTCCTTCGTGTACGCCTGGCACGAAGAGTCCCATGGGATCGGTAAAACGACTTGTATTTATGTTGATTTGGGATTGGAATCGGGACACTGGGCGGAAGTTGATGAACATGAAGATATTGTTGTCTTGGCCCAAGAACGGGTTGTTACGATCGTAGTAAACTTGGTCGCCCCAGTTGCCGCCACCACCGATTGAGAAAACCCGGCTCGTGTTAATTCTCAGAAACGTGTTAAATCGAGTCTTGAAGAAGTCAACATCCTTGAAGCGTTCCATTTCGCGACTGACGTTGATGTTGGCACCAATGTTTCTTGCAAAATTGAAGTTGATGCCTACGTCGGCCATTTCGTCTTCAAGGATTCCATCAAAGTTGTTATTCCGAGAGTAGCGCCCGTTTGGCCCCCAACTGATGAGCCAGTTCTGAGGCCACCATAGATAGCTGATATTTCCAAACGAAAATCTTTGGTCAGTCCGTCTGACAAATCCAACGTCCGTCTTGAAGTCAGGTGACAATGCATAGGTTGCCGCCGTGTAACTTAAATTGCGACCATTCTTGCGCGCAAAAAGATCGAGGAAGTAACCATTCTTTTTTGAACCCTCTTGGTCTCTGTGATCGGTACCCATTGCTCGGATTCCAACAGAATGAGTATTGCCCACACGAAAATTACTGTCGATGCCGGCGAGGCGGCTATGGCGATCTAAAAACTCCCGGTCCGTCACAATCGCTCCAATATATGACTCGGCATACAGGTCATATCGGATCCGACCAACAAATGTTTGTGCTGACTGTTCAAAAGCCGGGTCTAGAGAATCACCCACGTCTCCAGGTGCCTGGTCATTGGTGTAAAGCACACCAATAGTGGTGTTTCCGGCCTTTCCAGTTAGCTTTGCACCATATAGGGGGTCAACGATGGTTCGGGTATGAACGGTCCTGAACGGTCCTGGAATATCGAAAATTTCTGCTCCCTCAAGAAAAAACGGTCGCAATTCGGGAAAGTACAACGCGAACCGCTGATTGACTTCAACCTGAGGCCGGTCAGATTCAATTTGCGAAAAGTCAGGATTGAGTGTGAAGTCGGCCGTTAGGTTTGACGTCACACCGTATTTCACATTGACTCCACCCTCGGGCTTTGGGTCACCGTCGACAACTCGTCCTGTGTCAGTGTTGAGGGTGCCGAATTGCACTCCCGTGAACGTGGGTTGAAATTCTAAGTTGCGACTGGTGGACAAATCAGTCATTCCTGACAGCACACCCATCTGTGGAAGGAAGCCGGCGACGTCTCGTGAAATGGGCGACCAGACTACGGTCTCATCCTTATCCCGAATCCGGCGAATGACCTGAAACCCCCACGTGTGCGGGGTTGCATCTTCTTGCGAGGGATATCTGAGACTTTTGAACGGTATGGACAACTCCGCTGTGAAACCGTCATCAACAAGTTGGCCGCCACTTTCGAATAAGGCATCCCACGACGAATCGCCCCGCGGAACTCCTCCGCCCCGAGGTCCACCGCCACCCCGTCCTCGGCCACCTCCACCACCTCCGCCACCGGAACTCCGTGAACCAAGGATCGAATCATCCTGGACACCGTAGCCGTTCACGGAGAACACATAGGCGCGCTGCTGATCAAGAAAGGGATCGAAGTAGACGGAAAATACGTCGTCGCTACGCCCGGCTTGGTCACGGTCACTACGATTCGCCCGCATGATGCTCGGGTCCTCGTAGTGTGCGTGGAAAGCCAGGTAGATGTTTGCGCTGTCATAGGCGATATAGACGTCAGAGGCTTCACTCGCGGGTGCGCCATCCAACGGTTCCTGTTGGACAAAGTTGGTAATTCTGGCTGCGGTCTGCCACACCATATCATCGAGCCGACCGTCGATGATTGGCGGTGTTTCTGTTCGGTTTGGACTCACAGTCACTCGGTCGGTCAGTGCACGAGTCCTAGCGCTATCTCCTGTCGCCGGTGGTAACCTGCTTGCGCGAGGATTGGTGGTCAGATTTCCGGGCGACGGTTCAGGAGGAGAGCTGCTGCTGTCAGGCTCGGCCCTGTCATCGACGGTAGGGCTAGTGGTGGCTTCACCGCCTCCTTCGGCTTGCGGTTCTGGTCGAGTAGTCCGATCAAAAGGATTTGGAGTGTTTTCCTGCCGTTCTTCATCATCGGGGGTTTGGCGTGGGTCAAGATTGATTCCGGCTTGAGAGGAGATGTTCCGCAGAATAACGTTGAATTCCGGGGCTAATCCTTCAACGATTTTGTCTTGAAGTTTGAACGTCTCTTCAAGAACTCCGTCTACTTTAACGGTTGTACGGATTGTTCCAGTAGCAACATCTATAATCCGTGCGGTTATTCGAAGTTGTTCTCCGACGTTTTGAAATCCACCAGACACCAACCAAGACACACCCTGCGTGCGCGCCGCGTTAAGAGCCAACCTGTCTCTCTGAGGTGCTGTCTCGGTGCTGTTGTTCGAACCTGTCGACCTGACGACAGATAAACCCTGTAATTGTTCTAGATCAGCGACGACAGTCTCAGCAATACCGATTTCCAACCATTGGACATCCGGATCACCTGTGACATTCGCAAACGGAACAACCAACACCGAATTGGGTTGAAGAGAGAGAGAGTTGTCCTGGGCGCTCAAGAATGAAGCGGCAGTTAGTATAAAGAACCAAACGGTAAGGCAAAGCAGCCTTCGACCCCCGCAAAAAAAATCACTATACCTAACATGACTCTTCAAGATCTGTTAACACCTTAAATTATAGAGATAGGGAAAACTGAACGACCGGTATCTACTTTGACCTGGAGCTCATCTTACAAAATAAATTCGGCTGACAGTAACTTTTACACCGATCAAGAGTTATATGTTTACTGCAAGTTTGGCTTCGGTCCGTTGATCAGGCGGACCGTGTCACGGTAGATTCCGTTAGTTCAACTGAAGTGTTAGAGGCGTTGGTTTGGCCAGCTTGTTGAATCTGCGCGACAATTCCTGCCACATCGTCATCTTCAACGGTTTTCTGGCTGTCGGCCAGGGCAATAACCTCACGATAAACTCGATCGAGTTCAAACCGAGTCAGGTCGTAACCTAGATGTTCGCAACGTTGTTTGACGGCGTGGCGTCCAGAATGTTTCCCAAGAACCAAAGTCGACTGCAGCCCAACATCCTCGGGACGCATGATTTCGTAGGTCCGCCGGTCCTTAATGACTCCGTCCTGATGAATGCCAGCTTCGTGAGCAAATGCGTTGCGACCAACGATCGCTTTATTGGCCTGTACCGGTTCCTGTGTCAACGATGACAACAGCTGACTCGTTTTGAATAATTCGGTGGATTTGATGGCAGTGGTATAGGGAAGTCGGTCCGGTCGGACACGAGTAGCCATCACCACCTCTTCTAGTGAGGCATTTCCTGCACGTTCACCAACGCCGTTGATAGTGCATTCGATTTGCCGAACACCCGCGCGAAGGGCCGCCAACGAATTGGCAACGGCTAACCCAAGGTCATCATGGCAGTGTGCACTGAACACTGCTCTCGTCGCGTTTGGGATCCTAGACTGAATCTCGGTGAAAAAATCTTCGATTTCCTGTGGTGTGCAGTAACCGACTGTGTCGGGAAGATTAATGGTCGTAGCACCAGCATCAATGGCCGTCTCGACCACGCGACATAAGAAATCCATATCAGTTCGCGTTGCATCTTCGGCGGAGAATTCGACATCGTCGGTATAGTCCCGTGCTTGCCGAACGCCTTTACTAAGGGACTCGATACATTGGTCTCGACTAATCCGCAGTTTGCGCTCTAAATGGAGGTCAGAGGTGGCAATGAACGTATGAATACGAAACCGCTCTGCTGATTTGAGAGATTTTCCAGCTCGGTCGATATCCGCCGGGTTACATCTTGCTAGCGCAGCAATAACCGGCTTTCTGATTTCGGCAGCAATCAGACTGACGGCGTGAGCGTCGTCATCAGATGCAATCGGAAAACCAGCTTCAAGGATGTCGACTCCGAGTGTCTCGAGTTGTTTTGCAAGCTCCAGTTTCTCCGCCGTGTTCATTGAAAACCCAGGGGATTGCTCGCCGTCGCGGAGTGTCGTATCAAAGATGATAAGTTTTTCGCCTTCGCTCTCCACCCTAGCCCCCCTCGAGAATCATAACCAAACCGCTATTTAATTAAGCCGTTGGTTAAAAAGAAAGTCAAAGTTATATAACTTAACACAAAATAATATTTACTTATCATTAAAAGATTCTTGGATTCTAGCTCGACGTTTACCAAGATCTAATCTTCGATTCATAAAATAGAAATACCAGTTTTCTATCTTTAAGCTCGTGTTACTTGCCGCGCACAAAACGGCAGGGTTCTTGGACTCAATCCTTCAGCGTGGAAGTCAGTACAAACGCTTTAGCTATGTGGTTGACTGACCACTAGAAACCCTTCACATAGGGGAGATTAGAACCGGTAGCGCGAACCTCTTCGAATCGATCGAGAAGCATCCCGGTCGCATCCCATTGGCCATTCAGTAAAGCGTCTCGCATGCCAGTTGGCATCGTCAGCGAAATGGACTTGCCTGAAATACTAAGCGTCAGATTTGAGACAGAGACCGTCAGAATTGTCTCCGGAGAGTTCTCGACGTAGTCCATCAGAAACTCAACGTCAGAGTGGCTAGCGGTAAAGCTCGGCAAGCCGATGGATAGTGAATTGCCTCTGAAAATGTCTGAAAATGATTCTGCGATACACGCACAGATGCCCCAGCGTTTAAGGGCTTGGGGAGCATGTTCACGGGACGATCCAGACCCAAAGTTTTCGTTGGCCAATAATATCGAAGCCTCACGATAGCTGGAATTCGAAAATGGATGGTTCGACATCGAAACTCGATCGTCTTCAAAGACATGATCACCGAGTCCATCGAACGTTACCGCTTTGAGATAACGCGCCGGGATGATCCGGTCAGTATCGATGTTGTTCCCACGTAGTGGAACTGCAGTGCCCGTCGTGAAGTCGATAATGCTGGTGTTGGTCATTGTTTCGAAGCAACCTTCTGTTCAAGCAAGCATATCGCGGACGTCGGTCACTTCTCCTGAAATCGCTGCCGCAGCGACCATCGCTGGGCTCATCAACAGCGTCCGACCCGTGGGACTTCCTTGTCGACCTTTAAAGTTACGGTTAGAGGATGAGGCACAGACTTCTTGTCCGCCTAGCCGGTCCGGATTCATCGCGAGACACATGGAACATCCGGCGCCCCGCCATTCGAACCCTGCGTCCATGAAGGTTTGGTCCAGTCCTTCGCGTTCCGCAGCTAATCGCACACTTTTTGAGCCCGGCACAACTAGTGCTTTCACACGGTCAGAGACGGTGTGGCCGCGCACAACCTTGGCTGCTTCCCTTAGATCAGATAATCTCGAATTTGTACACGAACCAATAAAGGCCACGTCTATTGGTGTGCCTCTAATCAAGGAGCCGGCTTTGAACCCCATAAATTCGATTGCTTCGGCAACGGAGTCGCGGTCGGTGTCCACGACGTCCGTAGGTTTCGGAATTCGACCTCCAACGCCTACTGACTGACCCGGATTAATACCCCACGTAACTTTTGGCTCAATCGTTGTGCCATCAAGTGTGACTTGGTCGTCGTAAGATGCTTCATCGTCAGACGCCATCGACGCCCACCAGTCCACAGCTCGGTTTAGAGTGGCACCTGAGGGCGCAAAGGGTCGTCCCTTGAGATATTCAAATGTCGTGGCATCCGGATTGACATATCCGACACGAGCCCCACCCTCGATTGACATGTTACAGATGGTCATCCGCTCATCCATGGTCATGGCATCGACAGTGGAACCGGCGTACTCGTAGGCGTATCCCACACCTCCGGTAACACCGAGACGAGCAATGATTTCCAAAACGACGTCTTTCGCATAGACACCCGGCTCTAGAACGCCATTGATGGTCACTCGTCGAACCTTTAGAGGATCCATTGCAAGGCATTGGGATGCGAGGACGTCTCTGACCTGTGATGTTCCAATCCCGAAAGCTATAGCGCCAAACGCGCCATGAGTTGACGTATGGCTATCACCACAGGCGATGGTCATGCCAGGTTGAGTTAAGCCAAGTTCAGGACCAATGACGTGGACAATACCCTGAGTATCCGTTGTCAGGTCGGAGAAGGGAATGTCGTACTGCGCGCAGTTTCGTTCGAGTGCGACCATCATCTGTTCAGCTAATTCATCGGTCAATGGACGTGCTTGGTTGAGTGTCGGAACTATATGGTCAACAGTAGCGTAGGTGCGATCAGGAAACGCAACAGTTGCGTTTCGCGATCGCAGCATGTCGAATGCTTGGGGACTAGTCACCTCATGAATGAGATGTAAACCAACAAACAACTGCGTTTGACCCGTTGGAAGCTTGCGAACGGTATGAGCGTCCCAAACCTTCTCAAGGAGGTTTTTGACCATGAAGATATTCTAAATGGAGATGAGAGCTGGAGTCAGGAATTACGGGTCAATATCCTTCAGAAATTCATCCCGCGACTTGTGAATTCGATCATAGCTATCAGCGGCAATAACGTAGTACCAGTCAGCGAAACGAGCGGCAAGGCGTTCAGCTTTGTCTTGACCTTCCTGCACTCGACGTTGCCACGAGGCATGGGCGTCGGTGTCTGAAGCTTGCGGCTCCGATAAGCTAGTTTGATCGAACTCGGCGGTAATGAAGACATACCGATTTTCGCCTGTGTCAGGTTGTGCTTCATCACTTGTTTCGTTTCCTACAGCCACCGCTTCACCACTGCCGTAGACCACTTCGCCGAACCGCAGTGTATACAGCACGCCCTCAGTAGTTCGAACTAAAACCTCTCCTTCGTTAGAGAGTAAGCCACCATCGGGGGTCGGAAAAAACCCGCGTCCCACGAGGGCTTGAATGTCTGACTGTGTGATGTTGCCAGCAATTGCCGCATCACGAAGGTTTCCCGTCATTCCCGCAGGCTTTGGTCTAACCCCTGCGATCTTTAGGTCAAGGATGGCCCCTACGAGCAGGTTGACTTGGACGAAATCGACTTCTTGACCCGAGGGAACACGGTTAGCTGTCCAATTATCTTCTGCGACCTTATCGAGAATGAATTCGCCTCGGCGTACAACTTGCCGAGTTCCTTCATCGACGAAGTATTCGTTGAGCACAAGGTGGTCTATTTGAGACCGAGAGACCTCAAGCAGATTCGTTTCGATCCAATCTTCAAAAGCCGTTGAGATGGCGCCGTCGAACCGTGCGGCATAGACACGCTTTTGGTCAGGAACTCGCACAAACCGAAATCCTGGGCGTTCTAACAGCTCGTTTCCTAGGATGAGCTCGGCAAGAACAGCTTCACTCGGATCCTTAAACGTCACTCTGGTGCCTCGTCCTTCGAGACTCGTCGACATATCGTCGATCGGATCGATGACCCCCAGCGCTTCGTGATCGGCAATATTGTCCGATCTGAAATCGTCTTTGACGACGTTGATCATGTTTGCGGCGGCGGTAGCCAGGCGTTCCTCACCATCAGCAGGGTAACTGTGGTGAGATGGAATAGTCCAAAGCCCACCCCGGTTGGTGACTTCGAATGGGATGGCTGATGCGGTTTGTTCGTCCCACTCAACCACTTCTAGCGTCGCGGCCATTTCAGCATCGGTGAAGTCTGGAAAAAATGGATCTCCCACATCGAAGAACGCGTCAGGAGCAGTTCGCCGCGGAGCACTGACAAGCGCCACAACGCAAAACGCGACCGCGATGCCTACGAAACTCATGGTCCTTTTTGACTCAGTCATCGGTTACTCCTTCAGGCGATTCGCAGCTATGGCGCCTTCTCTTTCGCGCCGCTGGCGGCGAAAGAAAATTCCCATACCGACGACGAAGACGGGCACCGGCGGTAGTAAAATTGCGAACGTCTTGATGGTTGTCTGAATCCGTCGAATTTGTGTTTCCATGCGTTCGCGACCGGCCTGAATTCTGGTTTCTTTTTCGGTATTAATATTGGTGGAAAGTACTTCTAGACGTCGGTTTTCAACTTCTTGAAGGTTTCGAACCATAATTTGCATCGTCTGGACATCGATATCGGAGCGGCCTTCAAGTTCAGCCACTCTATCGTCGAGTCTCGCCTGCGCTTGACTCAAAGCCTCTTCAGCATCTTGTTCAGCCTGCTGCTCATCTAGGCGGCGTTGGTCGATGTAATCCGCGGTCTGAGCCTCGAGGCGTTCCAGTGTTCGATGTTGTGCCCGTCGACTTCTCAGGTCTATGAAGGATTCGTCTCCAAGCAATGTGTCGATCGCGTTCAGGAAGAACGTCACGTTGTCAAAATTGAGGTCACCCGGAGCCTGGGCACGAATCGCAAAAAACTGTTCTCCAACGAAATCCAGATCCGCCACGACAATCATGTCCAGGGGAGGTGATGTAGCCGGCTCGTCCATGTCGGATGTGAGCGTATTGTCTGGAACATTTTCGTTATTAGTTTCAGATGACAATGTGGCGGTGTCGGTAAATTCGCCAGAACCTGCTGCGGCTAATTCGACATCGTCGGGCGATAGCGCTAGCGTCTTTGATCGAATTCTCGCTGCTACGACATAGTCTTCGTCGTCTTGTTCACGGGGCGGTGAGGGGTTGAGTTGTGGTCCGAATGGAGACGGACGAACGAGCGAAAAGTATCCATTCACGCCTGAAGCGTTTCCTGTTCGGATCAGCGGAAGGAATTCCACTTCTGAGTTGGGGGCTGGTTGGAGTGAGCCAACAAAGGGCAACATTAGTTCTTGAAGTTCGGATGTGATCGGATCATCAAGATTGAAGGTCTCATCATTACCATTCCCCCGCCCAAGGAAAATAAATTCAGCTTGCAGATTCGCTAAGTCGGGATGCGGGTTATACGAGTCCCAGACGACACGCGTAGGTTCCCAGTCCACACCTAGATCTAGGAGCCATTGCCGAACATTCCCACGTGGTCCGGGACGTGCGGTCCCCGCAGGATATGTGAACGGGTTTCCGTCACCGACCCATTCAGTTGGCGAGAGTGTCGGGTCGATTGCAGGAAGTGGGTCGACCAGAATTAGTGCGGGCTTTCCGCTCGTGATGAAGTCACTGATGTTTTGCATCTGGTCGGTCTGGAGAGAAGACGGAAGCGGAACTAAGATCGCATCGAGTTGTTCTGGATCGATTGGATAATCGGGGTCGATTTGATATACCTCGTATTGCTTTCTTAATTCTGCGACGACTGGCCACTGGGGAGCGAACTCGTTCTGCTCATAGTTCACCCCACCCACCATGTCTATCATGGTTTTGACCACACCAACCCGCCGCCGGTCGGATCCTGAGACCACACGAATGCTTCGCATGATTTCGTATTCCGCCGGTAAGCCTCGGTCTAAGAACCCGATCACCTGTTCTTCGGCCCCGCAGGTAATAGCAAGGCCAAGAAATATTTGTGCTACTTCAGCCCGGGCCGAACCTACATCCCGAAAGCCGCGTGGCACGATACCAAAAGTTTCGCGCGCATCTCGAGATGCGTCGGTAAACGGGTCGGTGTCTTCAATTAGCACTTCTACACGTGGTCCTGCTAGGGAATCGAGCTCTTCGAGAATGCTGATTAAATTAGACCTGGTTTGAACAAACGGTTCAGGCACATCGGGGCTGATATAGGCTTGGATAAACACGGGTCGATCAGGTGGCAAGGCGTCGATTAATTCACGGGTCTCAGGACTGAGGGTGTGTAGGCGTTCAGCGGTAAGATCGAGGCGCAAACTATTTGCACGAGTCAGTACCGCCCCAGTGCTGATGAGGATGATAACGATAGCCAGAGCGCGAACAGTGTGATGTGCCCAGAGCGGATATCCGTCGGCGCTACTAGGCCAGTGTCGTCGGCTCAGAACCAAGACATTGAGATGCAGGAAAAAAGTAGTAATGGCAACAAAATAGAATATTGCGCTTAGACTAAGAATGCCTTTTGCGAAGTCTTGAAAATACGTTTCCATGACGAACGGTCGCAAGAAACGCTCGAGACTTACGCTGAAGGCACCGGCTACTGATGTGGTCAGCATTAGTGCTCCGCAGAACAGCGCACCGATGATGAATGCAATGGTGGCATTCTTGGTCACTAGAGATGCGAGCATCCCCACCGAGATCAAAGCGGCTCCGACAAACCAATAGCCTAAATAGTTGCTGAACATCAGACCGAGGTCCGGACTGCCAAGATAGAACAAGACAGCCACGTAGCTAACGGAAAGCAACAGGGATGCTTCGTAGATAACAAGCGTCGCGAGATACTTACCTAGTACGATTTCTAAGTCGCTTGCCGGGAGGGTTAACAGGAGCTCGTCGGTACCGAGTTTCTTTTCCTCAGACCATACACTCATCGTGAGAGCTGGGATGAAAAACAGTAAGAGTAGAGGCAGCAGCGCATTAAGTTGGTCAAGATTGGCAAGGTTGCGCAGAAAGAACTGGTCTTGCCAGAATGCGGCTGCCGCACTCAAAAAGATAAACAGTGTGATAAAAACGTAGCCGGTGGGACTACTAAAGTAGAGTAGAAGGTCCCGCTTGGCCAGCGCCCATGTGATCTTCAAGTTAACGGTCATAATTGCGGTGTAAATACTTGAGAGGTTTAGGTGGCCATAGTTCTTGCAACTTCAGGAGTGTCGCCGTCGGTTAACCGATAAAATGGTTCCTCAAGTGACCCGTTCTCTCGAAGTTGGTCAATCGTACCATCGAAAACTAGTCGTCCACTGTTCACTAACAGCACGCGGTCAGCTGTAGCCTCGGCTTCGTGAAGAATATGGGTTGAAATCAATAGTGTCTTCGTGCGACCAAGTTGCCGGATATTCTCTCGGAATTGCCGAATCTGGTTGGGGTCGAGTCCCGCGGTCGGTTCGTCCATTACCAGAACGTCGGGGTCGTGCAGCAGAGCCTGTGCCAGTCCGACTCGTTGCTTAAGGCCTTTTGAAAGCTTACCGATTGGTTTCTCGATGACCAATTCGAGAGCGCATGATGTAACAACCTTATCGATTCGCGAGCGGAGGCTGGCGGCGTTCATTTCTCGAGCTTCACCAAAAAATGAGAGAAACTCCAGAGGAGTCATATCAGGATACATTGGACCATTTTCAGGCAAATATCCTAAATGTCGAGATGCCTCGATTCTGTCACGACGGACGTTAAAGCCAGCAACGGTTGCACTTCCGCCACTCGGCGCGAGATAGCCCGTCAGCATTCGCATCATCGTAGTCTTGCCGGCGCCATTTGGGCCCAGAAAAGCAACTACCTGACCTTTCGGGATAGAAAACGAGATATTTTCTACGGCTACAAATGGACCGTAGTACTTACTGAGTGCCTTCGCTTCGATCATCGATTGTGACTGATCGTCGTTCATTTCGACTTCCCTCAACTGAACAGTTCAACGGATAAAAACAGCGTAGAATATTTCAGGTCGCCACTCGCATTCAAGACTGCGCGCAAACTAACCGCGAACTACTGAATCGGCATCTTAGTGCAATCAAATTGTATTTGTTTGTTACCCGGAGAATGAGTCGTTTAAATGCTCTGCCTGTTTAGTGGCAAGCACCCGCCCCAACACACCTTATTTTGCATGGATACGCCTGGATGCGGCAAGTAATTTGGCTCGTCTAAAGTAGCCAGGGGCATTAAAACTGGCGCAAATATCAAAAAAAGAAGAGGTTGGACCAGACCATTGCAACTCGTCGATTGAATCAAAAACCGGCACTGTTTTTCGGAGGGTGGCGAGGTCACGAAATACCGCAGCGTCACCCCGGTTGTTCTCGAGAGTTCGCGCCAGACGTGCAGCACCTCTGATACTAACTCTCCACTCAACGGGGTCCCGGGGGATTTTATCTATGTGACAGTACTCTGCGAGGATTCTTGAAGCAGACTTTGGTCCCCATCCCGGCAATCCTGGATACCCGTCGCTGGAGTCTCCGACTAGTGCCAAGTAATCGGCAATTGATGATGGAGGGACTCCGTAACGTTCGCGAACGCCATTCTCGTCGCGTATTATGCCGGTCCGGCGGTCGAATTGTACAATCCGCCGACCTTGAACGCATTGTGCCAAGTCTTTATCTGGTGTGCAGACAAAGACTTGTTCAACGCGACTGTCAGCTTCGGACCGATGAGCAGCCGATGCCAATGCGTCGTCGGCTTCAAATTCGACCATTGGCCAGACTACGACCCCCAAGGCCCGAAGTGCTATTTCGAGGGTCTCAAACTGTGCGAGGAGGTCGGGTTCGATTCCTTCATCCGTCTTGTAATCTTGGTAAAGTTGGTTGCGAAAGGACCGAATAACGTGGTCGGTGGCCACCCCGAGGTGAGTGACGTCATCTTCAAGCATTCCAAGAACGGAACCAATGACACCTCTGGCGGCGCCGACCTCGAAACCTTCGGCCGTCTTTTTCGACGGTACCGCGAAGAAGTGGCGGAACAGTTCATAGGTGCCGTCGAGAAGAAAGACGTTCACGGCTTTATCAGCAGACGAATACACCTATGACCGAAAACGGCAGCAACAGACAAGCTAGCTAAGCTACTCCCTGCTCAATCTCGTCGGATGGATCACGCCGTCTTCGCCGAGGCGGAGCTGGGTTCCGCGGTTCGACAAATGTGCTGAGACGTCGACTACGTGACGGTTCCCTCAATTTTCGTAATGCAGCTGCCTCAATTTGGCGAATACGCTCGCGGGTGAGAGAGAATTTTTCACCTAACTCAGCCAACGTCGGTTCAGCTCCATCTGTCAGTCCAAACCTCATTCGGATGACTTCACGTTCTTTCGGACTCAAAGTTTCCAGGACTGACTCGGTTTGCCGACGGAGGTCATACATTATGGTCGATTCAGCGGGATTTACAGCCTGGCGGTCCTCAATGAAATCACCAAACTGGCTCTCCTCGCCATCGCCAATCGGTGAATCGAGTGAAACGACTGTCTGAGCAATCCGGCGAGCTTTTCGGACTACGGCAATCGGGAGGTCGGCTCGTTCTGCCAGTTCTTTTGATGTTGGTTCACGCCCGAGGTCACGAGTCAATGTTTGTGTGGCCCGGTTCAGTTTGTTTAGTGTTTCAATCATGTGCACTGGAATACGGATTGTTCGCGCTTGGTCGGCAATTGCCCGGGTAATTGCTTGACGGATCCACCACGTTGCGTAAGTTGAAAACTTGAACCCCCGGCGATAATCAAATTTGTCGACCGCTCGCATTAGGCCGATATTGCCTTCTTGAATTAAGTCAAGAAACGCCAACCCTCTATTGGCATACTTCTTGGCTACGGAAACAACAAGCCGCAAATTGGCTTCAGTTAGTTCCTTTCTGGCCCGGTCGGCACGGGCTGACCCTCTTGCAATGATTCTTTGGACTTGACTGAGGCCTTCGGAAGACTCGCCAATTTCAGCACGAAGCTCCTTTAATTCCCGGCGGGCGTCCCGAAGGCTAGGCATTTCACCGCGGCGAGTTGTTTTTTTCTTCCGACCACGCTGGGGTGCCGGGCTCTTTTTGGTTAAACGTTCTATCTTCCGTTCGGCCCGGCGAAGTGTCGACCAAGAAGTGTCGACCATGTCACTAAACGACAGTCTTATCCCGCGAGAAAATTCGATTTCTCGGATTGTTCGAGACAGTAGAATCCTGGCACGTAGCACCCGCCATTTTGATCTTACTGAGGTCTTCCGGTAACGTTTCCGTGCCGCAGCCGCCCTTGATTCCCGCCGGCTCAGTTCAGCTAATGCATCTCTAATGGCGCTCACATTTTTCAGTAGTCGCTTGGTTCGATTCGTTCGCTGCCTGTCAGTCAGCTCCGTATCGGGCAGTACTACAAGTTCTTGAATTTGACGGTCACCATTTTTCAGTTGCTCGCCGAGCTCAACAATGTGATGGGCGATGACTAAACTTCGGGACAATGCGGCCCATACACGATTTTCGCCACGTTCGATCCGCTTGGCAATAGCAACTTCACCTTCACGGGTAAGCAACGGTACACGGCTCATTTGCCGCAGATAAGTTCGGACAAGATCTTGGCCTTGATCGGAGTCTTCACCGGGCGCATGGACCTCAGGCTCTGGCGTTACTCGCAACTGTGGATGACGAGGTGCGGTTACCTCAGTCGATTCCGCCGCTCCTTCGACTTCAACGCCCGCAGCTTCAATTTCTTGAAGAAGCGCACTAATCTCTTCTGGGTCTAGTTCCGAGGACACATGCTCGAGTACTTGGTCAAGTGTCACAAAGCCACGCTCCTGGCCAAGTGCTACGAGGTCGCGTACGATGTCCTGCTTTTCCTGAATTATCAAAACTTCCTGCTCCTCTCGGTATTGTTTGACGAGGCGGCCAACTCCTGAGTCGTGACCGGCTTCTAAACAAAACAGTCTGTTGAGTTTACACGCCCGCGCGGAGTGGATATTTTCGGTAGAACCTATTGCAATTGTACCAGCAAATCATCTTATTTTCCTCAATTATTCTTTCAGAGCGTGCCTAAATGCATGATTCTCTGGCCTGTGAGTGAAAGTTGTTTTCCAGAAGACTTTCCTGATAGTGACCCTGACTACGCGGGAAACGTAGCCATTCTTGGTTTCTCGCAGACCTTATTAATATATGCAACGAAATGGTTTAAGTCGATTCAGATGCAAGTCGATCCAGACGTTCTTTGCGTTAGTTTAGAGCTAAGAAACCTTTGTTCTTTTGAGTTTGTAATTATTCTTCGAGACAAAGCCGATGGCGATACGCTGAGGCTAGGAGTTCCTCATGCAAAAAGCCTTCGAATAAAGTTGACCGGTCAACTAAACGGGTGTTTTTGAGGCTAAAAGGGCATCAGTCTTTTCGTTCCACTTCGGTATAGTCAAGATAGCTGTGACCGTTAACATCCGAGATGGTAGCTTTCAGTTGGTACAAGCCGTCTTGGCTTTGAACCCTGTGCACTGTTGATTTGACTTCGACCGCTTCGGAGCCGTCTACGAATGCTTCGCTGAGGACTCGACCTTGCATCGAATCGGGAATGGCGATTCCCAAGAGAGATAGGAATGTTGGCGAGAAGTCGACGTTACCGCTCGGTAGGTCGGTAGTGATTCCTGATTTGAGCAATGGCCCCGCTGCTATCAGGGTGTTTTGTATGTCGAATGGACTTGAACTGCCATGCCCCGCCACCCCGTTCTGGGCGGATGTGCCAGGATAATTAAACTCGTTCTCGCTGTCAGTCCAATTTCCGGAAAATAGAATGTCGCTCCCTCGTATGTGTTGCCAGCGTGCCAGGTCGAAGGAAAGGGTCCCAGCCACCGAACCCTGGTAAGGGTTTGATGGATCTAAGCCTTTCGTGAAAATAGCTCCAACTTCCGGTGATGACTGTAACAAGGAAACGATCTGAGTAATCGTTTCATGGTCTCCATCTCGAACATAGACTGCGCCGCTACGCGCAACAATTCGCGGTGTGCCATCCTCAAGTGTCCCGTTGAACGGCGCAAGTAACTGGTCCAGTTGAACGCCGTCCGTATGAGTAGAAAATCCATGATCAGATGTTACCCATAGATTGAGGTGTTCTAACCACCCCATCGATTCCAAGCGGTCCTGAATTTCCCTGAGTTGGCCGTCAATTTTGGCCAAACTGTCGTGAGTGATCGGATGACCAATACCGTGTGCGTGGGCGCTTGCATCGGGTTCACTCAACCACATGATCGTGACATCCGGGTCAATTCGTGGAAGACCGACCTGAAAAAAAGAATCAACGACGTAACGATTACGAGCGTCATTGGGAGTATCTGCAGGTGGAACACTTCCATTGATGCTGAGAATCTCTTCCATCAGATCGTTCGGCAGGGTGTATTCATAGTGGATGATTCCACCGCCGGCTACCGTGTGATTCAGGAGATACGACGACCCGGTCGAACCAGCACTGACAACGAGGAGTGAAAGGCCAGCGTTTTGCAGCTGCTCTCCTAGAGTTGGTGCCGTTAGTAGCCCATGTTGTTCTGTTTGTTCGACTGAAAGAAGGTTTTCGCGGTCGCCGCTGTTAAGAAACTGACTCTCATTGACTGCAGGGAAGTAGACTGAGTTGCCCAACAAACCGTGGGTCTCTGGATAAGCACCGGTCGAAATTGAGGCCGCGTTGACACGAGTTACTGTCGGATAGACGGCATGATGGTCTTTAAAAACCACCCCGCGCTCACCAAGTGCGTGCAGATTAGGCATTAGCTCTGGCGTCACATAATCCGGCCGGAGGCCGTCCATTACGATCAACAGGTGTCGCTGACGCTCTGTTGTTTGGTGAGGGTCAAGGATTGGTCTTACGGGTTCTGATACACATGCCGTTAGCGAGACGAGGCATAGCAATAACAGCCCGGTAAGGTGTTGACTTGGACGAAAACTTGCGAAGTTAAGTAGGGATGAGAAGATCATGGTCTTGGCCTGTGGTTGACGAGAGCATGGCACTCAGCTGGAATTACTGTACTGTGCGGCCTCTGTTGGCTTGCCGCGCGTGGATGATCCGTAATTTCTACAAAAGCCCAATCCTATGTTTTTGGCGATTCCTCAAGTTGATCGCTGCTACCAGCCTTAGTATCGATAGTGGTCTGGTTTATACGGGCCGTTCGAAGGAACGCCAATGTAACTGGCTTGTTCGTCCGTTAGCTGAGTCAAGGTAACACCTAGATGATCCAAGTGTAGTTTCGCTACTTTTTCATCAAGATCCTTGGGCAGCATATAAACCCGTTTTTCGTACTCGCCTTGGTTGGCGTTTAAGGCCAGTTGGGCCAGCACTTGGTTAGTAAACGACGCCGACATCACGAAACTGGGATGACCAGTGGCACAGCCTAGGTTGAGAAGTCTTCCCTCTGCCAAAACCAAGACGCTGTGACCGTCTGGAAACTGCCACTCGTCATACTGTGGTTTGATGTTTATGGTTTTGATTCCTTGGATCTTCTTCAGGCCGGCCATGTCAATTTCGTTGTCAAAATGGCCTATGTTTCCAACGATTGCCTTATCCTTCATTCGGGCCATCTGCGCGGCTGTAATGATGTCTTTGTTCCCGGTAGCCGTAACAAAGATGTCTGCTCGCTCGAGCATATTCTCGAGGGTGTTCACTTCATAGCCTTCCATTGCGGCTTGTAGGGCACAAATTGGGTCGATCTCCGTTACGACGACACGGCATCCTTGACCACGTAGCGCTTGGGCACAACCCTTCCCTACTTCACCAAAACCGCACACGACTGCCACCTTTCCTCCCAGCATCACGTCAGTGGCACGCGCGAGTCCGTCAGGTAGTGAATGTCGACATCCGTATACGTTGTCAAACTTGCTTTTGGTTACTGAGTCGTTGACATTTATAGCGGGGAACAATAGCGAACCATCATTCATCATTTCATAGAGACGGTGCACCCCGGTGGTCGTCTCTTCGCTGACGCCGCGAATTGCCGGGCTAATCCGGCGCCATTGATTATCATCCTCTGTCTTTATCTCACGTAACAATTCAAGAATAACGCCCCATTCCTCAGGTTCGGTTTCAGGGTCGAACTCAGGGACGGCCCCGGCCACCTCAAACTCATATCCCTTGTGGATTAACAGTGTTGCATCGCCACCGTCGTCGACTACTAAGTCCGGTCCACAACCATCAAGCCACAAAAGCGCTTGGTTGGTGCACCACCAGTACTCCGTGAGAGTCTCACCCTTCCAAGCAAAAACAGGTATGCCCCTGGGGTTGTTCGAGGTTCCGCCTGTTTCCGGACGTCCGACTACGACAGCACTAGCCGCATGGTCTTGGGTCGAAAAAATATTGCACGATACCCACCGCACATCAGCACCTAGCGCCGTGAGGGTCTCGATTAGTACGGCTGTCTGAACCGTCATGTGCAGACTGCCCATAATTTTCGTCCCAGCCAGAGGCTGTTTGTGCCCTTCTGTCTTTCGGATTGTCATCAGTCCTGGCATTTCTTGCTCCGCCAGTCGTATTTCATCACGCCCATGCTCAGCCAGTGAGAGGTCAGAAACTTTGTAGGGTAGACGGCCGTTGGCGACAGCTTCGTCAAATGGATGGGTTTTCTCAACCGCCGGTGCGCTCATTTTGTTCTCCTTACATACATTGTACGCTGAGGACTAGTGTGAGGCACACAGCTAACGTTTTTCATTTACGTTCAGGAAAAATCTTGGATTGAACTTGCTGGAGGTGCACGTAGGTTCAAGATTACTTGCGGTCTTACTTCTGGCGTCTTGCCGCTCCGCCGTGAGAAGACCGGGTCTGTTTACGTTTGGATGGACGCGTAACTTTTGAGGCTGAAGGCTTTGGGGGCTGGGCTATTGGTGTGTCTGGCCCATGAAGTGTTTCTTGGTAGTAATCATCAAGCAACATCGCAATTAAGGCGGACTCGTCCTCATTTTCGGCCAAACTTCGTCCGAGGGGAACAAACCTTTGGCTCCGCTCTGCTCTCAGTCTGTCCCTCTCGCGGAGTTTAGCTTCAAGTAAAGCCGTCACTCGCTCGGTAACCACCGCTTGGACATCTGAATCAGTCGGTGCGCTAACTTGACGAAATCCGATCGAGTAGCGTTTTGCAATACTGTCGAGGTTTAACGCTTCTGCCTCAGTCACGAGCGAGATCGCAACTCCTGCAGCACCGGCTCTACCGGTTCGACCGGCTCGGTGGATGTACCCCTCAGGGTCTTCTGGGGGTTCATATTGAATGACGTGAGATAGTTCGGGTATGTCTATTCCTCTGGCGGCCACATCAGTCGCAACAAGAAAACGCAATGTATTTTGCCTGAGCCTTTTCAAAATACGTTCCCGGTCCGACTGGGAGCGGTCGGCACTTAATTCGTCGGCATCATATCCAAACCTTTGAAGCACTACGGTCACGTAGTGAACAGTCGACTTGGTATTACAGAAAATGATGGCTGATGTGGGGTTTTCGACTTCGATGATTCGAATGAGACACCGGTCTTTGTCCATGGCCGGCACTAAGGAAAACCGATGCTCGGTATCGGTTACATGAACTTGATCTCCACTTAACGAGATGAACTCGGGGTCGCGCAAGAATTCATTTGACGTCCTCATTACAAACGGCGGGAATGTTGCGGAAAACATACTGTTGTGTAACCGGTCAATGGTCTCTCGGGGCAGGTGGCGCTGAACTTCTTGCATGTCCGGGTAAAAGCCCATTGAGAGCATTCGGTCAGCTTCGTCGAACACGCGCATTCTGAGCGAATCAAGAGAGAATGTTCCTCGTAAGAGATGGTCCAAAACCCGTCCAGGTGTACCAACCACAATTTGTGCTCCGGCCGTGAGAGCCTCAATCTGAGGGCCGTATCCCACGCCGCCGTAGATTGCGACCGTTCGAAAACCAGCAGCCTTGCACAGCATTTCAGCCTGTTGTGACACTTGCTTGGCAAGTTCCCGTGTAGGTACAAGGACGAGGGCTTGGCAGACTTCGTCATTTCGGTTTAAGCGTTCAAGCATAGGCAACAAGAAAGCTGCCGTCTTGCCACTGCCGGTTCGAGCTTGAACCATAACGTCTTGGCCTGCCAATAGGCGCGGGATCGCCCGGGCTTGCACTGGCATCAGGTCTGTCCAACCGGCCTTCTTAACGGCATTGCGTAAAGCAGTTGGTAGCGCTTCGGCAGTCACTTCTTCCGAAATTGGCGGCGTAGGAACCGTTGGGGGGTCAGGGTGGTTGAACAAGGCGTTCGTTGCTAAGAAAGTGACCGATGGAGCAGCACTGAATTAAGGTTCTAAATGCGAACCATTCTACACGCTTGTCCGAGTCTTTACTTTGGAGAGTGCGATTTGGTGCTGATGAACGAACCCACAGCTACCAGACTTAGTAGCGAAATAGGTATTGAAGTTTGGTGAAAACTGCTCGATTGGTTCTGCGGAAATTATTCGACATAAAGAATTGTTCGTCGAGATGGCCTATCTGGTCCTCCTGTCGATAGTGGTCATCGTACCCCACGTAAAAAACGGTGCCACCGTTTACGCGGTAAGTAACTAAGAGGTTGAAATCAAACTGCCTGTCGAATGTGTCGTACTCAGTGATATTGCGAATGAGCAATGGATTGCTAATCTGATACGTTGTCTGCGCCCGAATAATCTGGACATCAAAAATCTCAACGTTGCCGTTGGCCGGGTCTGTAAAGCGACTGGTGTTCAAGCTAATCTGCGACTGCAGGCTCGAGACCGGCCTCACTGAGACACTCACATTTGAACCCGTTTCTCGTCCAAGGTAAGGATTGTCCCAATCAAAAAATATTTGGTCGCCTGTATCGAAACTCGCGTTGACCGAAAAGGACCGGTTGTTCATGCCGCCACCAACTCGGTATCGATTTTGCAGGAAATTGATGCCGCCAAAACGTTCCATGTCTCGATCGAAACTTGTATTGGCTCGGAGGTTTTTGGCCAGTGAGAAGCTCATGTTCATGCCAGCGTTTTCATCTTCTAGGACGCCGTCGAAGTTCCAGTTTCGGCCATAGCTAAAACGTGGACCCCAATCGATAATCCAATTCTGTGGAAACCACCGGTACGAGATATTGCCTCTTGTGCGTCGTTGGTCGGTCCGGCGCACGAAACCCACCTCGGTGTCAAAATCTCGTGAGATTTCGTATGCGCTCAAAGACCAATCAAGGTGGCGTCCGTTCTGACGAAGGTTAAGGTCGAACACGTGCCCGTCCCGTTCAACGCCTTGGAGGTCTTTGTGTCGAGTGCCGACGCCTACGATACCGACCGTGTGATTCGGTGATAATCGAAGCGAAGCATCGACCCCGCCCAGCGTACTATGGCTATCTTCGAACTCTCGCGAAGTTACGATTGCGCCGATGTGTGATTCGGTATACAGGTCGTACTTTACGCGGCCGATGAATGTTTGAGCACTCTTCTCGTACAACGGATTATTTCGGTCTTCGACGTTTCCTGGCCCTTCGTCGTTCGCTGCTAAAATTCCAATCGCAACTTTTCCAGTCTTACCCGTAAGTTTTGCTCCAAACAGTGGATCAACGATCGTTCGTGTATGAACGAATGTCACCGGTCCTTGGATATCAAAAATCTCGTTACCTTCTATAAAAAACGGTCGAAGTTCAGGAAAAAATAGCGGAAACCTGCGGTTAACCTCGATTTGGGGTCTGTCAGACTCAATTTGTGAAAAGTCCGGGTTGAATGTTGCGTCGGCCACAAGGTTTGAAGTGACTCCGTATTTAAAGTTCAATCCGCCTTCAGGCACCGTATCCACAGGAAATTGACCGTTCGTTTGGAGTGATCCAAATTGGATCGCTGTGAAGGTCGGCATGATTTCCAAGTTGCGACTGGTGGAGAGATTTGTCATACCTTCGAGTACGCCCATTTGCGCCATGAAACTAGACACATCTCGAGACATTGGCGCCCAAACGATGTCTTCGCGATTTAATTCCTTGATCTCTCGAACAAACTGAAAGCCCCATCGGTGTGGAACGCCTTCCGGTTGTTGCGGATAGCGCAGACTCTTAAAGGGGATTGCCATCTCAGCGGTGAAGCCATCTTCGACAATTTGTGCACCTGAATCGAATAACGTGTCCCAGGAGCGGTCGGCAAAGGGAATGCCGCTACCTCGTCCCCGGCGACCAGAAACGTTGATGATGCCATCGCCTTGTACGTTGTAAGCATTGACATCAAAGTCGTAACTACGTTGCTGGTCCATGAATGTATCGAAGTAAATGGTCAGCAGGTCATCTTGCGCGGCACGGTCTCGGTCGACACGGTTAGCCCGCATGATGCTTGGATCGGAGTAGTGGGCGTAAAAACCAAAATAGAGGTGGTCAGAGTCATAAGCGATGTAGATTTCGGTCGGTTCAGATGCCGGCGCCCCATCAATTGGTTGGTATTGGACAAAGTCGGTGAGTTTTGCCGAGGTTTTCCATACCTCGTCATCCAGGTGACCGTCGATTCGGGGTGGTGTGCTGGTACGAGTGGGTCGCACAGTTGGGCGACCAGCCAGTATGCCAAGGTCAGGCCCGGTTGAAGGTGGTTCTATGTCCACATCGTCAGCGGCAGCTTCTTCATTAGTAAGCAGAGACGACGCCGATTGAGCTTCAAGTTGATTGTTTAAAACCAAGGACCAGCTGGTGAGGAAGAGAAACCAACAAGCTGTTCTACTCATTATGAACATAAATCCCATTCATATTTAATAATACACAGGCGGTGTTGTTCTGAGGATTAGAAGCCACAGTAGTCACGCTAAGCGGAGTCAGGACGAGTAGAGGCGCACAGTTCCAGGGGATTAGTAGTCGGCGGCATCGAGCGAGGCGCGAACGATCTCGTTGTCATTACGATGGATGACATGACGGTTGGCATAGGCTGGATGTGACCAGTTGACCACTCGATCAAACAGTCGCCGGGCTCCGTATCCCGCACTGGAAGTGGGTTCGATTAAGCTCACGCGGCCTCGTTCGACGTAGCCGGACGGCGTGAATTCAGCAATCATCAGAAAGCCGTCGTCGTTGTTGACAAAATAGCGATCACCATTTTTCACCATAAACGCGGTTCCCCACCGTGCCTGCGCCGTCATTTCGTCACTCATCCAGAGGCGTTCTCCGGTCCGGGCGTCAAGCCCGCGAAGCTCACCGTAACTTCCAACGCCATAAATGTAATCGCCGGTCATGACTGGTGTCGTTATCAGAGAGTGCAATCCTTCAGTGTCGCTAGGCATTTCGCTTCGGCTTGAACCCTTCCACAGCATCGTTGCCGTTGGCCTATCTTGGTTCAAGCTCATCATCATGGGCCCGTTGTAGAACTGTGTCACAAAGAGGTAGTTGCCGCTCTTAACAGGTGTAGCAACAGACATTCCTGCGCCTGCTTCCCATGGTTCTTCCCAGTAAACCTCACCGCTTTGAGGGTTAAGCGAAACTAACGCGCCAGGGTGCCATACGATAAGCTGTCTTACGCCACCGGCTTCATAGACGACGGGCTGTCCGTAACCCATCTCACCGACAACATCGAGCGCACGCCAGATTTCTTCACCGGTTCGCTTATCAAAAGCCACCACGAGGGCTCCGGGTTCACCGCCGACAATCGCGATTAGCAGGTCTCCTTCCACCAATGGCGAACTGGAGATACCCCACGTCGGCACATAGGAATCGTAGTCAGACCGATAGTCTTTTTGCCAAAGCACCTCACCAGTTTGCACGTCAAGACACAAGAGGGAACCGGACGCTCCCACAACGTAGACACGATCGTCGTCAACCGTCGGCGTGGCTCGTGGGCCGATTGCATAGGAGCCCATCAACATTCGATAGGTAGTGGGCCACTCGCGAGTCCACAAAATCTCGCCCGTTTGTTCATCAAGGGCGACGGCCCGTTCTGTGCCGTCCATTGTTCGCGACTCCGGATCTTCTTCCCAGTCAGTCACAAAAACGCGTCCATCGGCTACAGCTGGACCGGCGTAACCTGTCTTAATGGGTACTTGCCAGGAGAACTTGAGCTCCGATGGCAATTCGGTAACCACGCCAACTGTTTCATGCCAAATGCCAAGTCGATCTGCGCCGCGCCATTGCGTCCAGTCGTCCGCAAAAATTGGCGAACTCGCAATCATCAACCCGACGACGGCAATGGCCATCCGCGACCTTGTCATTAAGCCTCCAGTTTGAAAAATGCTGACCCTACTTTGAGAATTGTAGTTGAGTTCTGTTTATCTCGTACTTCCGCCAAGTCAAAATTGGAGCAGACGATTAATCTTCACGACAAATCCTCTATTGCGAAGCTCTGTGTTCCTATCTGGCATCAGCGGGTTTGAATCACGGTCTTCCGTGTAGACAACGAAGAGTTCGCTTCCGGGACTGTACTCCCAACGGAGCCGAAAGTTGGTACTCAACGTGTTACGACTGGAGTTATATTGGAGGAGACCGCTCAAGAACATTCGCGGGTTGAATGAGTAACTGAAACGCGACCGGCTGAGCACCGCCACGAATTCCCCTTCGGGCAGGTTGATCCAATTGATTTCGGTGCTCGGTTCGACTGAGAACTGGGGCGTGACCTCAAAACGACCTCGTGTGACGCTCAATGAAGTGCCATCACCGCCCCAGTATGTTCCCGTTGCAAAGGTGACCGAACCGCTGAGCGGTCGCTGTTGTCCGAACGAGTACGACGTGGTCAGCCAGGAAAAATTGTACCCGCCGACTGGAATAGTCACAGCTGGCGCAATCGAAAACGGACTGGCCAAATATTCATAGTTTTGTTCCAGTGCTATGGCGAGGCGGTCGCTATTCTCAAATTGGGTTTGAAAGTCTAACGTTGTCTGCTTGGTTTCGAGAATTCCCGTTTCCGCATTTTGGATGTAGTCGAACTGGCCTTGAACAATGATTCGCCGAATCAACTCGATTGATCTTGTTCTTGGACTAAA
>CAYFER010000029.1:0-26627 GCA_964342185.1 uncultured Vicinamibacteraceae bacterium | reverse complement strand
CCCCAATGACCTATATGGTTGACGGGACTCAGTATGTTGTCGTGGCCGCAAGTGGGGCCGGACGTACCGGTAGGTTGATCGCATTCCGAGTGCCCTAGTGAATTGGTCGTGGCGGTATCTAGGAAGTTGGTAGCCATCTTTTCGTTACCGTAGTCTAGGGAGTTATTGACCGGCTGTTGAATTTTGGCTTTGGAAGCGTTGGAAATAGCTCTGCTATTGTGACGATTGAGACGAACGAATGAAACCGACGTTCAGCCGATTCGCTTCGGAGACGCGCCCGGAAACTGCATTTATAGTCCTTGCCAGAGCGCGTGAACTGCAGGCATCTGGAAAGGAAGTCATTGAGCTTGAAATTGGTGACAGTCCCTTTGAAATGCCGCCGAATGCCGCTGAAGCTGGTATTCAGGCAATCAAAGAGGGACAGACTCACTACGGACCGGCGAGCGGGTTGACGGAATTCCGAGAGGCGGCATCCACCTACGTAAACGAAGAACATGGTCTCGAGACTACTCCTGAAAATATCATTGCTGGACCAGGCGCCAAGACGTTTGAACAGCTGTTCTGCGAGGCTTTCGTTAATCCAGATGACGGCGTGCTCGTTTTCAGTCCTCATTTTCCAACCTACGGCCCGAACATCGCTCGACGCGGCGCGAGGATGTGCCTGTCTACACTTCAGTCGACAAAGGCTTTCAGACCGAGTCTCGACGATGTTAAACACTTCTTAGAAAACGACCCCAGCCCCAAAGCCATTTTTCTTAACAGCCCGCACAATCCAACCGGTGGGGTCGCTCATTCTGAAGAGCTCGCTGGTATCGCCGGGCTAATTCGCGGTCGCGATGTCGCCGTCTTTAGTGACGAACCATACGATTGCATGGTCTGGAGTGGTCGGCATAGGACACTCTTGTCTGAGCCCGGCATGCTGGATCAGACTGTTGCCGCCTATACGTTTAGCAAGTCGTTTTCAATGAGTGGATGGCGGGTGGGTTTTGCTGTGGCAAGTGTTCAAACAGTCACTCTGCTCGATGTGTTGAGCATTACGGCTTTTTCTTGTGTGCCGCCTTTTTCGCAATTGGCAGGTGCAGCGGCGCTCCAAAGCGACCGGGGATATCGCGACAAGAGAATGACGGAGTTTCGACAGAAAGTCGAGTTGCTGGTGTCCGGACTTAACGAGATTCCAGGTGTGTCATGTCTGATGCCGGGTGGCACGTTTTACGTTTTTCCTTCGGTGCAGACCATTTGTGAGACTTACCGCATCACGTCGCATGGCCTGGCTTTGTATCTCCTAGAGGGCGCGGACGATGACTTGGGTGTGGCGTGTCTTGGAGGCGAGGCATTCGGCCAGGCGGGCGCAGGATTTTTGCGTCTCAGTTGTGCTGAACCTGACGAGCGGCTACGTCAATCTATAGCGTTTATCGGAGATGCGTTTGGTCGCCGCAATCGAATCGAAGCCTATCTATCTGGTCATCCGGAGCATCGTTTGTCTGCGCCCTAGAGCAGACCCTACTTGGCGGTTTCACTATCGGTGGTCGCATTAAGAGTTTCGCTGGCAGCCGCAGTGACTCTGACTATGACTTGTTGGCTATTTGTTACAAGCGTTTCTAATCTGTCTTTATGGTGATCCAAGGTCACTGACAGTTCCTCGCGTGTTTCGATCCCAGGTGCGGGAGCATAGAGGAAACCAATACACAGTCCGGCTGTCACAAGAAAACCAACGAGAAATAGGCGAAAGATGAAGCTTTTTAACATCGTACCCCCAAAAACTCTAGTTGTTTTACTTATCGGTCCAAATCACAAGGGACTATAGTCGTCAACCGTAAGATTCAGTTTCGCGATAAGCTTGAGCATTAGCTGTTACGAGCCAGACCTTTAGGAAGTTCATGCGAGACTTTTTGCGGCGATATTGGGTGGTTGTTCCAATTTTGGCATCTATGGCCTCGTGCAGTGACCAGTATTCACCACGTGGGACAATGCCAACGCAGATTACGTCTATCGACCTTGTTTTCAAAAGTGTCGGCGCGCCCGTTCCCATTGACTCGACTGGTTCAGCGGCCTATGAGTCGTGCCTGCAACGAATGGACGGGCTGCCAAACCATATTCGAGCGAGTTGGCGCGGCAATGAGATTTCGTTACTTGCCGAAACGTCGCCCAATGTGTGGACGGCGACTTTCTATGATGTGCCTGTCGGTTTCACAAATACTATGACTGTGCACGATACGAACGAGTGTGCGAGAGATCCTGACGGTAATGGCCATGTGGTTCGAGGCATTACGGTCAATGGCACTGTGGTGGACCAGGTTGTTGGCGACGATAATACTTTAGTGTTTGAGGTGCGTGCCGACGGTTCAGTTGGCGCAGCTTCCCGCTGAACGCGGTCTTGTTGTAGGAGGACTAAAAAATGAATACTCGGTTCGTAATTCTGCCAGTGTTGGCGGTGTGTGTTTTCGTGGGATGTGGCGACAATGCCGGTGTGGCTGAGGAAGTTGTCTCCGAAGACGAGGCAGCCGTGCCTCAATCTGAAGAAGTGTCCAGCCAGCTAGATATTATTCCATTAGAGGATGTTCAAGCGAGTCAAAGCGGGTCAGTGTCTCAGACAATCGCAACGACTCAGATAACGATTACCTACGACCGACCGGTGGCTCGTGGGCGCCAACTGTTCGGAGGGATCGTGGCGTATGGACAGATCTGGAATCCGGGCGCTAATGATGCAACGAAGGCTAGTTTTAGCCATCCTGTGACTGTGAATGGAATGTCGCTGCCGGCCGGAGCTTACAGTCTCTGGGCTATTCCTGATCCTGAAGATTGGACTGTAATTTTCAACCGAGCAGCCGATGTCTACCATGAACCCTATCCCGGCGAAGAACATGAAGAACTGCGTTTGACAGTGAAACCGGTGATTGGTCAACACATGGAGACCCTGGCCTTTTATTTTCCGGCCGTAGAAAAGAAGGATGCGGAGCTGCGCCTACACTGGGGTGAGACGATTGTGCCTCTTGCAATCTCGGTGCCTTAGGTCTGTTGAATTTGAAGGGCTTTTACTGCTGCGACGTTCTTTCGATTAGTTCGCACGTTTGCCTGAGAGGGTTTTCGTCGTGAATCCGTTCAGCCACTTCTGAGCAGAACACCTTTACCCTTTCGGAGCTCAAGAGATCGTGCAGTGACGTTGCCAATCTTGGACCGGTGAAGCTTTTTGGCCAAATAGTGCTGGCAACACCTAAGCTCTCGAGCCGGTTTGCGTTATCGGGTTGGTCGTATGCCATGGGCATGATCAATTGTGGTAATCCCGCTGCTAGACCCTGCGCTGCTGTTCCGATTCCTCCGTGATGCACGAGGCCAGAAGCGTGGCGTAAGAGACGACCTAACGGCAGATAGTCGAACCACTGTATTTCTTTGGGAAGCACAGTTGGCAGTTGAGCTCTATATTGAGTTAGCAAGATTCCTCGCCGACCAAGGTGCTGGCAGGCGTCGACAGCGGCCCTAAAGAAACGACTGGCCTGACGATTAGCCGAACCTGGAACAAAAACCAAGGGCGGTGACCCGGCCGCAAGGAACTTTTCAGCTGCTGGAGGTAACGGTTTTCCCATGTCGGCGTCAAACAGCACAAACCCAGTGAGTGTGGTTTGTGGTGGCCAGTCGGGTTGTGGGTTTGCATACCAGTCAGGAAAGAGTCCAATGACTCGTTGTGGAGAATGCCACCATTGCCGGAAAATCTCCTGGGCCGGCGCAAGATGTTGTTCGGCTCTCAGTTGGTTAATTGCCAACCCAAGAATGCGGTCAGCTTCTCGGGTGGCTAATTTAAGTAGCAGGCGCTTGGGTCCAAGCGGCAAACGATTGATTGACGTGAGCCAGCGGTGGAATATTGGTGTGTCGTAGACACTGAACAGGCTGGACGGTTGTAGGTGAATTGTCACGAGAGGCACCCCAAGCGTTTCGTGCGCCAGCCGGGCTGCAAAGGCCAGCCCATGCGCGACGATAGTAATTGGCCCACGCTCGCATTCAGAACGCACGATCTCATAGAGTGCCGACATCTCTGACCGCAGTTTGGCCGAAATGACTTGGAGCCCCTTCCTTTCGTGCCAGAGATGAGGATCCCTAGTCAGGGAATCAAATTGCTCGGTGGTGCCCCAAGGTCTGAACTGTAGGCCAGCCGCTTTGATCAGTGCCTCAAAATGAGGATTGGTTAGAACGCTTATGTCGTGGCCGCGTTTCTTTAAGGCAGAACCTATGGCCACATAAGGGTAGACGTCACCAGCACTGCCCACGGGCAGCAAAAGAAATCTCATCGGGCCTTTTCGTCTCGGGTGTGGTTATTGGTTGACGACTGGTTCCGACGCAACAGTCTTTCTATTCGCTTCGACGTAGTTGCACTACAGATGCTTGTCGAGCAGACTTTGCAGTCGTGTTTTATCTGTTAGGCCAACGACCGATTCGACAACTTCGCCACCTTTGAAAAGCAAGAGTGTGGGAATCGATCGCACCCCAAACTGAGTCGCGGTATTGGGATTATCGTCGACGTTTAATTTTCCAATGGTGACTTTACCATCGTAATCAGCTGCTAATTCTTCCACGGTTGGTGCAATCATGCGGCATGGACCACACCATTCTGCCCAAAAGTCGACGAGGACCGGGACCGTAGATTTGATCACCGAGTCGTCGAAGTTGCCGTCAGTAAGGGTTGCTGTGTTCTCTGACATTACAGTCCTTTTCGTAAAACGTATCCTTTGGCCTCATACCATTGTAACTATCAGTCTGTGGTGTAAGTCCAGTCTACTTTGGTGTTGAGCCACTTCTTACGGAAATTGGTTGCCATGTGGCCTGAAAGGATTTTAGTTCTGGCCTGTTACAGAATTTGACATTTGGACATATTCTCTCACGAAGATGGATCCTTTTTTTTCAGCCCGAGTCCCGAGTCGAATCGAACTCAATGAATTATTTCTTTCGCGCACGCGCCTTTTTCGCAGTGGTGTTTCAATTGTCGATTTAACCGAGTCCAATCCGACTCAAGTTGGGCTTATGTACCCGCCCGACCTGGTATTTCAACTTTCGTCGGGCGAGCAACAAAGTTATAACCCGGAATCGGCTGGTATGGCGTCTGCGCGAGAGGCCGTCTCGAAATATCTCCAGCAGCATGAACTTGAAGTCCGAAGTGGGTCCATCTTCCTCGCGGCAAGTACAAGCGATGCCTATGGATTACTGTTCAAGCTTCTTTGTGATGCCAACGATGAAGTTTTGGTTCCACAGCCCAGCTATCCACTCTTGGATCATCTAATCCGTTTAGAGTCGACGGTGTCTGTACCGTACAGGCTTGAATTTGACTCGAAATGGCGTGTGGACCTGAGTGGCCTCCAACGTAGTATTACAGCCCGGACTCGTGCTGTCGTGCTGGTCAACCCAAATAATCCGACTGGTTCGTTTGTATCCAGCAACGATTTTCGACGAATCAGTGGCCTGTGTTATCAACACGGACTGGCAATGATTGTTGACGAGGTGTTTGGTTTCTATCCCTTGGATTCATCCCGGCGAGGCCCGAGTGTGCTCGACGAAAATCCGAATGTACTCACCTTCGTCCTCGGAGGTTTATCGAAAGCCGTCGGCCTTCCGGGGCTCAAATTAGCATGGGTGGTAGTAGCCGGGCCGACTGCCACGGTAGCGAAAGCTGCCGAGCGGTTAGAGTTGATCTGCGATACCTATCTGTCGGTTGCTGCACCGGTTCAGTTGGCACTGGGTCATTTCTTGGATCGGGGGAGGGAAGTTACGCAACAAATCGCGTGTCGGGTAAGAGAGAATCATGCTTGTCTCACACAAATTATGTCTACCCAACCGAAGGCAGTTCTCTTTCCGGTCGAAGGAGGATGGTACGCTGTTATTCGCTACTCGCGTCCGATTTCTGAGGACAAATTGATTCTTGAGCTACTTGAGCAGAAACACGTGCTGGTTCACCCTGGCTATTTCTACGACTTTCCGGAAGAAGGATTTTTGGTGATAAGTCTGTTGCCCGAACCGCGTCTATTTAAATCTGCCGTCCAACGTGTACTTACGCATGCGTGTGCGGAAGAATTATTGGACCGATGAACGATTCTCAAATGCCGGTATTCAGAGACTTGGTGTTGGTCGGCGGCGGCCACAGCCATGTGATTGTTCTTAAGCGGTTTGGCATGAACCCAATGCCGGGTGTTCGCGTTACCGTTATCGCACGAGATCTTGATACTCCCTATTCCGGAATGTTGCCAGGATTACTGGCAGGGCACTACAAGTTTGATGATGCTCACATTGATCTGGGGCGGTTATGCAAGTTTGCTGGTGCGCGTCTATACCATGACGAGGCGGTCGGTTTGAACCCGACTCGGGGCGAAGTAATCTGCCGACAGCGACCACCGGTCTCCTACGATGTGGTGTCATTCGACATAGGAGTGACCCCCCGGCGACACGTTGTGGGGTCCGCAGCGCATGCAGTTCCTGTAAAGCCGATTGGCAAGTTGGTGAGTCGATGGCACCAGCTCCTCAATAGAGTGCGAAATCAAATGGGCGTTACGAGGATCGGCATCGTTGGTACTGGTGCAGCAGGGGTCGAGTTGACATTAGCGCTTCAATACGCGCTTACAGAACAAGTAAGAGATCGTGCTCAAGGGCAGAGCTTCGAATTCCATTTATTCGGTTCGCCGACAAGCTTGCTTCCGACTCATAATCGTCGTATTCAGGCCAAATTTCAAAGAGTGTTTGCGGAACGTGGCGTGAAAGTTCATCTCGGAAGTCGTGTTATCAGTGTTGACCAGGATGGGCTTTGTATCGAGAACGGCTGTCGACATGACCTCGATGAAATTATCTGGGCGACTGAAGCTGAGGCCCCGGCGTGGCTTCAAGACACGACTCTGGAGTTAGATGACCGGGGCTTCATTCGCGTTGATGACACTCTCCAATCGGTTTCTCATGAAACTGTGTTTGCCGCTGGTGACGTTGCGTCGATGGTGAATCATCCTCGAGAGAAGGCTGGTGTTTTTGCGGTTCGTCAGGGGCCCCCACTTGCGACTAACCTGAGGCGGGCTCTTAGCGGACGTGCTTTACAACCATATCGACCTCAGAATCTGTTTCTTAGTTTAATTAGTACTGGTGACCAATATGCTATCGCGTCGCGTGGGGGCTGGGCTTTCGAGGGACACTGGGTGTGGCGCTGGAAGGATTGGATTGACCGGCGCTTCATGAAGCAATTCAGTGATTTACCCACAATGGATCAAGGCGTCGTCGATCCACCGGCTGCTTTGATTCAGCTGGCCGCACCTGACCTTGTTCAAGAGATTTCATCGGTTGCCATGAGGTGTGGGGGGTGTGGATCAAAAGTTGGGGCAACCGTACTGGACCGAGTTCTCACACGTTTGTGTCCCGTGCAACGGGATGATGTCGTTCTGGGATTGGGGACACCGGATGATGCGTCTGTTGAAAAAGTGCCAGCTGGCATGGTCGCAGTTAGAACAGTCGATGCGTTTCGAACCATGGTCGACGATCCCTACATGTTTGGCCGTATCACTGCCAATCATTGCCTAGGAGACATCTACGCTATGGGCGCGGAACCGGCGACGGCACTAGCGATCGCCACGGTTCCTGTAGCGCCTGAAAACAAAATGGAACAGATGCTTGAGGAGCTTCTTACTGGTGCTGTGGAAGTGCTAAACGAGGCTGGGATGGCTCTGGTTGGTGGTCATACGAAGGAAGGATTCGAAGTGGAGCTCGGGCTGTCACTAAGCGGCTTCGCTGAACCGGGTCGGCTACTTCGAAAGAGTGGTATGCGACCTGGTGACAAATTGATTTTGACGAAACCGATCGGGACAGGAACTTTATTCGCTGCTCACATGAGACTCAAGGCAAAAGGTCGCTGGGTGGATAACGCGATTCGCTCAATGATTCAGTCAAGTCTGGAAGCCAGCCGGTCGCTCAGGCGGCACGGAGCAACTGCGTGCACAGATGTGACGGGATTCGGTGTCGTGGGACACGTGCTTGAAATGACTCGCGCATCTCAACTCAACGTCACGTTGCTGCTCTCGTCGATGCCGGTTCTTACAGGAGCTATTGAGACTGCTCGGGCCGGTTTGCTGAGTTCGCTTCAACCACAGAACGTCCGGTTGCGCCGCACGGTGGCGAATCACGAGACTGTCAGACTGGATGAACGATACCCTCTTCTATTTGATCCCCAGACCTCAGGCGGTCTGCTTGCAAGTATTCCTGCCGACAATACCAAGGCTTGCCTAGCCGAATTGAGAAACCTCGGTTATACCGAGGCTGTGGAAGTGGGATTTGTCCAGTCGAACTTTGACCCTGAAACTCCCATTGCTGTCGAGATTTGACAGAACATGATGGTGCGTCTGTCCGAAGGGAACATGTGAGGCTTGCGGGTGGTCTCGTTGGTGCTGTGTTAGACTCCTTTGTCTTGTATGTCCCATCGACTGAATAATTTGCACGCATTACTGCCGCCCTTGCTGGCATTGAGTTTTCTAGCCGGTTGTGTGTCAGAGGCCCCGCTTCCAAATGCGGTTTGGCATGGCTCCGATATCGTCTTAGACGTTGATGTACGAGTGATCGAGAACCCGGTGCCCCGGAGAGCTACGCTTGCTGGCCTACTTGATTCTTACGAGTTCGATGGTAGGTTTGTCTACCAGTTCGTTGAGGCTGTACGGCCTGTGTTTGACCCTAGGCGAATCCGCGGAGGCAACACCTACAGACTTACTGTCGACCACGACGGCAACTTGCGTCGATTTGAATACTACATCGATAACGAAGAGTTTCTGAAAGTCGATTACATCGAGGGTAAGGATGCTTTATTTAAAGCCGAACGAGTGCCATTTGTCAGAGAACTTATCGAAATAGCCACCGCGGGTGTAATTGACCAACAGAATTCGTCACTGTCGGCGGCGCTTGATGCAGTCGGAGAAAATGTCAACTTGGCAATTCTGATGGCTGAGGTGTTCAGCGGCGAAATTGATTTTAACAACGACCTCCGCCGAGGCGATCATTTTAATGTCTTGTTTGAGAAGTACTACCGAGAGGACGAGTTCTCGGATTACGGGGACATCGTTGCTGCTGAGTTCACTAATGACGGGCGCAAGCTTCAAGCATTTAGTTTCGTTATTCCTGGAGACGATGCACCTCTTTATTACGATGCACAGGGGCGTTCGCTAAAGCGCTTGTTTCTTCCTTCGCCATTCCGTTTCGAACCTCGGATCACGTCAAGGTTTTCGTACCGGCGGCTTCATCCGGTTCTTGGGGTGAATCGGCCACATCTAGGAGTCGATTACGGTGCTCCCACAGGAACACCGGTAGTCTCAGTGGCCAACGGTCGCGTGGTCTCAGCCACGAATAGCGGGGGATCTGGGAATATGGTTCGGCTGCGCCACTCGAATGGGTATGAAACCTACTATCTTCATTTGTCCCGTTTTGCAGAAGGCATGCGTTCTGGTTCAAGAGTTGTCCAAGGGCAAACGATCGGATACGTTGGTGCCACCGGTCTTGCGACCGGTCCCCATCTTGACTACCGGATTCGCAAAAATGGAACCTTTGTAAACCCGTTAATTGAATTTCGAAACCTACCACCTGGTGAACCCATTCCAGAAGAATACCGAGAGTCGTTTTTTGGTCTTCGTGACCGGGCACTTGCCCGGATGGCGTCATCCCTCTTCCCTGCACGTGATTTGACCGTGCCAGCACAATAGTGGCTTTGATTCACCCGTTTCGGGCCCTCCGTCCTGTCCCTGAGATGGCTGCAGCCGTTGCTGCGGTTCCGTACGACGTTGTCTCAAGAGAGGAGGCATGTTCGTTGGCGGAAGGTAATCCGCATAGTTTCCTACATGTTTCACGGGCAGAAATCGATCTTCATATACAGACTCATCCTTACGCCGATGTTGTGTATCGGAAGGCGGCTGAAAACCTAGAAGCACTACGACAATCGGTGCCTTTGGTGGTCGAAGAGGAACCTTCGCTCTATTTCTATCGATTACAGGATGGCTCCCATCAGCAGACGGGTCTTGCCGGATGTTATTCAATTGACGAATACGAGCGAGGGATCATCAAGCGGCATGAGCGCACGCGCGCCGATAAAGAAGATGATCGCACCCGCCACATTGTGACGGTGGAAGCCCAGACCGGAATTGCGTTCCTCACTTACCGAGCACCTGAAGAAATAGCTGCACTCGAAGCCCGGGCATGCGAGGATGTGCCGCTATTTGACATTACAGCCTCTGACGGTGTTCGCCATTTGGTGTGGCGGTTAACCGATGCGGACCAGGAGGCTGTGGTTAAAGCACTCGCGGGGGTGACGACGCTTTATATCGCCGATGGTCATCATCGGATTGCGAGCGCAGCGCGCGCGCGCAGCGAATTTCATGATCCCCAGGCTGAGGCAGGTTACTTTCTTGGCGTGGCTTTTCCGGACACCGAAACTCGGATACTTCCTTACAATCGTACTGTTGGCGATCTGGCCGGTATGACTAGCGATGAGTTCTTGGCCGTAGTCAAGTCTCGTTTTCCGGTTGTGTCAGGTGTTCAACCCGTACCTCCGAAGGGTGAGATTAGGATGTATTTGGCTGGACAGTGGCACTCCGTTAATCTCGACGCGGATAATTCATCAGCGGGAAGCGATCTCGTGGCGACATTGGATGTTATGCGGCTCCAGAATAAAATTTTCGCACCGTTACTTAAGGTTGTAGATATACGAACTGACCCTCGGATGGCCTTTGTTGGTGGTATTAAGGGCACTGAAGAACTTGAAAGGCTCGTTGATTCTGGTTCAGCAGCTGTGGCCTTTTCGCTTGCTGCCGTAAGTACCGATGAACTATTAGCGGTTTCGGATGCGGACGCGATTATGCCTCCAAAGTCGACTTGGTTTGAGCCGAAACTGAGAGATGGGCTCCTAATTCACATGCTGTAGGCTGAGATACCTGACGCTGAATATGTCTGAGACACACAGAGTTTTTAATTTTGGTGCAGGTCCAGCGACGTTACCGGAACCAGTACTCGCGCAAATTCAGCGTGACCTCTTGACTTTGCCAGGCGTTGGGATGTCGGTGTTGGAGATCAGCCATCGGTCTCCAACGTTTACGGAAATCATTGAAACGACCCGTACAAACATTAAAAAACTTGCAGGGTTGCCAGACGACTACCATGCCCTTTTTACAACAGGCGGTGCGACCCAACAGTTTGCGATGGTTCCAATGAATTTGCTGGCGCCCGGTCGAACTGCCGATTACATCGTAACTGGTTCTTGGGCGAAGAAGGCGGCGCAAGAGGCGGAGCGATTTGGTTCTGTTCATATCGCGGCAAGCACCGAAACTGAGGAATTTACGCGTGTGCCAGAGCAGTCAGAGCTGACTTTGTCGCCTGATGCGGCATATGTTCATCTCACTTCAAACAACACGATTTTTGGGACACAGTGGGGGCAGATACCCAAACAGCGGGGCTGCTTTTTGATTGTTGACGCTTCGTCAGATATTTTCAGTCGAACGCTACATTTTGGAGAGGATGGAATCGACCTATTGTACGCTGGTGCCCAAAAGAATTTGGGTCCTGCTGGGGTTACGGTGGTGATCGTTCGTGACGAACTTCTCCAGCAGGCGGCCGAAGTTGACCGAATGCTTCCGACGATGCTTCAGTACTCCACCTATGCCAAGAGTGGGTCTCTCCACAACACGCCTCCTGTTTTTGCAATTTATGTTCTTAGTTTGGTGACTCAATGGATACTGGAGAATGGCGGCCTTGAGGCACTTGAACAGCAGAACAAGCGAAAAGCTCAGAAACTTTACAACGCGATTGATTGCAGTGACTTCTATCAAGGTACTGCGCAACCACAAAGTCGATCGCGGATGAATGTCACGATTCGACTACCTAATGAAGACCTCGAGACGCGGTTTGTTAGCGAAGCCGCAAGCGCCGGGCTCGTTGGCCTCAAGGGGCATCGCTCTGTGGGTGGAATTCGTGCGTCAATCTACAATGCGTTTCCTGAATTAGGGGTCGCTGTTCTTGTCGAGTTCATGCGTGAGTTCGAGCGTATGAACGGATAGCCGGTTGAACTCGACGTTTTCTGCCCTGCTAGCTCCGATTTGCAACTCAGTCCGGTGTAGTCTCTAACCCATGCGTCAAGTGGTAGGTTCACTGGTGTGTCCCAGTTGCGGCAAGCTAGTTGGTGTTAACGAACCGCGGTGTCCATATTGTGGTGCATGGCGCCCGGGTCTGTTCGGTTTTGCGCCGTCCCTGCAGCGCCTAGTTGGAAACCGAGTTGACTTAGTGTCATTGATTCTGATGGCGTGCATTAGCTTGTATGCCGTCGCTTTACTACTGCAGCCGGAAGCACTGTTTTCTGGGAGAGGCATACTGTCGTTCCTGTCACCTGGGAACCGAGCACTCTATCAGCTAGGGATGACTGGAGGGGCAGCATGGAGTCTTGGATGGTGGTGGACGATACTAACAGCGAACTATCTGCATGGTAGTTTGTTGCACATTTTCTTCAACATGATGTGGGTCCGTAATCTCGCTCCCGTGTCGACCGATGTCTACGGCCCAGCCCGCACGTTTGTCGTATTTAATATCTCCGGGGCTGCGGGATTTTTTGTGTCCAACGTCATGAGCGGTGTTCCAACGATTGGCGCGTCCGGCGGAATATTTGGTTTACTGGCGGCGCTGATAGTTTATGGCCGCCGACGAGGCAGTTCGATGATGTCTTCGCAGCTGTGGCAGTGGGCGATCATTCTTGGAGTATTTGGATTCATCATGCCGGGTATCAATAATTGGGCCCACGGGGGGGGATTTGCCGGAGGTTGGATCGCGGGCCAATTGATGGGCCTGAGTGATGAACACCGTGAAAGTGCCGGTGTCATCATTTTGGCGCTGTCGTTAATCGCATTGACAGTTATCGGCATTGGACTTTCGTTTGTGAGCGTGACTGGGGCATTGCTTGGTTAGCGCGAATGCAGGGAGTAGTAGATCACCAGCGCTGGCGATTGATTATCTGAATAGTCTAGGGCTTCGATCAGCCTAACGTTTTCAATCTTCTCAAATTTCTAGCTGTCTGTGCGGTTCGCTGGTTGGTTATGCACAGACGGTTTCCGCCGTCTTGGTCGCCGGCGCCGTTTCACCTTTGGTTGTTTCAAGCTAGTACTAGCTGCGAGCGATTTCCATTTTTCGAGAGATTTCAAGTCATTTCCGTGAATCTCTAACCAAGTTATGGCTTCTTGGAAGGCTCGACGATGTACGACTGCCCGCTGGCTCGCTACTCCAAGGTTCGCGTTTTGGAGTCGAGGTTGAATCTGGAGAGTTTGCCGGAGTCGTTCAATATCCCGCCGAGCGACAGGCAACCGGCCAAGTTTAATGTCGATTGGATGCTTGCCGTCGCGGCGCCTAGGGCTTAGATCGAGTGGCTGAACTGGCTGGGTCAAGCTCCCAAGTAGGATTGGGTTTGTCAAATTTTCAGCTACGAAGCCAGAGTTCTTTCGATACAGATCGAGTGCTTCGAGCGATCGCCACAGTGACCCAGTTTTTCGACGTTCAATTTCAGGCGCGATCGGTGAGAGAAGGCCGTGAGCAGACAGTGAACGCATCGTCAGGGTTGCGAACCCACTCCTTAAGATCTTATAGAGTTCTTCGATCATGCGTGCTGGTGAAGCCTTACCGATTTCGTTCCGATGTCGTTTAATCGCACGATGAACAGTGGGATCTAGTTGGAATCCTAATCGCGCCATGAAAGTGATCGCGCGCAACATTCTTACGGAGTCTTCTATAAAGCGATCGTTTGGGTTCCCGATTGAGCGAAGGATTCCGTTCCGAAGGTCTTTTAGTCCGCCCACGTAGTCGATAACCTTCAACGTGGAAATATCGTAGAAGAGTGCATTGATTGTGAAATCCCGACGAAATGCGTCTTCTTCGGCCGTTCCGAAGGTGTTATCCCGGCGAATTGGTTTGAGCAGACCGTTAGCTGTACCAGGGTTTCTCTTTTTCGTGGATTGTTGATCTTCCGAAGGTGTTTCGCTTGGGACCTTTCGCCGGAACGTAGCAACTTCAATTGTTTTCTGACCGAACTTGATATGCGCCAGTCGAAACCGCCGACCGATGATCCAGCAGTTCCGAAAGATTCTTTTCACTTCGCTAGGGTGAGCAGAGGTCCCAATGTCGAAGTCTTTCGGAATACGACCTAATAGTAGGTCGCGGACTCCACCGCCTACTAAATAAGCTTGATGATTGAATTTGTGAAGTCTGGACAGGACTTTGAGCGCATCTGGATCAATTTGATCGAGTGAAATTTGATGGTCGGCGTGCGGAATCACGAGGGGTTCAACCAATAGGCGAATTATACGGTAGACGGCGTCATCCCTTGGCGTCCGTCCAGTTGTGACCGATTCCGAGATCGACAGTTAGGGGAACATCAAGAGACGCGGCGCTTTCCATGCGTTCTCGAACGAATTTAGCAACTGACTGTGATTTCGCTTCTGGAGCTTCGAACACAAGTTCGTCATGGACCGTCAAAATCATCTTGACTCCAGATGGAAGCCCTTCATAAATGTCGATCATCGCTTTTTTCAGAATATCGGCCGCGGTTCCTTGAATTGGCATGTTAATAGCTGCTCGCTCCGCTGCGGCCCGGACTTGACCGTTTGAACTTAAGAGTTCCGGCATGAGACGGCGCCGACCAAACATTGTTGTTGCAACCTTTGTTTCTCGAGCTTGGTCCACAACGGCCGTGATGTATTCGCGCACTGCGGGAAACCCTTCAAAATAAGCATCGATAAATTCTTGTGCTGAAATTGGGCTGACACCAATGTCCCGGGCGAGGGTGAACGCAGTCTTTCCGTACAGCAGGGCGTAATTCACAATCTTAGCCCGTCGGCGGAGTTCATGCGCATCTAAGCCGTGGCTTGAGCCAAAAACTCTGTTAGCTGTTTGTTGGTGGATGTCTTCTCCTCGACGAAACGCGTCGATCAGAGTTTCATCGTTTGACAGGTGAGCTAATACCCGTAGTTCGATTTGAGAATAATCTGCCGAGATCAGAACCATACCTGGATCAGCCACAAATGCTCGTCGGATTTCACGACCCAACTTCGACCGAATCGGGATATTTTGAAGGTTGGGGTTGCTGCTGCTTAGGCGACCTGTGGCGGTGACAGCTTGATTGAAAGATGCATGAATGCGACTTGTGTCTGGGTTAACCAATTGCGGCAGGGCGTCAATATAAGTGCCCTTCAATTTCTGTAGACTTCTCCATTCGAGAACTTTCCGCGGCAACTCGTGTAATACGGCCAGTTCTTCTAGCACTTGGACTGAGGTTGAAGCCGCCTTTGTTTTACCGGTTCGTTTCAGTGTTGGGAGATTGAGCCGATTAAACAACACGTCAGAAAGTTGTTTGGGTGAATTAATGTTGAACTCAAGTCCAGCTAATTCTTGGATTGTGTGTTGAAGGCCATCGAGTTTACGACCAACCTCCACCGACAAAGTTTTAAGAATTGTCGTGTTCACGCCGACGCCGGCCTGCTCGATGGCAACGAGAACAGGGATCAATGGGCGCTCTAAGTCGGCATAGACCGTCTCGAGGCCGTCGCGTTTGAGTTGAGGCCCCATCTGCTCGGCTAGCTGGATTGGTGCGTCAGAGCGTTCACCAGCGTAGTTAAGAATTGCTTCCGGTGGTAGGTCCGCAAAGCTAAGAGTCTTAGACGCTCGCCCGAGAAGTTCATCCTTACTAATACTGCGATATCCAAGTTGATCTAACGACAAGTCCTCTAGTCCATGAGTTGATCTCGTGGCGTCTAACACGTAACTAATTAACATGGTGTCCACTTCCAAACCCGAAAGCTGGAGTCCATGATGTTCAAGAACAAGACAGTCGGTTTTCAGGTTATGGCCAACTTTTCGGACCGATTCGTCCTCAAGCATCGCCGCGAGTTTTGTTATCGCAGTTTTGGTGTTGAGGTCGGTAACGTCAGCCATTGCTCTGTGTCCGAAAGGGACGTATCTAGCTTGGCCTGACTCGTTCGACAGGGTGATTCCAACTAGCTTGGGTCTTTTTGGATGTTGCGGTTCAGTGATAACACTAATTCCGCACTGCCCGCTTGAATAAACGTCGCTGATTAGTGAATCGAGTTCAGTAGATGTGTGAACGATCGCATAGTTTTTGGCCATTGCACTCACGGTTGGTGCATGTTCGGCTACCAATGTACGGAATCCCAATCGCGAGAAAAGTTCGAAGCACTGATGCGAATCTGGACCTTGATACCGGAGAGTGTCAGCTTCGAACGCAACTGGTACGGTAGTGCGAATTTGTACGAGCAGCTTGCTGTGGCGCGCTGCTTCGCCACTTTCGAGGAGTGCGGTTCGGTAACGTTTTTGAGCTACCTCAGTGGCATGAGACAACAGATTGTCGAGTGATCCATAGGTCCCGATAAGGTCCTGAGCCCCTTTTTTTCCTATGCCTGGAACTCCCTTAACATTGTCGACCGCGTCACCCATTAGTGAGAGAACATCGACCACTTGAGATGGTTTGACTCCCATCTTTTTCTTCACGGCCTCGGCATCAAACCACGTTCCTGTTTTACGAGGGTCAAAGATCTGAATCGAACTATTCACAAGTTGAAAGAAATCTTTGTCACTGGTAACAATCACGACTTCGAGTCCTTGGGCGACTGCTTGCAAGGCGAGAGTTCCTATCACATCATCGGCCTCGTACTTTTCTGACGTTAGCACCGGGACGCCGAGGGCTTCGCAGACCTCGTGTACCAGCGGAACTTGTTCGGCTAAGTCCGAAGGCATAGGAGTTCGGTTGGCTTTGTAGTCGTCGGCCAGTTCGGAGCGGAATGTTGGCCCTGCAAGATCAAATGCAGCCGCAAGAAAATCTGGCTTGTGATCGGTGATGAGTTTGCGAAGCATCGTGACAAAACCGTAGACAGCGTTTGTCGGTCGGCCGTCAGGTCCCGTCAAATCCCTAATAGCGTGATAGGCCCGATACATTTGGGAACTGCCATCGATTAGGAATATCCGTTTTGGGGTGTTTGGAGTCATAGGGCGCTGGGTCGTATCACCGGTGTTTGGACGGCCAGTCCGGGAAGGGGGTATTGCACCCTAGGAACTATCGACCTTCGTGCCTTCGGTGAATTTCAAACCTTCGCTTTCGCCGAGAATACGTACGGCACGAAACCCCTCGTGCTTAAGCGCCTGTGGAGCGCCGCCACCTAGATAGCGTGGGTCCACGGACTGCCGTGAAAAAATTGCCCCGAGACCACCGCGAGCCTCGGGATCGATCACGAGGCAGCGGCCTCCAACTCGGGCTACACGAAGAGTTTCCTGAAGACACTGGACACGCTCATTCTGGGTTAGTTCGCCAAGAACGTGTTTTATGACGACAAGATCGAAATAATTATCCTCGTATGGAAGACTAGAAACAGGAGCCACCTTGACCTCAACCGAAACACCGGCCCCGACGGCTGATTTTTCAAATAGTTTTTCCGCATGTTCGGTTTCTGCCACTGCACATGCTTGGCCACTGAGACCGACAATCTTCGCTAGATCGGCAATCAGCCCGGTGTCTTGGCCGCGGACTTGTAGCACATGTTTCCCAAGTTTAAGACCTGCCATGGCTAACTCAAGAGCCCTAGGGCCTTGAGTTTTTCTGAGTTTGAATAAAGGCATTACGGCTAAGAGTAGCTTGTATTACGAGCTAGTAAAACCTACATGTTATAGTCTTCCCTCGTGAAAATCCCGAATGAAATAGTTTTGCCTAAAGGTCGCCTTGGTGTGCTTCTAGTCGGTTTGGGAGCCGTTAGCACCACATTTATAGCCGGAGTACATGCTATTCGTAAGGGTCGTGCCTCGGCGACCGGGGCTCTCAGTCAAATTGGTACGATTCGACTAGGCAAACGCACAGATAGCCGAACCCCATTGATCAAGGATTTTATTGAACTGGCAGCACTAGACGACCTCGTCTTTGGTGGATGGGACATTTTTGATGAGAACTGCTACGAGGCTGCTAAAACGGCTGGAGTTCTCGACCCGTCTCTGCTTGAAGAACTCCGTCCTGAACTGGAGGCGATCCGTCCTTGGCCTGCGGTCTTCGACCAGCAGTATGTCAAACGTTTGATGGGTCCCAACGTCAAGAGTGGTGCCAATAAGCGGGAATTGGCCGACCAACTTACTGCCGACATCCGGCAATTCAAGGTCGACAAACAACTTGACCGAATGGTTATGATTTGGTGCGCGAGCACCGAAGTTTTTATGGAATCGCAACCGGTGCATCAATCCTTGGCCGCGTTTGAGGCCGGGCTTGAGGCTTCGGATCCAGCGATACCTTCGAGCATGATCTACGCGTATGCAGCGATCAAAGAAGGTCTACCTTATGCTAACGCTGCCCCGAATTTGAGTGCCGACATTCCAGCATTGATGGAATTGGCCGCGCAGACTGAGTCTCCGTTGGCTGGTAAAGACCTAAAAACGGGTCAGACACTAATGAAAACGATCATAGCGCCTGGCTTAAAGGCTAGGTTGCTCGGTGTCGAAGGGTGGTACTCAACAAATATTCTTGGGAATCGAGACGGCGAAGTCCTTGACGACCCTGAGTCGTTCAGGACAAAGGAAGAAAGTAAGAAATCAGTTTTAGATTACATTCTACAGCCGAATCTTTACCCAACTTTATATGACGACCTGCACCATGTTGTTCGGATCAACTACTACCCGCCCCGTGGCGACAACAAGGAAGGCTGGGACAACATTGACTTGGTTGGTTGGCTTGACTACCCAATGCAGTTGAAGATTAACTTCTTATGCCGTGACAGCATTCTTGCCGCGCCAATTGTGCTCGATTTAGTGATGTTTTTGGATTTAGCTAAGCGAGCCGGTTTGAGTGGGGTGCAGGAGTGGCTATCTTTCTATTTTAAAAGTCCGATCCATGCTCCAAATCTCTACCCAGAGCACGATCTTTTTATCCAGTTAATGAAATTGAAGAACACCCTGCGCTTCTTACGTGGTGAAGAGCTTATTACTCACTTGGGTCTAGAGTACTACGACTGAGACGAATGAGCCTGTTACCCTTTTAGAATTGTTCGTTCCATCTACACGCAATTGACTGTCCCGAACGACTAACCATGAATGTTGAACGATTAGTATGGGTGGGAGTAAAGTCGATTTGGATGGCGACAGATGTTTGTGTGTCCCGCCAGGAGCGTGTTTGGCGATTTTTGTTGGGTCAGTTTAACGTTTGAACGTTTCGTCTTCAGGTTCTGAAAACCATGTCGCTTATCGAGACCGACAATCTGTGGAAAACCTATCGAATGGGCACGGAAGAAGTGCACGCACTCAGTGGTGTGTCTATCGAAATTGAGCAAGGAGAGTACGTTGCAATTATTGGTCCGTCAGGTTCAGGAAAATCGACATTAATGAACCTGATTGGATGCCTTGATACTCCGACCCGCGGCAATTATTTGCTTAACGAGAAAGACGTCGGCAGCATGAACGACGATGAGCTTGCTCGGATCAGGAACGAAGAAATTGGGTTTGTGTTCCAAACCTTCAACCTTTTACCTCGGGCTACAGCCCTACACAATGTAGAACTTCCACTCATATATGCTGGTTTAGAACCAAAGGAACGTTCCGAGCGGGCACGGAGAGCATTAAATCTGGTCGAGCTAGGTAATCGTATGAATCATCGGCCGAATGAATTGTCTGGAGGGCAACGCCAGCGCGTCGCGATTGCTAGGGCTCTAGTGAATCGACCGTCAATTCTCCTGGCTGATGAACCGACTGGAAACTTAGATTCGAAGACGGGAAAGGAGATTATTGGCCTTTTTGAACGGCTACATGATCAAGGAAACACAATCTTACTTATCACCCATGAAGTTGAGGTGGCGGCTCACGCGAAGCGTGTGATTAAAATCAAAGATGGAAAGGTTGGCAGTGACCAGAGAAGTGAAATTGGTACAGCGGTTGACCCGGTTCAGCCCTCCGGTGGGTTAAGGTACATCTAATTTTTATTGCTAGTTCTATTCTGATTCCCGATACTCACCAAACACCTTTCGAAGGACGCCAGAAATTTCCCCTACGGTCGCATGCGCTTCGACTGCGGTTATAACCGGAGGAATGAGATTGGCAGTTCCACACGCCGCCAGATGTACTTCTTCAAGTGCTCGTTGACATGAGCCTTCATCTCTGGAGCGACGTACAGCTCTAATCTTCTCGACCTGTTTTGTCTCAACCGTCGGATCAATTCGCCACGCATCCACAGTAGGTGTCTCAGTGTCGGTGAATCGATTAACTCCCACCACCACTGAGGTACCTTCGTCAATTGCTTTTTGGGCACGATATGCTGATTCTTGAATCTGATCTTGGATGAATCCGTGTTCGAGAGCACCAAGAGCACCACCATGTTGATCGATTTGACTCAGTAAGGTGACCGCTTCATCTTCGATAACGTTTGTCAGGCTTTCAATAGCCCACGCACCACCCACCGGGTCAACCGTGTTAGTCACGCCAGTTTCTGAGGCTATGATTTGTTGGGTACGTAGAGCAATTTGAGCGGCGGTCTTAGTTGGTAAACCTAGTGCTTCATCCCAGCCGTTACAGTGGAGAGACTGAGTCCCACCGAGTATCGCAGACAACGCCTGCAGAGCGACCCGGACGATGTTGTTGTCGGGCTGTTGCGCGGTCAGTGTGCTGCCGGCGGTTTGAGTATGAAAACGAAGTTGTTGGGCTTTCGGATCACTCACATTAAACCGGTCTCGCATAATGCGCGCCCAGAGGCGTCGTGCCGCTCGAAATTTTGCGATTTCCTGTAGAAAGTCGCTATGAGCATTAAAGAAAAACGACAATCGACGGCCGAATGCTGCTGCTTCTAGTCCTGCTGCGACCACAGTTTCGACATAGGCAATGGCATGGGCAAATGTGAACGCGACTTCCTGTGCCGCCGTCGAGCCGGCTTCGCGAATGTGGTAGCCGCTAACCGAGATTGGATGCCATTTTGGTAATTCGGCGTCGCAGTAGGTACAAATGTCGGAAACGAGTCTTAAGGACTGGCGCGGTGGGTAGATGTAGGTACCTCGAGCGACATATTCCTTGAGGATGTCATTCTGCAGAGTTCCCGCTAGTTTTTGGGTTGACACACCTTGTCGGCGGGCTACTGCGATGTAGAGAGCCAAGAGAATTATTGCGGTTGAATTGATCGTCATCGAGGTCGAGACACGATCAAGCGGAATGTCTTCAAACAGCGTCGACATGTCATCGATTGAATCGATAGCTACTCCAACACGGCCTGTCTCCCCAGCTGCTTCTGGAGCATCTGAGTCGAAACCAATTTGCGTAGGCAGGTCAAATGCGACGCTTAGTCCGCTTACTCCTTGCTGAAGTAGATAGCGAAACCTTTGGTTGGACTCTTCTGCAGTGCCAAATCCAGCGTACTGGCGCATAGTCCAGTGTCGGCCTCTATACATAGAAGAATAGATGCCTCTGGTATAGGGGAAGCTACCAGGGGACCCGAGTTGTGGTTCTAAATCAGATAAGCCAGCGGCCGATTGACTGGGTGTTGACATCCGACCAGATTTTAGTAGAGATATGGCAAAATGCTCCACTATAAAAGCTTTAAACCTACTATCGCACCTAGCAAATGAGAACGGTCTATTGATCTAAAGTTGATACACTATATTGCGTCTATAAAGATGACAACACGATATAGTGTGGTTTTTCCTTGACACTTTTTTCACGAGTGCTACAATTTCACGACTTTTGGCACATTGTTTTGTTTACTCATGGTAAATCCACTTTCCCCTTTTAGCCGAATGAATCTCAGCCCTGAGTTTTTCGGTTCAGAAGAGGGCCTGCCCCGGTTCCCTGCCCGGCGGCGTTCAGGAGGGTCGAAGAATGGACGACGTCGTACATCGGCTTGCTCGTGAGTTAGCTGACGCTATTGGTGCAAATGTTTCTACGGATCCTCGTGTTGAGGAGTGTCGTGAAAAGGCTCGGGCTGCCGGTTATGAAATGAAAATCTCTCTGGAAGCTGTGATTGGGTTCGCTAGTCATGAAGGGTCCGAGGCTTTGACAAAGGTGACGGCCCCGCAGGAGATGACGACACCGGACCAGGCCGTCGACATCACGGCAAATGATCGAAGGTTTCTCAGATCGCTGCGAATAGCGGCTGACGAGATGAATCAGAAGGTTGAATAGGCGGTCATCCGAGTCGACTTGTCACGTATTTAGGTCGGGAGAACTCTCGGTCCCAATCCATGTTCGTAAATCGCTACCTGTCATTTGGGTCGGTTGCTGTATACCCAAAATTCCGAGCATCGTGGGAGCTACGTCTCGTAGTGAACCGTCTCGCAGATTGTAACCACGTCCCCGAATGTCTCGGTTAATCAAAAGCAGCGGAACTGGGTTGGTAGTGTGGGCAGTATGGGGACCGTTCCGCTCTGCATTCCACATCAGTTCAGCGTTTCCGTGGTCGGCTGTAACAACAGCGGTTCCACCTACTCTCTCGACCGCCAAAATGATTCGAGCAAGGCACAGATCAAGCGTAGAGACAGCTGTGACGGTCGCCTCCAAATTGCCAGTGTGTCCAACCATGTCGGCGTTGGCAAAGTTGCAGATAATCACGTCGTATTGCCCCTTTGTTAGACTCGCTACGAGTTGGTCAGTGATTGCTGGGGCACTCATTTCTGGCTTAAGGTCATAGGTTGGGACCTTTGCCGACGGAACCAACAGGCGCTCTTCGCCACCATATGGACGCTCTTCGCCAGAGTTAAAAAAGTAGGTAACGTGAGCATATTTTTCCGTCTCAGCCAGACGGAGATTACTTAGTTCATTCTCGGAAAGTACGTCGGCTAGATTCGATGAGAACACTTGTGGCGCGAAAGCTACCGGAAGATTGTATGTCGCGTCGTATTCCGTTAGTGTCGTGATGTTGAGTTGAGGGTGTGCAGGCCTTTTGAAACCAGTGAACTCGTCGCCAAAGGCGAGTGCTTGGGTAAGTTGCCGAGCTCGGTCTGCTCGGAAGTTGAAGAACACCACCGAGTCACCTTCCCGTAAAATGCCAACAGGTTGATTGTCGGCGTCCACGACGACGCTCGGTTCAATAAATTCATCGGTGATTCCAGATTTGTAAGAGGTTTTGATCAAATCGACTGCACTCGAGGAGGCTATTCCCTTTCCCAATGCAATTGCATCATAAGCTCGTTGAGTACGTTCCCAGCGGCGATCACGGTCCATCGCATAGTATCGGCCGCAGACACTAGCGACCTGTCCAATACCACGACTGCTCATTATTTGTTCGATGTCAGCGATGAAATCTAGTCCGCTAGTGGGAGCGGTATCCCGACCATCCATGAGAGCATGCAAAAAAACTTTCTGGATGCGTCTCTGATCGGCCATTCGAAGTAACGCTTTAAGGTGCCGTAGGTGACTGTGGACACCTCCATCCGAGACAAGTCCCACTATATGAAGGGCCTTTCGCCGGTTTCGGGCAGTGTCTAGCGCGGCGACGAATGGCGGGATCGAGAAAAAATCTCCAGCGCTAATACTATTGTCGATTCTGGAAAGGTCCTGATACACGACGCGACCAGCGCCCAAGTTCATATGACCGACTTCGGAGTTCCCCATTTGCCCTTTTGGAAGCCCTACGGCTTCGCCAGCTGTGACGAGCGAGGCGTGAGGGTATTGGTCAAGTAGTCCTTGAAAGTTCGGCGTTCTCGCTAGAGCAATTGCGTTTTGGTCGCGATCTTCGCGTAGGCCCCAACCATCAAGAACGATCAGAACGAGCGGTGGTCGACGGTTTGCCATTAATGATAGTGAGAGGAGCGGTGATGATACCATGTCCGAACTGGGACGAGAATTGCCGTCCTACATATAAAGCCTTTTTTGACAATGATTTGAGGCCGTCTTTCTGGTTTGACTTGACCGTTTCTGTGGCCTATGATTCCCCTTTGAACCGTAGACCTAGTTTCGTGACAGTGGAGTGTCAAGCGCCGGAAGGCTACTTCACGTCAAACAGAACATAAACACTATTAGCCGGGGATACCCTTACAGTGAACTCCCCCCTATTAGGAGACAATTCCTCATGAACAGACTGCTCCTCCGACGCATTGTCGAGACCACATGTGTCATTTCGTTGTTGGTAATTACTAATCCGAATACAGTTTTTGGTCAGGGGCTTGAGGATTGGCAACAGGAAGAATTAAGGCCGCTCATGGAGCGGGTGACTTCAGTCTATCGAAGTGAAGTTCCTGCTGATAACGCCTTTGAGATCTCGGTGGATTTTCTGAAAGGTGGTACGGACGAAGATACGGGGGCAGGCCTTATTTTCGTGCCGTTTACGCTTCAGCTGAACGCATCAGCGTTGAGTATGTCTGAGTTCTTGACGTATTTGCTGGTCGTGCCCCATACGGACCCTGCAACCCGACCCGTGGCCGCTGCCCCTGCGGGACCTCGGTCGTCGAATTCTTCCGCTGCTGCGGCGACCGATCCAAATATCGCAGAGGAGTTGTTTGAAAGTCGAGTATTTGAAGACGTGTTTTTTATTTCTGTTTCTGACGTTCAGTCGGACGATGACGAACTACTCAGTTTTGACCGCGCGTTCCAGGCACCGGCTGGCACTTATGATGCTTATATCGTGGTTCGTGACAGTGTCGGTGAGGACGGCGATCGAGGTGATCTTTCCGAGTCGGCAATCATTGTTTCAGTAGAACAGATTGAGGTTCCGGATTATTGGAACGGAGAGATGGCGACCAGTTCGATTATTGCGGCGGCAGACTTTGCAGATCTAGGCCAACCGTTGTCCCCGGAAGAACAACGCACCCAGCCGTATACGTTCAACACCACTCAATTCGTGCCGAAGCGAGATCGAGATTATCTTCAAGCAGAAGATGCTCTAACATTGCTGTTCTTTGTCTATAACTCGCAGCTGGATGGAGACCAGGTAAATGTTACCGTTGGGTTTGACTTCTATACGGTCAACGCCGCGGGAGAATCGTTTTTTAATCGGACAGCGCCGCAGGAATTTAACGCGCAGACGCTGCCGGCTGGATTTGATGCGGTGAACGGTGGAATTCCTTCCCAAGTGTCGATCCCTCTAGCCGGCTTTCCGGCAAGTGAGTATCGTCTTGAGATTAAGGTTACGGACAACGCTAATGAACAGACTTTGGCTCAGGACTTCGTCTTTAGTGTCAATGAGTGATCACCTAGTGCTGATGTAGGGGATAAATCTTGGTGGTGTGTTAGTGGATCGTTTTATCTCGACAGTTCTGTCAGTCGCTCTCTGTCAGCTTATCTTGTCGCCGGCAATCATCGTGTTTGCAGACGATGAACCTGCAGGTAGTCAAGTCCCTGCAAGTTCTTCTTTTGATTCAGGTCGTTTATTAGGTGTCGTTACTGACACTGCTGGGGTTCCGATCGAAGGCACGATTGTTTCTGCGACCGGCCAGGGTGGTGTTTCCGTGGCTGTGTGTGATTCCAATGGTCGCTTCGAGTTCCGTTCGCTCAGATCGGGGCAATATTTGTTGAGGACCCATTCGGCCGGTCAAAATATCAAGCAACGTTCTTTGGTTGAAGTGAAACCAGGTCTTTCGACGGTTCATTCGATCACGCTGCATTACGAGTCGGTTGCTTCTCTATCACCGGAATTGCTCACTGCCGGATTTGGAGTGAATGGAAGTTTGGCCGAATTGCACGAAGACTACGAACAATCACAAAGGGTTGAGGATTTTCAGCTTGAGACGAAAATAGAAACGGAGACAGGGACAGGGGAACCCAACGTTGGTGATATCTCTCCGCACGACGATTCTGAAAAAGCCTGGAGGTTACGTCGAGCTCGGAGGAGTGTTCTAAAAGATTCTGGTCTTAATTTGCTTCGAACTGACGACAAAGTCGACGAAACCCTCGTGTTGATAACCCCTTTTTTGGCAGCAGACCAGACGACGAGTGCCTTGACCAATACATTTCCAGTTTCCGGTCAACTCCATCTACTTACACGCGCCGAACTGCAGTCGTCGTCGGAGCTCTGGTCCAAGAGTATTCTTCCAGGTCAAATTGCTCATGCCTCCTTAGGCGGTGTTGATCAAGGCAATCGCTGGAAATTTCGTGGTGCGATGAGGACAGGGGGCGCCGGGTCGTGGGCGTTGGCGGGAAGCTATGTCGCAGAACCAAGCGAGACGCACACCTTGGCTATGGGCGTCTCGTACAGCCGCCAACATTTTCACACGTTGATCAAAGAAGAATTGATGACGCTGGGGTCGGCCTTGCGTGAGAAGAGAGACAGTTTGGATGCCAGTCGGGCGGTCGGGAGCCTCAGTATTCAAGGCACTTGGCAGGTGATTCCTAATTTGGCGCTCGACTATGGCACCAACGTAGCTCGATACGACTATCTACCCGCAGCACCGGTGTTGAGTCCAAATGCTGTGGTTACTGTAGAACCCATTGATGGAACCCGGGCGCGTGTAGAGGTTGGTCGGAATGCACTTGTTCCAGGGGCAGAAGAGTTTTTGCCTCCGTCCGATGGGGTGTGGTTACCACCCGACCGAACGTTTGCGTTGCTATCTTCCACCGAGTCGCTGAATGCAGAAACTGCTCAGCATGTTGAACTGGCCCTCGAGCAGGAGTTGGCCCAAGCTGCAACGGTTGGGATTCGTTGGTTTCGCCAAGACGTT
>CAYFER010000028.1:0-26993 GCA_964342185.1 uncultured Vicinamibacteraceae bacterium | reverse complement strand
ACCCTACACTCGAAACCAAAAAAATTGGCGGCCTGTTCCTCGCCGGCCAGATCAACGGCACATCAGGCTATGAAGAGGCGGCCGCCCAAGGAATTCTTTCGGGCATCAATGCATCATGTTTGGTCCGCAGGCGTGCACCGATTGTTTTAGGGCGAGCTCAGGCCTATATCGGTATTCTCGCTGATGATTTGACAACAAAAGGATGTCTTGAACCATATCGCATGTTCACGTCGCGCGCTGAGCACAGACTACTTCTTCGGATTGACAATGCTGACTTGCGACTGACGGAAATTGGACGTGTTGAAGGGCTTGTTGATGACGACAGGTGGTTACGGTTTAGGGATCGTCAAGCGCGATTTAGACGCAACATGGCGACCGTCAGGAAAACTGTTGTCACTGTGAGTGGAGGTAAGCGTGTGCGAGCCGATCAGGCTTTACGACGACCGGAACTTCGACTCCAAACCCTTGTTGATCAGCAAGAACTCACTTTGGAGTCCAACGGCAGTCAATCGGGGATCGACTTTGCAACAATTGAGACCGAATTTAAATACGCTGGTTACCTCGAGCGCCAACAGGCAACGGTGGAACGGAGCCGACGACAGGAGACCCGGTCAATCCCAGACGACTTTGCCTATTCTGGTATCCCTGGTCTTTCCAACGAAGTGGTCGAACGGCTTTCGGAGATTCGACCAAGAACACTGGGTCACGCTCTACGCGTGCCAGGCGTGACGCCGGCTGCTGTGGCAGTGATTGGGAGTTATCTTGGTCGGCAAAGAAGAAAATCCGCGTGATCGAGAGAACTAGTCTTCAGTATGACAAAAAGTATCACTGTTATTAGGGATCGAATTGAGAGACTTGCGGAGCGAGCCGGACTCAAGTTGCCCGGCGAAATTGTTCTTAGGCTCAGTGAATACGTAGAACTTTTGCGGAAGTGGAACGCGCGTATCAATTTGACCGGGCTTGACGACAAGGACCGTGGTCTTGACAGATTGATTATTGAGCCGTTGGTGGCGGCTAAACACCTACCGGAAAAGGGAACGGCGATAGATATCGGTTCGGGTGGGGGGTCGCCGGCAATTCCGTTGAAGCTGGTTTCTCCGGGGTTGTTTGTTCGGATGGTGGAATCAAAGGTCCGAAAGGCGGCTTTTCTCCGCGAGGCATGTCGCCATCTTGAAATCTCAAATGTTGAAGTTGAGACGGACAGATACGAAGGGTTGTTGTCTCGCCCTGAATTACACGAGGCCCACGACATATTGACAGTGCGGGCGGTTCGAATGAGTCCTGCTTCACTTCGCAACCTGCAAGCGTTTGTAAAACCACGAGGTCTGTTGGGCTTGTTTCGTAGGAGTTCTGCGAAGGATGAAGTGGTACCCGGTGTAGAGCCACCGCTGATGGTGAGGAGTAGGCATGCATTGGTTGGTGCGCTGAGCAGCGAATTGGTCGTGCTGGAAAAGGGAAGTTTTTAAGATAAGCAAATATAAAGCGAACGCGCGCTGATCGTTCTGGCGACGGGTTCCACGTTGATGAATTGGTCGAGAGCGGCCGTGGTTTTTTGGACGAACCCCCACACAAACATAAATTAAATTTATTTTTTTATTTGTAATATATATAATAGTTTCTTGCGGCTGCTCTCGGTATCTGTGAGTAATGGAGAGTGCGGGGTAGAGATTTGGCTTGGCGACCCGGCCGCCAACCTTTGCTCAGTTTCTATCTTCTGGGAAGAAAAGGTGGCGCAGCGAGCTGGTATACCCATGGCATTCGCGACCATTCGCGAGTTATTCACTCGAAGTGATCTACTCCGATCGAAAAATGACGGGAGGACAGATATGCCTACTTCAGAAAATGGACAGGATCTCGAGTTGTTTCGGAAGGAAATTAAATAGCTACGCGCTAACCGTGGAAATGGGCGGGATGATGTCGAGAAATGCCAGAGCTGCTCCCGATCGGCGGAACCACAGCGATGTTCTTCACGCCGAAAAGGAAACTTGATGAGAACTGAAATTCGGATTGATCGCTGCTTCGCCCTTCCTCGGCGCTAATCCCAGTCAAAGTTTAACCGCTTGCTGTCGCGCGGTTGACGAACCGTCACGACAACGAGATCAAACCTGTCACTTCGGTCCAGGTCGTGGATCTTTGTAGATGGTATTAATGTTCTACTAGGCTTACTAGCGCTCGACGGAACGACGGTAATATTTATTGGCTGGGGCTAAGGTAGAGATGTCAAACGGAGAAATAGCAACAGGCCGTAACTGTGAAAGATAACTGTTTCTGAAAGGAGATAGAATGTGGCAGGAATTAATTACTCTCATCTATTCGTGCAAGCCTTCGATGATTTCGAGGAAAAGTTGAAGAAAGAGCGCGCGGAAAAACTACACGATCTCCGCAGAGAGATTGGCAACCAAAGCCATCCAGGCGCTGAAATATCCTAAATCTGACGCAGAAGGCTGGCCACTACTTTGCGTTGGAGTTATGAACGTTCCACGTGGAACATCTTGACCGGATAAGCTGTCAGATGTAAAATAAATGAAAGCAATACATTAGATTGAACGACATAATAATTATAGGTCATTAGACTTAATTAGTTTGAGTTGTCGGAGTGAATTAATGATTCTTCGGTTTAGCCCATGAAAAGAATCGTTGCGGTCGCAAACCAAAAAGGCGGTGTTGGAAAGACGACGACTGCGATTAATCTTGCGGCCTCTCTAGCGTTGGCTGATCAATCGGTCTTGCTCGTGGATCTTGATCCCCAGGCGAATCTCACGAGCGGGGTGGGACTTAAGAATGAGGCAGTGTCGGGACGGACTGTTTATCACGCTCTCACGTCTGACACTTCGCCGAGTTTGGATAGTTTCGTGATGCCGACCGCCGTGAGTGGCCTTTCCCTTATCCCGGCTGACCGTAACCTGACTGGCGCAGAGGTTGAGTTGATTAATCTCTCTGAGCGAGAGTTCAGACTCCGGCCACTTCTTGAACAGGCGCGGGCGAAGTTTGATTTCGTATTTATCGACACGCCACCTTCGCTGGGCTTGTTGACACTCAATGCCTTAACGGCGGCTGACGAAGTTTTGATTCCCCTCACGTGCGAGTACTTTGCTCTTGAGGGTGTAGCGGAATTGATGGCGACTCTTGAGCGTGTTCGCGGTTCGCTTAATTCGAAACTGGGCGTTGCTGGAGTGTTGTTGACGATGGCCGACAACCGAACAAATCTGGGCCGGCAAGTGGCTCGGGAGGTACGAGCTTTTTTCCAGGATCGCGTGTTTGAGACGACGATTCCACGGAATATCCGTCTTGGCGAAGCTCCAAGTCATGGGTTGCCAGCGATTCTGTACGACGTGCGGTCCAAGGGTGCCGAGGCATATGTGGCTTTGGCTCGAGAGATATTACACATGGACTCGGCAGGAGATTCGAGTTCACCAGACGCTACCACGGGAAATTATGATGCCTGAAAAACGCCCAGCGCTTGGACGTGGGTTAAGCGCTCTGATTCCAGATAGTGTGCCAGTGCCGCACCCTGACTCAGAGGACCATCCCACCGAGGTTGACCTTGACCTCCTTCGGCCGAATGCGGACCAGCCGCGGACCGAGATGGATGAGGCGCGTCTTGATGAACTTGCTCGTTCCATTAAGGCCAGCGGAGTCATACAACCGATTTTGGTCCGGCCAGTTTCTGGCGGCGGGTACGAGATTGTTGCGGGTGAACGCCGATGGCGTGCAGCCCAGCGAGCCGGGCTCATGCGGGTGCCGGTAAACATAAGAAACGTACCGGCTGATAAACGTTTAGAACTTGCTCTGATAGAAAATATTCAGCGAGAAAACCTGAATCCTATTGAGGAAGCACGAGCCTATCAGAAACTGACTGAACAATTTAACCGCACCCAGGAAGAGGTCGCCCAAGCGGTGGGAAAGGACCGAGCCACCGTCGCCAATTACCAGCGACTACTGACATTACCGTCAGAGGTCCAGGCCGAAGTCGCCGGAGGGCGACTGAGTATGGGCCATGCTCGTGCCCTGATTGGATTGCCTGATTCGTCGACGCAGCGGCGATTTGCCCGAGACGTTCGATCACGCGACCTATCGGTTCGAGAAACCGAGGCGCTGGTAAAAAAGATGTTAGCTCCGAAGACGACGACGGACCGGACGCTGGAGAAAGATGTCCACATTAGAGAGGCGGAAAAAAACTTACGCCTCAAGCTGGGAACACGCGTGAATATAGTTCGGTCGAGGCGTGGCGGGCGGATTGAAATCCAGTTTGCTTCAGAAGAGGAACTCCAACGCTTGTACGAAGAGCTCTCAGGTGGCGGGGAATCCTCGTGATTAAGATGAAAGAGAGCACTTCAAGGCTTGCCCCTTCTCTATCGCGAGTGGTATAAATTCCTGTTTGCCCTGCCGCAAACAACCCCAGTGATCTGGTTATCCCCTCTCGAGATACCTTGGTCCTCGTGATAGGTGGTGAGTGGGGTCACCAAAATCGGAGATGATGACGAATCGAGCCGCCGCAAAGCGGTATGCACGGGCCTTGCTTGAAGTGAGCCAAAAGGATACGGATCCGGAAGTAGTGGGTCAGGATCTCTTGGGAGTTGTGACAGTGATCGCATCCTATCCGAAACTCGATCAAGTTTTTGCTAGTCCGGGTATTCCCGCAGCTCGGAAGAAAGCATTAGTGAGTGAGCTATTTTTGCGTTTGGGCGATCTTGCTCCGGTCACGAAACGTTTGCTCGTGTTGCTTTCCGAGCGCGATCGACTTTCCCTTATCCGAGAAATCAGTGAGGTCTATCAAGACGAGCTCATGGAATTGCGGAACATAGTTCGTGCCAGAGTTACGACGGCATGGGAGCTGGAACTAGCCAGCGTCACGTCAATTAAGAAGGCGCTGGAAGAAGCGACAGGTAAACAGGTCGAGGTGGATGTCAATGTCGACACCACCCTGTTAGGTGGCATCGTTACGCAGATTGGGAGCACCGTGTATGACGGGAGCGTCGCTGGTCATCTCGGCCGCCTGCGGCAGCGTTTGAGCACAGAAACGTAAAGTTTAAAGTGGCGACGGACCTCGACTTTATCATTTAAGCGATTAACTAATTACTTATATTTCACAACTTAAGATTTGCGACTCTCATGGATATCAAAGCAGACGAAATCTCTAAAATTATTAAGGATCAACTAGGCGACTATTCGCTCGATGTGGATGTCACGGAAGTTGGGACGGTCGTATCAGTGGGTGACGGAATCGCTCGGATTCATGGTATTGAGGGAGCAATGTCAACTGAAATGCTCGAGTTTCCGCATGGCGTCTATGGAATCGCACTCAACTTAGAGGAATCGAGCGTAGGAGCCGTTCTGTTGGGCGAGACGACGGAAATCAAGGAAGGCGACACGGTGAAACGGACGGGTCGCATTATCTCAGTTCCGGTTGGCGAACAGATGCTCGGCCGTGTCGTGGATGCGTTGGGTCAGCCAATCGATGGAAAGGGTCCAATCGCAACGAGTGAAACTGCACCCATTGAAAAGATTGCGCCAGGGGTTGTGGACCGACAGCCAGTCAAGGAGCCTCTTCAGACGGGCCTTAAAGCGATTGATGCAATGGTGCCCATCGGCCGTGGCCAGAGGGAGTTAATCATTGGCGACCGGCAAACCGGCAAGACCGCCGTTGCTGTTGATGCGATCATCAATCAAAAAGGTCTCGACGTCATATGTGTTTATAACGCTATCGGGCAGAAGCAGTCGACAATTGCACAGGTAGTCAGAACGTTGGAAGAGAATGGTGCGATGGAATACACGATTGTGGTGGCAGCGGCAGCATCTGATCCAGCCCCACAGCTCTACATCAGCCCCTATTCGGCGTGTGCAATAGGGGAGTACTTTCGGGATAGTGGACGCCACGCGCTCTGCATTTATGACGATCTTTCAAAACACGCACAGGCGTATCGTGAGATTTCGTTGCTACTGCGTCGACCGCCGGGGCGCGAAGCATATCCGGGGGATGTTTTCTATCTTCACTCGCGATTACTTGAACGAGCGGCAAAGCTGAACGCGGAGCAAGGGGGCGGGTCACTGACGGCACTCCCTATCATTGAAACGCAGGCAGGTGACCTGTCGGCCTATATTCCGACGAACGTCATTTCGATTACTGATGGACAAATCTTTCTCCAAAGCGACTTGTTTCACCAAGGCATCAGACCAGCCATCGACGTCGGTAATTCGGTGTCAAGGGTCGGAGGGTCTGCACAGGTGCGCGCGATGAGACAAGTGGCTGGAACGCTACGGATAGACCTTGCGCAATTCCGTGAGTTGGAAGCGTTTGCTCAGTTCGGTAGCGACCTCGACAAGGCCACTCAAAACCAGCTCAATAGAGGACGGAGATTGGTTGAAATCCTCAAGCAGCCACAATATCAACCCTTGTCAGTGGAGCGTCAAGTGCTCATTCTTTTTGCCGGTGCCAATGGGTATCTCGATAACATCGAGGAATCGGATGTGTCTGACTACGAACAACAGCTTTACGAATTCTTTGAGGTCCGTCACTCTGTCATCATCGAAACGCTAAACGAGCAGAAAAAGATGGACGATGACCTCAAAACAGCGGTCACGGAAGCTGTCGAAGAATTCACTACACAATTCGTCGAAGCTCGTAAAGGAGCTGCTGCTTAAACGTTATGCCTTCGCTTATTGACCTCCGGCGGCGGATTCGTGCCGTCAAGAACACCGAGCAAATCACCAAGGCTATGAAAACCGTCTCGGCCTCAAAACTCCGAAGGGCTCAAGAACGCATAATGGGGGCACGGCCATTTGCCCGAGAAATGCAGCGCGTTTTGCAAGGTCTATCAGCTGGAATTGACGTAGTTTCGCATCCACTACTTACGCCGCCTGATCCAGAGTCATCTGCACCTGCACTTCTGGTCGTTATTACGGCTGACAAGGGACTTTGTGGCGGTTTCAACTCGGCGTTGCTGCGCAGGGCGACTTCCTATTTGGAAGATGCGGATAACGGGGTAGCTTTGGCTCTGGTCGGACGAAAAGGCCGTGACTTTTTCCGGCGGCGCAAGATCGACCTTCGGTATGAGGAAATCAACATCTTCAACGATTTACGCTACAGTCACGCCCAGGCGGTTGCCGAAATGGCAATACAACAGTTCACAAGCAACCAAGTTTCCAGTGTACAACTTTTATATAACGAGTTTAAGAGTGTCATTCAACAGGATGTAGTCGTTGAACAACTTCTCCCGATTCCACGGCTAACACCCAGCGAAGATGAGACAGAAGTGTTGGCAGAGTACTTGTTTGAACCAAGTGCTGATCAACTCTTCCAAGCCCTGTTACCTCGACACGTAGAGGTTCAGATTTTTCGAGCCCTGCTGGAGTCTGCCGCCGCCGAGCATGCTGCGCGAATGACCGCAATGGATGCCGCTACTCGAAATGCAGGAGAAATGATCGATTCACTGACACTTCACATGAACAAGGTTCGGCAGGCAACGATCACCCGTGAACTAATCGAAGTGGTGTCGGGAGCACAATCGCTTTGAGCGGAAGGTATAACTAAGGAACCAAAAGAGCACCAGCGGCCATCGGTATATCAAAATGGAACGAGCTCCCAAGTTCATTTTGACTGCTGGCGATCGGAGACTTTGAGGAAATGGCAGCAGATACACAGGTTGGAAAGATTGTCAGCGTCATTGGTCCAGTTGTTGACGTGGAATTTGATGGCGGCCATTTACCCGCTATCTACAACGCGTTGAGGATCACCGGAGGCAGCGAAGAATCCAAGATCGATGTAATCGCTGAGGTTGAACAGCACTTGGGAGAAAGTCGTGTTCGAGCTGTCGCCATGACGGCTACCGACGGAATGCAACGTGGCATGCAGGCCGTTGATACGGGTGCCCCAATCTCCGTGCCAGTCGGTCCGAATACGCTCGGGCGCGTACTGAACGTGCTGGGTGACCCAGTGGACTTTCCAGATCGGCCGGTTGAGACAGAAGAGCGGTGGCCGATCCACCGGCCAGCGCCTTCTTTGGAAGAGCAGTCGACTGAACTGGAGATGTTTGAAACCGGCATTAAAGTAATCGATCTACTGGAACCTTATCTGAGAGGCGGCAAGATCGGTCTGTTTGGTGGCGCGGGCGTTGGAAAGACAGTAATCATTCAGGAGCTGATTAACAATATTGCGCTTAAACATGGTGGCGTGTCTGTCTTTGGCGGTGTTGGGGAGCGCACCCGTGAGGGGAACGACTTATGGCTTGAGATGCAGGAAAGCGGGGTCGTTGACACCAGTGATCCGGCCAAATCTCGGGCCGCACTGGTGTATGGTCAAATGACGGAGCCGCCAGGAGCACGCCTACGAGTTGCGTTGAGCGCTTTGACCGTTGCCGAGTATTTTCGCGATGCCGAAAAGAAAGATGTGCTGCTTTTTATCGATAATATTTTTCGCTTTACCCAAGCCGGTTCCGAAGTATCAGCACTGTTAGGCAGGATGCCCTCTGCGGTCGGATACCAACCCACGCTACTAACTGAGATGGGAGAACTTCAGGAACGGATTACATCCACGAAAAGCGGATCGATCACATCCGTTCAGGCAATTTACGTGCCTGCAGACGATTACACAGATCCAGCGCCTGCAACCACCTTTGCGCATCTTGATGCCACTACCGAACTGTCGCGTTCAATTGCAGCGCAAGGACTCTATCCGGCTGTAGATCCTTTGTCGTCAACGTCAAGGATTCTCGATCCTAGGATCATTGGAGACGAGCATTATTCGGTTGCCCGTGAAGTCAAACAGGTGCTTCAACGCTACAAGGACCTTCAAGACATCATCGCTATTCTAGGCATTGATGAACTCTCTGAGGATGACAAGCTCGCCGTGGAACGCGCTCGAAAGATCCAACGTTTTCTGTCGCAGCCATTTCATGTGGCCGAGCAATTTACCGGCTCTCCGGGCAAGTATGTTCCCATTAACGAAACCATCCGCGGCTTTAAGGAGATTGTCGAAGGGAAACACGACGACATTCCTGAACAGGCGTTTTTGATGGTTGGAACGATAGATGAAGCGCTAGAAAACGCACGAAAAATGTTGGAAACAGCGTAGTTAGGAAAATACATGGCGCTTGCAACCCATCTGACTCTTGAGCTCGTGACACCTGATCGACCGGTAGTACGCGAGTCGATAGACGAAATTCAGATTCCCGGTTCAGAAGGCTACCTCGGGATTCTTCCAGGGCACACTCCCTTACTCACGAGTCTTCAAGTTGGAGAATTGTGGTTTCGTAAGGGCGACGACACGTCTTACGTCTCGGTTGCATTTGGGTTCGCAGAAATTCTTCCAGACCGTGTGACCATTCTGGCTCAAATTGCAGAGCGGGCCGAAGATATAGACCCTGAACGAGCACAAGAGGCCGAGCGCCGTGCCAGAGAACGCTTAACTGAAAGCGTTGATGACGTCGATTTTGAGCGAGCACGAATTGCCGAACTAAAATCACTCGTCCGGTTGCGGGTGGCCTCAAAGACAGGCCCGCGTTCAGTCTAAGACAAATGCAACGCCTCGCCTGGCAACAGGGTCCGTGAGCTCATGCAGATATCTTGGGCGGCTCGGACCGACCGTGGCCTACGTCGATCCCAAAACGAAGATACATATTGCGCCAAGCCAGATTTGGGACTGTTTGTTGTTGCCGACGGCATGGGGGGCCATGCGGGCGGAGAGGTCGCATCTCGTCTGGCAGTGGAGCAAATTCAGCAGGCCATAGAGATAACTGCAGGTCTTAGCCGTGACGATTCTTGGCCGGTGCCATTTGATAATCGTTCTGATATTGACGGCAATCGTTTGCGGGTGGGCTTCACGAGGGCTAACACTCGCATCGCTCAGGAAATTAAGGAATCTGAGAAACTGCGTGGCATGGGAACCACAGTTGTGGCTATTTTGGTCTCCAGCTGTAAAGTAACGGTGGCTCATATAGGCGATAGTCGGGCGTATTTGCATCGTGGAACCTCTTTGAGGCGGCTCACAAAGGATCATTCCTGGGTCGAAGAACAAATACATGCTGGGACGCTTACCGAGGCCGAGGCCCGCCGTCATCCCTGGCGAAATATGGTGACGCGAGCATTGTCGGGCAGCGACGAACTTCCGATTGATCCGACCGAACTGGAGATTGAAGCGGGCGATCGATTACTGCTATGTTCCGATGGCCTTACGGCTGTACTAGAGGATAGTGAAATTCAGCGAGTGGTTGCTGTTCCGGTCGACCTGCAAGGCGTGTGCGACGAATTGGTCAGGCGGGCCAACGCTGCAGGTGGACCAGATAACGTCACTACGGTACTGATTGATGTGGCAGTAAAGTGAGACACAGAGTTTGTGTCGTTACTGATATTTGTGTTGAAGCACGGGAATAAATGCTATCTAGTTTTCGGCAGTTAATTCGTCATAGAGGCCTAATTCAGACTCTAGTAGTCCGCGAGCTAAAAGCGCGTTACCGGGGTTCGGTTCTTGGCTACCTGTGGTCATTCATCAATCCACTGCTGTTGCTGATTGTTTACACCATCGTATTCTCCGTGGTTCTCCCTGGTTTTCGAGGTGTTGACCTAGAACCTTATGCATTGTTCCTGTTCTGTGGCCTATTGCCGTGGACTTGGTTCAGTTCGGCTTTACTTGAGTCGGCAAATTCGCTGATAGCCGGTGGAAATCTCATTAAGAAAGTTTTGTTTCCTGCCGAAATTCTTCCGATAGTGGCTGTGCTATCGAACATGTTCCATTTCTTTTTTGCGTTACCCATCTTGGTTTTGTTTCTGGCCTTCTACGCTCGACCCTTGAACGTTATTGAACTGGTGTGGTTTCCCGTTGTCGTGCTAATTCAACTAATACTCACCCTAGGTTTAGGATTGTTGCTCTCGGCTTTGACCGTGCACTTTCGCGATCTCCGTGACCTTTTGGGCAATCTACTCACGTTGTGGTTTTTCTCAACACCGATCATTTACCCGATGTCGATGGTGCCGGCTGGGGGCAAATTCATTATGGATTTGAACCCATTCGCCCATTTGGCGATCTCGTATCAAGAAATCCTGTTCTACGAGGGACCGTTTGGCCATTGGCGGTGGCTGTTGGCTCTTGCTGTTGCCTCGATAGCTGTTTTCATTCTTGGGTTCGCACTGTTCGATCGCCTGAGAGACTCCTTCGCGGAGGAGGTATGAACACAGCCATTGAAGTCCAGTCGGTCACGAAACTCTACCGGCGGTATTCCTACCGGAGGCAGTTCGCAACTCTCAAAAGTGCGCTGATATCCGGTAGCCTGGCTCAAGACCTGAAGCCGGACGAAAGGTTCACCGCGGTTTCAGATGTGTCGCTACGCATTCCACAAGGTTCGGCTTTTGGGGTCATCGGTCGTAACGGTTCAGGCAAGAGTACGTTGCTCAAATTGATTACTGGTATTACAAAGCCGACGAGTGGAGAGGTGTTTGTCAACGGACGGATTTCCGCCTTAATTGAACTCGGCGCGGGATTTCACCCAGAGATTTCTGGTCGTGAGAACGTTTTTATTAATGGCGTTATGTTGGGATTGTCCAAACAGGAAATTTCAGAACGTTTTGATGAAATTGTTGAGTTTGCTGAACTAGAAGCATTCATTGATGCTCCGGTGAAGACTTATTCCTCGGGAATGTACATGCGATTGGGTTTTGCCGTGGCGGTGCACGTAGATCCGGACATTCTGATTGTCGATGAGGTGTTGGCTGTTGGTGATGAAGGGTTCAGTCTGAAATGTCTCGACAAGTTCGCTGAATTCAAACGGCGCGGAAAAACTATCCTACTTGTAACGCATGGTCTAGAAACAGTGCAGCAGTTCTGTGACGAGGCTGTGTGGTTAGACGGGGGGAAGGTGTGCGGACACGGTGATCCTCGGCGAGTAGTTCATATGTATTTGAGTGACATTGCGACTGATGAAGAAGCGCTCCTGTCTGCCGAGGACAAGAAAAAACTCAAAGCAACTGTAGCTGAAGAAAATAGCGATGGCCCAGCAACCACAGAAACCTCGACCCAAGAAGGGCCGCCCGCTGACATGTTTCGCGCTAGCGAAGGTCGCTGGGGATCAGGTGACGTGCGGATCGCAGAAGTAAGTCTTGAAAATCAGACTGGACGCACACATTTATTTCAGAGTGGCGACAAAATGACTGTGCGGATGCGGGTGACCACGGAGCAATCCGTCGACGATTTTGTTTTTGGCGTCAGCATTTTTAATGCCGAAGGGATTTGTTGCTATGGCACCAACACCAATCTCGAGAAGCTCACTCCAGTCTCAATGACAGGTGACGGAGAGGTGAAGTTGGATATCGAAGCCCTCGATCTTGTCGAAGGAACTTATAAGCTTGATTTGGCGGTCCACAGTCGAGAGGGCAAACCTTATGACTATCACCGACTACTTCATACCTTCCGAGTCAAGTCTCAAATTAAGGACGTTGGGATCTATCGCCCTCGACACGAGTGGGGCTTCTCTTCAAACATTCATTTCAAGAAATCTTACGACGACTAATTTAGTTGCTGCATGTTAAGATAACCGGCTTCTCGGTTGGTTATAGGATCCCTGCGTGTCAACAGTTGTTCCATCTCTCACCCTCCGTTCATTACTAAGATCATCCGCGAATCAGGTTGGTCTCGAGGTTGTTCCGGAAGTGACCACGGGCCTGACACCCTCTGCTCAGGCTATGGCAATTGCCAGTGCCGCGGTAACTACGCCCGTTATGTTCGTCGTCCCAACTGACAACGAAGTTGAAGTGATGACATCGGACACAAGATTTTTTTATGCTGCGATTGGAGACCCATCTGACGTAGAACTTTCTCGAGCGGTAATGCCCTTTCCGTCTTTGGAGGTCGATCCTTACCGGGCAATCACACCGCATCTCGATGTAGCGTCAGCACGGGCCAAGGTGCTGTCGAGTTTAGCCCAAGGCAGTATCCGAATCGTGATTGCCTCTGCAGCGGCTCTGCTGCCTCGCGTCGCTAGTCCGCAAAGAATCTTGCAAGCTACACGAGATATTGTTCTGGGTGATACTCTCGCGCCGAATGACTTGGGAGCTCTGCTTGCAGATGCTGGTTTCGTGCCAGAGGACCCGGTGGACGAACATGGCGAATTTTGTCTTCGTGGGGGCGTAGTTGATTTTTTTCCTGCCGGCGAGGTTTATCCAATTCGAGTTGAATTCCTAGATGATTTGGTCGAATCACTTCGACAGTTTGACCCTGGGACACAAAGGTCGGTCAAGATGGTCGACCAAGTTGCAGTGGTGCCACTTCGTGAAAACTTCGAGTCTGTCAGTGAAGACCTGAATGAGGGATGGTCAGGGGGGCTCGACAGCACTCTACTGGATTTTATTACCGAACCAACTTCAATCAGAACATTCGTAAGCCAGTTTGAAGAATGTGAGCGCCAAGCGGCGATCCTCGCCGACCGAGTCAACGAGAGTTATGTTTCGGCAACAAGCCGGGGAGAGAACCCACCGGAACCTCCGGCAATAATGCTTAGCTGGACGGAAATCAAAGCGTATTTAGAAGAAGGTAGTCGCTTCGAGACTCTCGGTCTTGATGGCGACCGGAGTGGTTTCCAACAAGCCATTGCTTGTCAGCCAACTCGAATGTTTCACGGTCGCTTTGGTGAGTGGGTGAAGACTCTTCAGCGAGATCGAGTTTCGGGCGAAACGCAGCTCGTTGTAACAGCAACACCAGGTCGCGCGGAACGGGTCACCGAAATGCTGCGAGAATATGAAGTTCCAGCAGTGTTGCTAGAGAATGCTCAAGAGGCGGAAGGTGAAACGCTTCTGGTTGTAACAGGTGAATTGTCACATGGGTTCCGACTTTCTGATGGCGGACTCCAGATATATGCTGAAAGTGATCTTTTTGACGAAGAACGTCGGATCAGAGGCCGACGCAAGTCAGCATCCAGTTCCTTCTTATCGGACCTTCGCGACCTAAAGACAGGAGACCACGTTGTTCACGTTGACCATGGCATTGGTGCATTTATCGGGTTAGCTGAGCTTGATGTTGGCGGAACTCCGCACGAGTTGATGCAGCTGCGGTATGCGTCCGGGGACAAGTTGTTTGTTCCCGTTGAACATCTTGACCTAATTCAGAAATACACCGGGGCACAGAACCCAGCGCTTGATCGCTTGGGCGGCACAAATTGGGAGCGTGCCAAGACTCGCGTCAAACGTGCGATGCGAGAAATGGCGGGTGAATTGCTCAAATTGTACGCTGCTCGGAAAGCCGTCGCTGGACATGCGTTTAGTCCCGATACGCATTGGCAGAGTGAATTTGAAGCCGCGTTTGATTACGACCTGACCTCGGACCAGGTGACGGCAGTCAATGAGATTAAACAGGATCTAGAAATGCCGTCACCAATGGACCGCTTGCTGTGCGGCGATGTGGGGTATGGAAAGACTGAGGTCGCGCTACGAGCGGCGTTTAAGGCAGTTATGGATGGTAAACAGGTGGCTCTGTTGGCTCCGACTACAGTCTTGGCGTTTCAACATTTCAAGACGATTAAGGAACGGTTTGCAGCGTTCCCGATTAGTGTCGACCTAATAAGCCGTTTTCGCAAACGAGCCGATCAGAAGGCTGTTCTCGGTGATCTTTTGTCAGGAAAAGTTGATGTCATTGTCGGAACCCATCGTTTGTTGTCTAAAGATGTTCAGTTTCACGATCTTGGACTGTTGATCGTCGATGAAGAGCAGAGGTTTGGTGTTGCACATAAAGAACGGATAAAACAGTTAAAGAAAGAGGTCGACGTGCTGACTTTAACTGCCACACCGATACCGCGGACGCTCAATATGTCTTTGATGGGAATCCGCGATATGTCTGTGATTGAAACACCACCAAAAGACCGCCTATCTATTCAAACCAATGTGGTTAAGTTCGATGCGAGCGTTATTGTGGACGCAATCCGAAACGAGCTTCAACGCAAAGGACAGGTGTATTTTGTACATAACCGGATTCAGTCCATCTACGGCATCGCGAATTTAATCGAACGTCTTGTTCCCGAGGCTCGCTTGATAGTGGCTCATGGTCAGTCGAGTGAGTCCGAGTTGGAGCGAGCGATGATAGGGTTTGTGGATCGGAAATATGACGTCCTGTTGTCGACAACGATTATTGAGAATGGCCTCGACATTCCCAATGTGAATACAATCATCATCAATCATGCGGAACGTTACGGATTGGCACAGCTCTACCAGCTTCGCGGTCGAGTGGGACGGTCAGACCGCCACGCCTACGCCTACCTCTTAATTCCGCCAGAAGACAGCCTTTCACAAGTGGCCCAGCAGCGCCTTGCCGCTATCAAAGAGTTTAGTGATTTGGGAAGCGGTTTTCGGGTGGCCGCGCTTGACCTTGAGATTCGAGGGGCCGGGAATTTATTGGGTGCAGAACAGAGTGGACAGATTGATGCAGTTGGGTTTGATATGTATGTGAAATTGCTAGAACGTACGGTTCTTGAGCTGAAGGGTGAAACAATTGGCGAGGAACGTCGGGCAGCCGTTTCACTTGGAATCGAGTTGCGGGTGGATGGAGAGTACGTTTCTGGATCGAATCAACGGCTGGCGCTATATCGACAGGTAGCTTTGGCACGGGACGAGCACGAATTAACGGAGTTACTCGATGAACTAGCCGACAGATACGGCCCAGTACCCCAAAAAGTACTCAGACTTGTCGAGTTCGGTCGCATCAGACTTATGGCAGACCGGTTGGGTATCGAGTCAATCGAGAGAGAAAAGCATTTGTTGGTTATCAAGTTCAGGAGCGATACGCCTCTCAATCCTGCTAGGCTGGTAGAGTTAGTCGAAGCTCGGAACGACGTGACCTTAACACCCCCGGCTGTGGTCACCATTGATTTGGAGGCAGGGGCTCGTTCAGGGAGAAAACGAGCAAGCCAATTGGTCAGTGAATCTACATCTTGGTGGACGGGTCAGGACACTTCTGGCAAAGGGTTTTCAAGGCAAAAACTGTCCAACGGCGACCATCTCAACCGTGACGACAAGGTGCTTAGACAGGTCGGAGGGTTGTTAGGTGAGTTGAGTGGTGGTGCGTGAATCACTAAAATGTAGGTAGATATATGAATTTACGACAAGGCTTGTTGCTCACCGGGGGCATGACTGTTTGGCTTCTTGGAGGCTTGGCTGTTTTGCACGCTCAAACAGGGCCGTCTCCCGACACTGACCTGACAATCATCGAGCGCGTTCTCGTTAAAGTGAATGGTCAGATCATTACACAAACAGACCTAGAAACTCGCCAGATTAATGAGATCAGAAGCCGTGGGGTGTCCCCTCGCAACAATGTTGAGTTGGCGAACTTAGTCCGCGAGATTACCCCGGCAGTCATTGCTAATGCAGTGGATGAGTTGTTGTTGGTTCAGCGAGGACGTGACCTTGGATACCAACTGTCTGACGAACAGTTCAACGAGATTGTCAACAATTTAAAGACAGAAAATCAGTTTGAGAGCGACGAACAGTTTGAGGAGGCGCTACAAGAGTCAGAGGGCCTTACTATGGCCGACTTGCGACGCTTGATGGAACGCCAGATGCTGGTAGGACAGATTCAACAAGTTGAGATTCTTAGTCGCGTTTCAATTACTGATGTCGAAGCACGCGATTATTACGACACGCATATAGAAGAGTTCACCGAACCGGCAACAGCGACACTCCGGGAGATTCTTATAGCCGTACCCGAGGCTGTGGATGGAATAAACGCCGGGGTTGCCGAGGAGGGACGAGTCGTAGCCGAGACTGTGGTGGCCCGTCTTCGTGGCGGAGAAGATTTTGCCACTGTTGCTGAAGAGGTATCCGAGTCTCCGTCAAGATCAAACGGCGGTTTAATTGGGCCGCTGTTGGTGGTTGATTACAGCGAGACTATTCAACAATTGATCGCATCTTTGTCTGTCGGCGAGGTAGCGGATCCGATAAGAACGCCCCAAGGCTTTCAGGTGGTTATGCTTGAGGCTCGCACTGACGACGTAGCGCAGCCGTTTGATGAAGTGCGAGATCAAATTTCGAGCAACGTTTTTAACGACCGCCGACTTGAAGAGTACGCTCAGTATCTCGATTCTCTTAGAGAAGAAGCCATTATTGAATGGAAGAACGAGGAACTTCGTCAGTTGTACGAAGTATACCGAGCAGAAAATGTCAATTCCCCGCCTGGAGGTCCGCAGCAGAACTAGACGGCTCAAGCATGAATCATTAGAGCGTTGACCAGCGTCTGGAGTGTTAGGGAGTGAGTTCGGCATGAGCACGTCAGATCAACATCCGATTGAACTCCAGAATGTGGCCCACTGGTATGCGATCCGCACGAGTTCAAGGCACGAAGCGGTTGTTCACAGTCAACTCGAAACTCACGAGATCGAAGCGTTCCTGCCGACCGTCACGAAATGGAGCCGTTGGAAGGACCGAAAAAAAAAGGTCAACTGGCCGTTGTTTCCCGGATACTGTTTCGCTCATTTCAACCTGAATTTGCGAGTAAAGGTAATCAAATGTAAAGGCGTTGCCAACATCGTTTCTTTTGAGGGAGTTCCGGCACCCATAAGTGATATTGAGATCGAAGGGATCAGGACACTGGTCGAAAGTGACCTACAGTACGATCCATGCCCGTTGATTCGAGAGGGGATGATGGTGGAGGTTGCACACGGCCCACTTCATGGCGTGGTTGGGAGACTTGTGCGAAAAGGATCGCATGCCCGATTAGTGTTGTCTGTTGACTTGATTGGCCAGGGTGTAAGCGTTGAGGTCGATGCCGCAGATGTCAGAGAATACTAGTAAGGTACAAGAATAACGGTTTGTGATGAAGATCGGAGCAGTTGAGCTCGACCAACCATTCGCTTTGGCGCCGATGGCCGGCATGACCGACACAGCATTCCGTCGTTTGGTTAAGGGTCATGGTGGCTGTGGCTTAGTCGTTAGTGAAATGGTGAGCTCAGAAGGCCTTGTTCGGGGTATCGACCGAACATTGGAGTACGCGGAGTACACCGAAGAAGAGCGTCCTGTCTCCATCCAGATTTTTGGCGGAGATCCTGAGACCATGGCTAGTGCCGCACAGGTAGTGGAGGGTATGGGCGCCGATATCATTGACGTGAACATGGGTTGTCCGGTGCGGAAGATCGCTAAGCACAATGCGGGGTGCAGTTTAATGCGAGAACCGGAACATGCCGCCCGGGTGGTGAGGGCTATGACGAAATCCGTCTCTGTGCCGGTTACAGTTAAGATGCGGGCTGGCTGGGATGAATCGGCGATTAATGCGCCCTTAGTTGCAGAAATGATGCAAGACGCGGGAGCAGCTGCCGTGGCTGTGCATGGTCGTACAGCCGCGCAGTCATATCGGGGGCTGTCAGACTGGGAGCTCATAGACCAGGTGGCTGACGGAGTGGAAATTCCAGTTTTTGGCAGTGGTGATTGCGTTACACCTGAGCAAGTCGTGAGCCGCATCTCTACTACTAAGGTTGCGGGAGTGTTGGTTGGCCGGGGCGCGCTCAGGAACCCGTGGATCTTTCGACAGGCTCTTGCGATTCTTAGGGGTGAGCCACGGGTTGAGATAAACGCGGTGGACCGCGGACGGTTTTTGCTTGACTATATCGAACTACTGCTGAGCGAAGATAATGGCGAAATTCCAGGATTTCGCCATACGGTGCCCACGATGCAGAAGGCGCCTCGCAAGATTTCCCAGGTCACTCGATCCCAGCGTAGCCGTCAAAGGTTTGTCGTGAACAAACTAAGAGCGCTTAATTCGTGGTTTACCAAAGGAATCCATGGCGGGTCGCAACTTAGAGTTGAGATTAACAGCGCCGAGTCGGTCAATGAACTTCGAGAGGTTGTAAACCGATTCTTCTTTGAGAGGCCGCCTCTCGAAACAAAGGCGCCACCAGGCTATGAGTGGTCAACGAATTAGTGACGTTGACTGGACGACTTGGGCGCCGGTTGATCGCGCCACCCTGGTGTTTGTCATTCGCAACGGACAAATTTTGCTGATTCGAAAGAAGCGTGGCTTGGGTGCTGGCAAGATTAGCGGACCGGGAGGACGACTGGAACCCGGTGAATCGTTTGCAGCGTGTGCGGTGCGCGAAGTTCGAGAAGAACTCGGCGTTGAGGTCAGTGAAATTGTTCAAGCAGGCGAACATCGATTTCAATTCACAGATGAGCACTCAATCCATGTGCATGTCTATCGCACTCACAAAATCACCGGTGTCCCCATTGAGACTGATGAGGCCGTTCCGCTTTGGTTTGACTTGAATGAAATACCTTTTGATGAGATGTGGGAAGATGATAAACATTGGCTTCCATTGGTCGTCGATTCAAAACGTTTCTCAGGGGACTGGCTTTTCGACGGAGATCGAATAGTTGACTATCGGTTGGATTTACTGGACTAAGGTTACCTTGGGCAGGCTTGAGCTTCTTGGTGGTCTTTTCTGACAGGCTTTTTGTTCAGCGTTCCAAGCGCTTGGCTTTCTCGACCAAAGTTGTTCGGTTAATGTTTAGAAGTTCGGCAGCCTTACGTTTGTTGCCAGCCGTGCGGTCAAGAGCGGAGTCGATCAACTTACGTTCAATCTCATGAACATACTGGCGCAGGTCTAGGCCATTTTCAGGGAGTGTAACTTCCGCGGCAGAAGTTGAAGACTCATTCGTTTGCAGCTCGCTAGGCAAATCTTGCGAGTCAATCTGATTTTGGCCTGGAGTCAGCGCGAGCGCCCGTTCGATGACATTTTCAAGTTCGCGAATGTTGCCAGGCCAGCTGTAGGCCATTAGCTTACGCATTGCTTCTTGCGAAAAAGTCACCTCTGATCGCGGAGTGTTCTCCCGTTGGCTCATTTTCCGCAAGAAACTCTGGGCCAGCAGTGGTATGTCCTCGCGGCGATCGGAGAGAGGCGGGAGGTGAATAGGAATAACATTGAGGCGGTAGTAAAGATCTTTACGAAAACTACCGCTGCCGACCAGTTCTTCGAGATTTGAGTTGGTGGCTGCGATTACTCGTACATCGACTCGAATCTGTTGATTGTCGCCGAGACGTTCAATCTCGCGTTCCTGAAGCGCCCTTAGGAGTTTTGCTTGAAGACTCGCACTCATGGTGCCGATCTCATCAAGAAACAACGTGCCTCGGTGGGCTTGTTCTAAACGTCCCTGGCGGGTTGTGACCGCGCCCGTGAACGCTCCCCGAACGTGGCCGAAGAGCTCAGCTTCCAATAATGTTTCGGGAATTGCGCCGCAGTTGAAGGCGACAAACCGGCGGCTTCGCCGCGGACTGTTATGGTGTATGGCACGGGCTACTAATTCCTTGCCCGTTCCGGTTTCTCCAGTGACAAGCACGGTGCTGGTGGTTCCAGAAATCGTCTCAAGCATTTGGAACAATTGCTGCATCGATTTGCTTCGACCAATAATTCCTTCGAATTGGTAATTCTCTTCTAGCTGGGAACGCAGATAAGCGTTCTCGGATTTAAGCCGACGTTGTTCGAGAGCCATCGTGAGGACGTGCAATAGATGGTCAAACTGGAACGGTTTTGCGATGAAGTCAGTTGCGCCACGCTTGATCGCTTCGACCGCGCTCCGCACGCTTCCAAAGCCCGTAACGACGATCCCAACCATATCTGGGTACAGAGCGCATGCGCCTTCTATGACTTGGCTGCCATCGATGCCAGGGAGACGGAGGTCAGTAATCAGTGCATCGAAGGCAAAGTCAGACACTTTTTGCAAGGCATCTTCACCAGACCCTACCTGAACTACGTGATAGCCGTGTTCCTCAAGCCGCTCTGCAGTCGCTTCGCGGAGAGCAACCTCGTCTTCGATAAGGAGTAGATGTTGTTCTTTGTCAGGCATTTAGACGATCGCCATTATTTTGACGGTGCGCGAAGTTAAGGTCAAGGAGACTTAATCTACAGGTTACTTCATCGTCGGCCGATACTCTCTTTGTAGGGAGATACTGCGGTGGACTGATTTGAAACAGTCCGTCGTTCGGTTCGCGAAACACTCTAAGGAAAGATGAAGGAAGTCATGATTGTTGATAGAAAGACCATCTCGATAATGAAGGCCTGTGAACTTGTGGGTGTTAGTCGAAGAACAATTTACAACTGGATTTCAAGCGGAAAAGTTGAATACGTGCGCACCGCTGGAGGGTCAGTTCGTATCTTTGTCGACACACTGTGGAGAAAGCCAGAAGAGGTTGGTCGCCGGGACTTGGTTGGCGAGCAGCGCCGGTCAGTTTAATGGCTGGCGAACCGGAGGTTCCGTATCCTCACGATCGGTCTGTCCTTATCGGCGAGGAGCCAGAGTTAGGGCTCTTGTTACATCGCCTCAATAACCAACTGGGCATAATTCTTGCGAATGCTGAGTTGCTAGAGACCAAGCTAATCGACCATTCTGGCCGTTCTCGAGCTAACCAGATTGTTACTGGTGCAGTTGAGGCAGTAGCTACGGCCAAAGATATACGGTCACGGATTCGGTCTTGGTCGCCAAGTCGAGTTTGAATCGACGCTTTTTAGTTCCAGCTAACAGCGCACACAAGCGTCATTACTATGGCGATCTTGAAAAAATAACGTCAAAAAAATGACGTTTCTGTCTTCCAGTTCTTCTCTGCCTTTCTCATACTTACATGGCAACTCCTAGTTATAAATGACTGTACACCAGTGGGTTGCAGTCTTTCACATCGTTTCATACTGCTGCGTTTCATAGCTTCAAATTTCTTGGCATTGCATTTGCCTCTACAAGGGAGTGTGTCCGGACCAAGCCGTAACGCTTTGGATGCCGGAGAAGCGAAGGGAGTTAAGTTCATGGGAAAGCAGTTAGAAACTAATACACACGACGACCTAATCTCCTCGAGCGTGCCATTTGTACAGGCTCTCGCTCGCCGTCTTGCTACCTCTATGCCGCATTCAATAGAGATTGGTGATTTGGTTCAGGATGGGATGATCGGCTTAATTGATGCTGCGAATCGTTTCGATGAGAAGCGCGGGATCAAATTTGAGACATTTGCAGAAAGGCGTGTTAGAGGGTCTATGCTCGACGCACTCCGAAAAGGCGCGTGGCCACGTGGTATTCGCCGGATGCGCCGCGAACTGGAGGAGGCGCGTGAATGTCTTCGTGACAAACTTGACACAGAACCCTCGCTTAGCGACCTAGCGAATCATATGGGCGTTGATGAGTCACAACTCAGTCGGGTCATCATCCGGATTAATACGATTGAGTCAACGTCACCTCTGGCGACGGCAGAAACTGTCGACGAACAGAATTTGCCTCCCGTGTTGGTTCCATCTGGACCGCCTGCTCCAGACAAGATGTGTGAAACGGTTGAGGTTCAGCGACGCGTTCGCGCTGCGATTGCGGCGCTTCCGCATAGGGAACGGAAGGTGATTACGCTCTATTATTTCGGTGATGCCACGATGAAAACGATAGGCGAAGAGATGAACGTTAACGAGTCACGTGTGTCACAGCTACATGCTCGGGCGGTCCAAAGACTTCGGAAACTTCTTGGTCCTGATTTGGCACCTGAACAATTCAGTGCGGCGCTTACGAAGGGTACTTCCGTCAATCCTGTAAAAGTAAAGCCTGCCCAGGCACTTGCTGTTGGTGGAAGAACCAATACTGCAGAACTTGGAGGCCGGCATACCCTGAAGGCAGTTCTTTCGAATGGCGAGGAGAGACTAGTTGCGGCGGGGTAACTGGCCAACGACGTCATTCGCAAATGCAAGTAAATCGGCCAGTCGGAATGGTTTGGCTAGCCATGGGCACCCACTTTCTTCGAGAAAGCGCTCGGTTTCGGTTTCGGCAACGTCGCCGGTAACGAAGATTGTCCGGTGAGCTAAGGTTGGTTTAATTTGGGTTAACAACCGGTGTAATGTCGGTCCGTCCATGCGAGGCATCTTAAGATCGCAGATGAGTAAGTCGTAGGTTTCGACTTTGATTCGATCAAGAGCCTCCTGCCCGTCACGGGCGCAGTCTACTTGAAATCCTGCGTCCACGAGAGCTTCGGCAACTGCAGTTGAGAGAGCAGATTCGTCCTCGGCGACCAACACCCTTGCGCCTTGGCTGGTGGCGCCCTCGGTCTGTTTGGGTCGCGCTCCCTTTTGGCTTGCCGTTGTGGTTAGAGGGAACTCTACAAAGAATGATGCTCCCTTGCCCTTCTCGGAAGCAATTCGAATGCGCCCGCCATGCTCCTGCACGATAGCATAGGCCACCGTGAGACCTAGGCCGGTACCTTGCCCGACTGACTTCGTTGTAAAAAACGGCTCAAAGATCTTTGCCTGTACTTGATCCGGAACACCGGGGCCATCGTCGTTGACCTCCAAGACAACAGTTTCTTGGTCTGCGTCATGCCAAGTTCGAATGATCATGGTTCCTCGACCATTAGCGGAGAGCATTGCCTGTTCAGCATTAACCAAGAGGTTTAGCAAAACCTGTTTTATCTGGTGTGGGTCGGCAAAGACCGTCGGCAGTCCCGCAGCCAAAGCTTCAACTGTCCGAATGTTTGATACTCGCTGGTCGTAGGCTCGCAGTAACAATGTTTCGCGAACGATCTGATTCAGTTCTATGAGCGTTCTCGTAGTGTGTCGTTTTCGTGAAAAGGTCAGCAGGTTTCTCACGATTTTCGCCGCGCGCTCGGATTCGCTCAAAATAGTTTGAATTCCACGTTTTGCAACGTCATCAAGGTTTCGCGAAGACAAACGTTCAGACCAGGTCAGGATGGTAGCGAGTGGATTGTTGAGTTCGTGGGCCACACCAGAAACAGTTTGTCCGAGTGCCGCCATCTTTTCGGATTGGAGCACTTGTTGATAAATGTCGCGACCCTGTTCTTCTAACCTCCTCCGTTCACTAACATCGCGAATCAGAGCGAACACTTGTTGTGGTTTTTCATTTGACGAGTCTAGGCATGCTGTGACTTCGATCCAGATTAGAGAATCGTCTGCTCGACGCAGACGGAGCAGATAATCAGTAACTGAGCCGTCACGACTGAGTCTCTCTATGAAAGCTGTGCGCGCGCTAGGATCGACGAAACGTTCCGACTCGAACGGGCGAATTGCTTCAGCGTCGACTTCAGGAGGGTGACCAAACATAAGTTTCAGGTGTGGGTTCGCCACGATGGTCGTATCGCCATCAAGGCTCACAGTTCCAATATAAAGACCTTCTTGAATCGACTCGAAGAGTCGATCGAGAACGGCTGGTGTCAACGGCGAGGAAGGCTCAAGGTGTTGAGCCCGTGGCGGCACATCCGATTATAGCAAGGCTAGATCCCAACAAATTGTTCCGATGAATGTTTATGCGGCTGGCTATTGAGATGGTGGAGCCGGTGTTGGGGTTTGTCGCGTGGCGCGCGGCAGATACTTTTCATCGACGGCAGATCGAATATCACGAACGGACCCACCGGCGGCATCCAGTTGCATGGCATCTCTGGCTACGTCGATACAGACCAGACAAGCCATGCCATGTGGTTCCCAAGACTGAACTGAGCCGTCTTCATTTCGAGACTGGACGAAGCAATCCGCGTTGCCAGTGTGACCGGCCGAATCACAACCGCAGAAGCACGGAACGTACTCTAAGATGTCCGGATTACGAGCAGCAAACTCATAAGCTGCGGTTACCACTTCCGGTGATCGTGGCACCATGTTAGGAATTGCTGGCAAAGCTGGTAAGGGCACATTCTCGGGATGTGCCGGCGACGCTGCTCTCGTCGGAACCACTGGTGGGGTAAATGGGGGTGGTTCCGCTTCAGCTTCGGTTGTAGTATCAACGTTTCCAGAAGGACTACCCGACCCGGTATCCTGTCTCGGGTAAAGAGCAACAAGGGCAATCACCGCCACGGCCACAACGCCACCGATTAACACCCATGGCGGCCCGCTTGGACCGGACGAAGGGGTTTCTGTTTGAGCCTTAGTAGTTTTACCCACGGTAGTAAGTTTATATCAGAAGCTACTCCAACTGGACCAGCCATGTGATGGTAGATCAAGGTTGGTTATTGCCGGTATCGGTTTCTTTGCTGGGCCCTAGAGCAAAGGCCATCGTTCCTTCAACCACCCGCGTGTTACCAACACGTGCAAAACCTTTGAGTTGTCCCATACGGCTGCGAAGGCGTTCGACCGTGGCTTCGATCACCACGACGTCGCCAGGGTGAACGGGCTTGAGGTACCGCAATTGCTCAATGCCAAGGAAATAAATCAACTTCTCTCGATTCTCGGGTTTAGCAAGAATCAAAATCGCGCCAACTTGAGCAACAGCCTCCGTCAAAATCGTTGGCGGTAAAGCTGGCCGTTCGTCGTGGCGGCGAGCCAGGTACCGTTCGTTCAGTGAGACATTCTTGATTCCGACAATCCGTTTGTCTTCTTCGAATTCGGTGATCTTGTCGACTAAGAGAAACGGGTATCGATGCGGAAGAATTCGTTCAATAGCAGCATTGTCGAGCGGAAGACTGAGACATGTGGCCACGAACCCAGTATAGCGCTAGTTTGGCCCTAGCGATTTAAAAGTTAATGGTTGTGGCATTGTGATAGCTCCCTAGATTACCTTAACGTCAAGCTCGACTGACACTAGTATTCGACACACATCACAGACTGAGACCGCACATGGCTTTTAAGTTCACCGTTCTGGCTGTCACTCTCGCTCTAACCTGCTTTGTCGCCTCCACGACTACTCAGGCACAAGAAACCTACCCGTCGTGGCCGCAGTGGGGCGGACCCACTCGTGATTTTCACGTGGCGTCTGACGCACTCGCCAGGTCATGGCCAAATGGTTCACCCCGAGAACTCTGGCGACGACCTCTTGGTGAAGGGTATTCGGCGGTCCTTGTCGATGGGCAAACACTAGTCACCATGTACCGTCAAAATGACAACGAAATCATCGCTGGCCTCAACGCAGAGACCGGGGAAACACGATGGGAATATTCCTATGACGCCCCGCTGGCCCATGATGGCTATTTTGATATTTGGCTGAATGCGGCCGGACCAGGTCCCTATTCGTCTCCACTGATTACTGATGGCATTGTGTACGCGGTGGGAGTGAACGGTCATTTTCATGCGGTCGATGCACAAACCGGCGCACTCCGATGGTCCCACGACCTCGTTGAACTTTTCGGCTTAGTTGACTACAACGCATTTGCTTCAAGCGCCGTTGAGTATGAGGGGTCTGTCATCTTGCCGATGGGCGGTAGTGACCACGGGGTTGTTGCATTCGACGGGGAAACCGGTGCCATCGTATGGGAAAGTGCGTCATTCCCACTCGGGCCTGGGTCTCCTCGAGTCATTCAGCTCAATGGTCAAGACCAACTGGTGGTCTGGGGTCAGCAAGAGGTGGTGGGACTCGACCCCCGTAACGGAGGACATCTCTGGAATCAACCACATGCCAACGACCTCGGTCTCAATTTGAGCATGCCGGTGTGGAGCACGCAGCAACGACTCTTCATCTCATCTGCCTATAATGGCGGCAGTCGAATGATCCAACTTCAGTCTGATCGGACAGGCACCACCGTGCAGGAGCTGTGGCATACCAATCGCACGCGCCTCCATTTCAGCAACGCGATCGAGATTGGAAATCTCGTGATCGGAAGCAGCGGAGATTTTGGCCCGGCATTCTTGACCGCGCTTGACTCAACCACCGGAGAAGAAGTCTGGCGGGAACGCAGTTTTGCGCGTGCGCACTTACTCTATGCAGACGAAGTGATGATCCTCGTCGATGAAGACGGCGAACTGGCCATTGCCTCAGTGTCTGCCGACGGAATCGAAGTCCATGCCAGAACGGCACTCTTGGAGGAAAACGCCTGGACGCCACCTAGTCTCGTTGGCTCAACACTGTACGTGCGCGACCGACACGAAATCATGGCATTGGACCTTGGGGAATGAGGGTCGTTCGACTGATCGATTGGCGCGTCGAATAGCGAGAATGGCTTCACTGATCTAAGAACTCGCCCCCTCGCATCGAACTGCTCTATCCTTACACGGAAGAACAGCATCCTTTTCGATCAGGCCTAGTCACTCGTCTCGGTCATCCGTGGATTGGCATATGTAGGGTGAGCCTTTAGACCGTAGTTA
>CAYFER010000027.1:0-32668 GCA_964342185.1 uncultured Vicinamibacteraceae bacterium | reverse complement strand
GTGTGGAGTGCTGAGGATGAGCAACTCTACGCTTTAAACGCAACAGGTCGGGCACCTTATGCGATCAACCGAGACGTATTTTCTCGTCAAGGGTTGACGGAAGTACCTGCCGATGGACCGCTGACCTGGACAGTTCCCGGTGCCGTGGACGGCTGGAACGAACTACTCCAGCGTTTCGGAACGATGACCTTCGCAGAATTACTGAATCCGGCGATCTCTTATGCGCGAACTGGTTTTCCGGTCAGCGAGATCATCCAGCGCCAATGGCGAGGCGCGGCTAACGCGTTGGCGCGCTGGCCCGACTCAGCGAACACATATTTGCCGAATGGCCGCCCGCCAGAAGTCGGAGAGATCTTCAAGAATCCTTCCCTAGCCGCGACCTATGAAACTATTGCACTTGGCGGCCGTGATGCCTTTTATCGTGGCGACATTGCGAAGAGAATGGTGGCGTTCAGTGAAGCAAACGGCGGTTATTTCACAATGGCGGACTTCGAAGACCACACCTCCGAGTGGGTGGACCCTGTCACAACCAATTACCGAGGCTATGACGTGTGGGAACTCCCTCCTAACAGTCAAGGAATCATCGCGTTAATGATGTTGAACATCCTAGAAGGGTTTGACATTACGGCCATGGGTCACAACACTGCCGACACGCTCCATCTCATCACAGAGGCCAAGAAGCTCGCATTCGCCGATCGCGACACGTTTGTTAGTGACCCGAGCGCAAATGCCCTGCCGATTACCGAGCTCATCTCAAAATCATACGGTGCGGCGAGACGGACTTTGATTGACCCGAATCAGGCAAGGGTCGCGACTGAGGGAAACCCTTACGAACATAGTGAGACGGTGTATCTCACGGTCGTCGATAAAGATCGGAACGCGGTCTCGCTCATTGAAAGTATTTTCGGAAATTTCGGTTCCAGAATCGTCCCTGGCGATCTCGGATTCGCGCTTCAAAACCGGGCTAGCGGATTCTCACTTAAAGAAGGTCATCTTAATAGCCTTGAACCTCACAAGCGGTCTCTCCACACCAACATGCCCGGTTTTGTCACACAAAACGGACGACCGATAATGCCGTTTGGCGTCATGGGAGGCCACATGCAACCCCAGGGCCACGTCCAAGTTCTACTCAACATGATCGACTTCGGGATGAATGTCCAAGAAGCTGGTGACGCCGCACGCGTTCGCCACGGCAGCGTTCTTGCAGTTGAACCAGGAATCTCAGATGCAGTCATCGCTGAATTGGAACACCGTGGTCATACCGTTGAGCGAGCAGGTGGAGGAGGAATGGGTGGGTATCAAGCCATTCGGATCGACCCAGATACCGGAATGCTGCACGGTGGAACCGACCCCAGAAAAGACGGTCAGGTAGTCGGATATTAACAGAGTGGGCACCAACGTCCGTTCATCAGTCCCACCGGCGGCCCCATACAGAAGGCATCCAATCCTCAGGACATCGGTAAAAGCAAAGCGTACGCCTTAGCAGCCCACATTGGCCCCTTCAACGGACATGTATAACTCTCTGTTATCATGTGGCTATTATCATCACCACATATTAATCTTCCTGTCTCACGTCTCATGAACCTCTCAGAATTACTGGTCTTTCGAACCGTCGCCACCGAACGTAGCTTCTCTCGAGCAGCCGCGAAGTTGCACAAAACCCAGCCTGCGGTCAGTCAGGCCGTGAAACGTCTCGAAGAGAGTCTCAACGAACGACTGTTCGACCGGTCATCAAAAGGTGGTCAATTAACCGAAGCCGGCACGGTCTTGTTGGACTACGCCAACCGGTTCGAGCGCCTCAGTCTTGAGACTCAAGGGGCTATGCAAGAGCTGCAAGACCTGCGCCGCGGACGCGTGTTAATCGGAGCCAATGAAGCTGCTGCTCACGTCGTACTACCGGTCATAAAACAATTTCGATCCGCACATCCACAAGCGCAAGTTGAGGTCAGCAGACTACCCGCACGACAAATCGCCGAAGAGGTCTTGAATCGAACTATGGACTTCGGCGTGCTGACCTTTTCGCCACCTGATCGTGGACTCGTTGGGGTCACGCTGGGGGAGGACGAGCTTGTCATGCTGATCAATCCGGACCATCGATTTGCCGATCGGTCAAATGTTACGATGGAAGAATTTCGGCAGGAAACCGTGATCGCTCATAATGACCCGTCACCAGCACGTGAGCGTGTTTTACGACTGTACGAAGAGCGCCACACGCCCATCAACATTCAGATCGCTCTCCCGAGTCTCGATGGGATTAAACGGGCAGTTGAAATGGGTCTTGGTGTCGCACTACTGCCCAAACGATGCGCTCTGTCCGAGTTGGCAAGTCGGCGACTGCTGGCGGTGAACGTTCCTGGTCTTGAACTACCTCGTCAAATCCAGTTAATTTATCGTAGATCTGGAGAACTGTCTCATGCCGCCGAGGCTTTCTTGGCCGAAGCTAAAACACTCTCAAACAATTTTCCAGAGGAAGCTGTCCGCACCGACGACACCGGCCAACCAAAACCGTAGTACGTCGCTAGATTGCCATCAGTTCTCGTACCGCAGTCTCGATATCAGAAACTTGCGGCAAAATCTCATCTTCCAGTGTCGGACTATAGGCACAAAACGAGTCTTGCGCACCCACACGACGAACCGGCGCATCTAACGATGAAAAAAGTTCGTCTGAAATTCGTGCCGCAATCTCGGCTCCATAGCCCCAACTCAACCAATCCTCATACACAACGAGCACGCGACTCGTTTTCTCGACCGAGCGTCTTATGGTGGACCAGTCATAAGGGCTCAAACTACGCAGGTCCAACACCTCGACCGACATGCCGCTCTCCTGAGACAGTCGCTCCGCGGCCTGTATCGAACGCACAACGGTTGAACCGTACGTCACCACTGTCAGGTCGCTTCCTTCCCGCACCACACTAGCCGAACCAAATGGAACCATATAGTCTGGTCCGGGATAAACACCTCGATTGTGAACCTGCCGGTATAAATGTTTTGGCTCAAGAAACAACACTGGGTCATCACTGCGTATGGCCGTTCTCAATAAACCATTTGCGTCAAGCGCATTGGACGGCATCACGACGCGAAGACCCGGAACGTGACTAAATACCACCTCGCCGGACTGGCTATGATAGACACCGCCACCTCTCAGATAACCACCTGACGGCGCACGGATTACCACCGGACACGTGTAATGCCCTTTCGATCGCCAGCGCATATTCGATAACTCATTCCGGATCTGCATCATGGCTGGCCAAATGTAATCAAAAAACTGAATTTCAACTATTGGTTTCAACCCCCGCAGTGCAAGCCCAATGGCTCGACCTACGATGCCCGCCTCAGCAATCGGCGTATTCCACACCCGGTCGCTACCGTAGATCCTCTGGAGCCCGGCTGTCGCCTTGAAGACTCCTCCCTTGCCTTTAAGGTCCACCAACAGATCATCCTGACTTAAATCAGCAACATCCTCACCAAAACAAATGACGCGTTCGTCTCGTCCCAACTCGTCAGCAAGGCATCGATTGATCAACTCAATCATTGTTTGAGGATCGCCTGCACCTTGAGCTGGGTGGCTAAATTCAGAGCTGGTCGGATCAACATCGGAATATATCGCCGTCAACACGCTGGTCGGGTTCGGTGGTTCTGCATTGACTGCAACTGCAGCCGCCTGAGACACTTCATCCTCAACTTGTCGCTCAAGTTCTGTTAACGTTGCTTCCTCCACAAATTGTTCATTGACCAGATATTCACGGAATCTCGGCAGCGGATCTCGTGCTAGTTCTGCCTCAAGTTCCGCACCTCGCCGATACATTCGGTCGTCATCCGAATTCGAGTGTGGATGTAAGCGCAGCACGCGGGCATGAACCAATGCCGGTCCTACGCCTGAACGACAGTAATCAGCCGCTTCTGATAACGCTCTATAACTCGCAACCGGGTCAATCCCGTCACATTTCCGGACGAGAAGACGCGGAAAATTCTCAATAAGCCTCGAAATGTCACCTCCTGGCGTCTGCGCCTCAACCGGCACACTAATCGCATAGCCGTTGTCTTCGATCACGAACAAAACAGGCAGTTCACCCAACGAAGCCGCACTCAACGCTTCCCAGAACTCGCCCTGACTAGTTGACCCCTCACCGGAAAGGACACAGGTAATCTCTGACGGGTCATGGTCTAATCGGTTATCAAACGCCACTGTGGGATGACGCGTGAAGTAACTGGTGGCCTCAGCACATCCCACACCGTGGAGAAAATGCATCCCTGTACTGGACGACCGTGACGCAATGTGAAGACGTGGACTCCCCCAGTGATTCGGCATCTGCCGCCCACCAGAAAAAGGTGCGGCCCCTGCACCGGCAGCCTCAAGTAACACTTCTTCCGCCGTCATTCCAAGCATCAGACACAGCGCTTGGTCGCGGTAGTACGGGTAGACCCAGTCGACACCAGGCTTGAGTACCAACCCAGCGGCCACAAGCAGGGCCTCGTGCCCGGCACAACTTAACTGAAAATAGGTTTTCTGCTGACGCTTCAGTGACCGCTGCCGCTCATCGACTTTCCGTGAAAGCAGCATGCCCTGATACAACTGGATGAGATTCTCAACACTCACGTCGACTGACTGCTCTGTTTGCGATGTCATATCGACACCCGATAAACCTGACGCAGTGGGCCCCGTCTACACCAGCTCCCACGCGAAGAACGCCCCCCACAACGCACGGCCTGTAAATACCTCGTTACTCGCATGCGCAACAAACTTAGAACAATAAAGCTCTTCCGAGCCCCGAGTAGATTATCAGATGACGGTAGCGTTGATCATGCACTAACTGCACCATTTATTCTCCTCCATATCGTGTGGCTAAACAGACACACAAGTTATAGTCATTTCGACGATTACCACTGCTAGCGCTTTACGGTCGAGGGTGATGGCATCGCCACTGGCTGGGGGCAATGCGTCAAGCACCCAGCCTACCCAGCGATGTAGAAGGAGGCCTATCATGCCGACCCGGAAGCGGCCCACTCTTTTGATTCGGTCTCTTCCTGGCTTGATTCTTGCTGGCCTGACTCTATCGAGCGTTCAAGCGTTCGTCCAAGAACCAGAAAATCCCTTTACTAGAGCGAGAATCAACGGTGGCAATGGTGGTGGAACCGCATCCGGTGTGTCCTTAAAGTCGATGATATGTCTCTACAAGGAGCAGATAGACCTCTTTCCACTACGCCGGTCGGTGACAGACGCAATCCTTCCACCTTAGAAGAGCGATGAACTTTTCCAGTTCCAGTCTGTCTCTGCCGTGCATACCGCATCCACCGCCGACATGCGGTGCTTCCAGCTTACATCTCAGCCACTGCATGCTTCGTGAAGGCAGAACCCGCATCGCGAAGCGAGGCCGGACCCTCAGCCACAAACACGTTCCCGTCCGCGTCCACACCCACGCCCTCGCCAATCACGCCATGGTTCGGTCGGCTGTCGGATTCCCAGGGAGGAATAAAGCCGACGAGCACGTCCTCGTCTACGGGACCGATGCGAACGCCGTTCCGCCAATTGATATGCCGGAGTCGACTGGATTCGGAGTCGATGCCGTACACCATCTGGTCATCAGTGATGAATAGGTCGCTGAGGCGACCATATTGATACCGCGACTCGAGGTAGTTCCCTTCTTGGTCGAAAATTTCAATCCGGTGGTTCCCGCGGTCCGCCACCCAGAGTCGCCCCTGACCGTCAAACTCCATGGCGTGTGGCGTCCTGAACTGACCGTGGTCCGTGCCGATCTCACCCCATTCCATGAGGTACTCACCGTCGGCCGAGTATTTGACGATACGCCCAGTCAACCCCGCAGCACGCGCCTCCTCCATCTGTTCGTCCGTTGTCAGCCCCTGTCCGGAGTGGCCGTCTGCAACAAAAATACTGCCGTCAGGCGCAACGATGACATCAATCGGCTGATTGAGATGATCCGGTCCATTCCCGGGTTGCCCGGCGACACCGAGACTCATGAGCAGTTCGCCAGTCGCACTGAACTTGTGGACCTGATGCCCTTTCGTGCCTGCCTCGTTCCCCGCAAAGTCGGTCACCCAGACGTTGCCTTCATCGTCCGCGTAAATGCCGTGAGGTGTCACGAAGATTCCTGCACCGAAGTTGGCGATAATTTCCCCGTTGGTGCGATCGAACTTAAAGATCGGGTCCACAGCATTGTTATCGCAGTTGATTCCAGGTCCACCGGCTGAGCCGGAGCCGCAGCGTTCGTAGCCCCAGACATGTCCGTCCGTCGGGTCGATATCAAGACCGGCGGTGGAACCCCATTCCCGTCCTTCTGGCAGCGTCGCCCAGTTCCCGATTCGGGTAGGAGCCGGATTCGGAAGCCCCTCACCGGTGATCGGGTTCACACCCGTTGCCGGCCCACTCTCCGCAGAGGCCATCTCAGCCACTGCATGCTTCGTGAAGGCAGAACCCGCATCGCGAAGCGAGGCCGGACCCTCAGCCACAAACACGTTCCCGTCCGCGTCCACACCCACGCCCTCGCCAATCACGCCATGGTTCGGTCGGCTGTCGGATTCCCAGGGAGGAATAAAGCCGACGAGCACGTCCTCGTCTACGGGACCGATGCGAACGCCGTTCCGCCAATTGATATGCCGGAGTCGACTGGATTCGGAGTCGATGCCGTACACCATCTGGTCATCAGTGATGAATAGGTCGCTGAGGCGACCATATTGATACCGCGACTCGAGGTAGTTCCCTTCTTGGTCGAAAATTTCAATCCGGTGGTTCCCGCGGTCCGCCACCCAGAGTCGCCCCTGACCGTCAAACTCCATGGCGTGTGGCGTCCTGAACTGACCGTGGTCCGTGCCGATCTCACCCCATTCCATGAGGTACTCACCGTCGGCCGAGTATTTGACGATACGCCCAGTCAACCCCGCAGCACGCGCCTCCTCCATCTGTTCGTCCGTTGTCAGCCCCTGTCCGGAGTGGCCGTCTGCAACAAAAATACTGCCGTCAGGCGCAACGATGACATCAATCGGCTGATTGAGATGATCCGGTCCATTCCCGGGTTGCCCGGCGACACCGAGACTCATGAGCAGTTCGCCAGTCGCACTGAACTTGTGGACCTGATGCCCTTTCGTGCCTGCCTCGTTCCCCGCAAAGTCGGTCACCCAGACGTTGCCTTCATCGTCCGCGTAAATGCCGTGAGGTGTCACGAAGATTCCTGCACCGAAGTTGGCGATAATTTCCCCGTTGGTGCGATCGAACTTAAAGATCGGGTCCACAGCATTGTTATCGCAGTTGATTCCAGGTCCACCGGCTGAGCCGGAGCCGCAGCGTTCGTAGCCCCAGACATGTCCGTCCGTCGGGTCGATATCAAGACCGGCGGTGGAACCCCATTCCCGTCCTTCTGGCAGCGTCGCCCAGTTCCCGATTCGGGTAGGAGCCGGATTCGGAAGCCCCTCACCGGTGATCGGGTTCACACCCGTTGCCGGCCCACTCTCCGCAGAGGCCATCTCAGCCGGTGCTTCAGATTCCCCAGCACACGACCCGAGCATGGCAGTACTAGCGAAGACGCAGATCAGAAGACGCAACGATGACATAGATCCCTCCCAGGAAGATTCGGTGATGATATTGCTCTCTCACAAAGTCGTTTTACAGCCAACAAAAAAAGGGACACTTACCTTTACCACTCACGCAGGCAAAGGAAGGATCCCTTTTTCGAAACTCGTAAACTAAGAACCGACTACTGTCCCGGTTCGGTCGGATCGCGTCCGTCAGCCGGAGCACCCGTTCCGGAAGAACCAAGAAACAGTTTTCGCCCATCAGGAAATGTCAGGTCTCGACCGTTCATTTTTTCAGAACCGTCTTTAGCCTGATATCCATCAATGACGATCTCCGTACCTGGTGCAAGCGAATCCTGAGTGAATCCACGGCGGAACAGAGTGTTCGGTGTTCCACCTTCAACCATCCACACCGTCGTGGAACCATCGTCGTTAGTCACTTCGACGTGAACCCATGAATGCGGATTAATCCACTCCATTTTCACCACTTTACCTTCCATGTGGAGAGGTCGATTGGCATCAAATTCAGCAGAAAACGCATGATGCGCTATCGCTGGAACCGCCAACGCACCGCCCAAAACCAGTCCCAAGCCAACAACCACGATCGTTATTTTCGTCCTCATCAGTCTGGCCTCCTGCATACCGACAGAATCAAGTTGAGATATTTTACACCAGATTTACAAAATTTCTACAATCCTCAAAACTAACTTTTCTACTTTTTATTGAGGAGGTTGAGGCACAGAATCCCTATTTGACCCGTATCCGGTCGCACGATAACTTGGCGTCAAATCTGGATCCTTACGAAGGTGCCCATACATCAGTTCCTCTGCAAATTCGACACACTTGAACTCCAACAATTGCATATTTTCGTCAATCCGTCGATATAACGGGAAACGAATCTGCCATGGTCGGGTATAGACCTCCGGATCCTCAATTGTGGCCTCATACATTATGTGGTTCTCACTAATAGCCGTGTACCGTTCAACGACCTGAAGCTGGTCACTGTGATGATTCCCCGAGCTGTCCAACCATGTATCTGGCACTTGGTCAGTCACGTCAATAACGAGAGTTTCCCCGTCCCAGTGGCCACGTGAGTGTCCCATCCAAGTGTTGACAGGGCTCTCCATGTCTGGTCGATCCATATAAACAATGCGGCTAGAACTCGCAAACTCGTACGCCATCAGAATGTATTCAGGCGTCTGGACAATCTGAAATGGATACGGCATGTAGTTCGCGCGAGGAACACCCGGCATATAACATTTCACAGCGGGATCCCTGTCGAGCCAATATTCCAAATTTTCCTGCTGCTGCGCACGTGCTGCTGCAGTGTAGGGAATCTCGCCACCAACCACGATCCCTAAGCCACCCGGGATCGCGCCAAGTGCCGCCATTTCAACGACCGGCCCAGGCCTAGCCGCATGCCCTTCTATGTCATGGTGCGATGCTCCAATCGCCTGCCAAATCCCATTCAAATTCGGGCGACCATCAGCCGTTCGCTCGGCTCGATAGTCAGTAGACTGCCCCTCGGCCGGCTCAGCTGCCATCATGAACGTGGTTGCCATTAAAGCCGTCACAACCGCGAAAGTTCGGTATCGAAAAAATTCCTTTGTCCTCGTGCTCATTACAACCACCCCTCCTTCAAAACTTGTGATCAAAGCTCCTGGACGCGCAGCAGTATACCGCAAATAAACGTTCTAGGAGCAACTTCTATCTGACTAGATTATCCACACGGACTTTTCGAATGCTCCAATTGCTCAATTTTGCACTCGGTAACATACAGCCCTGAAATGAACCGCCGGTAAAAACATCCCGTCGTCACGCGTAAAGATACCGCCGACGCGAAGTCAGATCGCTACTTCAAGGCGTTGTATATCCTCAGGCCGTGTCGCCGTAATCTGTGAAACGAGTTACTTACTGACGACATAGCCAACACCATTCCGCCCAAGCTAAGCACAATAACGATAATGTCCCATAACGGCCGTCGGCTATACACGAAAGGAAAGTCCAAACTATGAAGGCCTTGATATAACCACCGATTTAGCCGAGTCAAACGCTCTTCCCGAAGGGTAATCCTCCCTAATTTTGGGTCAAGATATAACCACGTGCCCTGTGCATCATCAAAGCGCACACGAAGCACAGGTAACGGCCGGCTTCCGGCACGGCCATAGTAGTAGGAGTCGTACTGCTCCAGCCAATTTGAATCCACAACCTTGGTTCCTGCGAGTGCCACCCGTGCGGCCTGATCAAGTTTTTCACGCTCGAAACCTGCGAACGGGCCGTCCTGCGGCGAAACAATCGAAACCAATCGCTTTTCCAATAATCTGGTCGTGTGGATCCATTCAGAATCACCATGAGACTGAAGCGAAGAGACCGACGCGACCAAGAAAGGTTCGCCGAGAAATTGTCCAACCTCGACTTCCTTGAGAGCTGGATTGTGTCCATAGGCATCGACAGCCTCACGCAGTGCATTTGCCGTAATCAAACTCATGTTTATCGACCCGCCCGCCACAGCGGCCCGCTGTGCTGCTGTCGGAGAGTTCGGTGGATGCCAAGCCCAGGGATCCATCGAAAGACCTCCACTTAATACCCACGTAAATGTAGAAAGCCCAAAGACTAAACCAGCATAATGATGCCAGCGCATCAAGCCTGCGTAAGGGGTTGGGGAACGGACGGTCTTAAGTCTAAAGCGACGGGCCGGAGACCAGCGCCAGACCCCCCACGCTAGTCCAGAGAGGCACAGAAAACAGCCCAGAATCGACAACCCAAGCACCAGCTGGCTCCAGAGTCGGCCATGCACACGCAGCGGCGTAAAGTACAGCCAGTGCAGCACTGGACCGACATATGCCACCGCACGGGTTTTACGAGTGGTCTTCATGACCGGTTCACCAGTGAGGTCCGAAACATAAAGATAGGTGTGCTCCACATCGCCAAGGAAAATCTTATGCAGTGGCATAAACTGCTGACTCTGCAGGGTCCACTGATCCGGTTCCACCATCCGCAATTGGTACTCTTCGTCGCCCGATTGCTCTGGCGCCCACCGCACAATTTCCGCCATCACCTCCGACCGAGTCAGCGCTTCCAGTCTCATCCCGTTATCTGCAAACACTGTCGTCGGGACACCTCGTTCGATAAATCGATAGACCGGACGCTCACCTAACATTGAGACCTGAAGACGATCGGGCACGAGTCCGTAGCGACGAACAGCGACAGCTGGATTCACAAGAGTCCCCGATAAATCCAAGCGGGACAAGTGGCGGAGGCGTTCGTCGGATCGTAAAGTAGGCATGCCTGCGTACATCATGACGATCCCTGACGCAAACCACACTACGAATAGTCCGGCACAGAAGATACCGAGCCACCGATGGGTGTAGATTAGAATCCGTCGCCAATCAAAAAACGGCTTACGCATTGCACTGGGATCCTAGGAAATAATCAACGTGATGAACGTAGGCGAGATAACACAAGACAGGTCTTGGTGATAAAGACTATCAGGCATCCATTGGTCCAGAAAACCTCCTGATAAAAGTTGATTAGTGGGAGCGAAGCTGTCGGTTAAGGACCAGCTTGTTGTACGCGGCCACGGTCTGCATCACCAACCCAATATAACTGGTGACAGCTGTCACAGGAATTGTAGACGGTGGCCGACACTTCATAAATCGCGTCAACGTTCTGACTCTCGGCAGCCTCAACTGCGAGCATACCCGCCACAACCATTCCTTGAGCCATCTGCATCCAAGTATCCTGGTCTCTCGCACGGCCTTCCATCATGAGCAGATTAGCCGACTCCGTCAGCGTCATCGCACCGCTCACGACGGCCGCCCATTCTTCATCGGATTCAGGCTGCCAACTATCAATGACTATCTCGCCGTCTTCTTCGGTAACAATCGTCCCAACCGAATCCCAAACTACGTCTGCCGCTGGATCTATGATTGTTCGCATGAGTTGACCGACGTCAGCCACCGGCCGAAATGGCGATTCCGGAGGGTCGGGCTCACCTGCACACCCCGTTACTAGAACACTTCCGACCAACAACATCCACACGACCACTCGCATGATTCCTCCTGCGACCAATTAACTCCAACTTAAGACTAAGTTCGTAACATCAATAAGTCTTGCCTACTGTCAATCGAGTGTCCATAGCGTCAACGAAGATACATCTTTTATGTAGATACGATTACCCTGTAACGTCGGTTGAGCCCAGGTTGCACTTGTCGCCACATCGTATCGTGTCACCGGATCGAACCGGGTTCGGCTCCCACGCAACACAAGCAGTTCGGCGTCGTCTTCTAATGACACAATTGTGTTGCCTACACCAAGAATCGATGCATTGTCTGCCTGACGAGGATCACTCGTCCACAGCACTTCTCCTGTCTCCAGGTCTAAACCAAAATATTGCCCGCTATTCAAATGCGAGAGACCATACAACACATTCTCCACAACCACGCCATTGGTCATATGTAGCGACACCTCGTCGTTGTGCCAAATATCTTCAGTCGTCCATGCGTTACCCTCACGGACGACGCGAAACAAGGTGATACCGTTGCCGCGACCTGCCTGAACAATCTGACCATTGTGGACCAACGGTGTCTGTGAAGTCGTCGTAGACTGTGTGACGAAAGGGCGACTCCATAACAAGGCTCCAGTTTCCAGCGCCACACCGACCATGTGCTCCTGCGTAAATGTTACAACCTGGCGCATTCCGTCAAGGTCAACCACAATCGGAGATCCATACGCTGGGCCATCTCCATCCCAGCTCCATCGAATCTCCCCAGTAGCAACCTCAAACGCCGTCAACGCGCCGTCGTCCTGACCTCCAATGTGGACAACCATTAAGTCTCCATCGACCAGTGGCGACATGGACGTGTGATACAGCGGCTGTACTGCAGGTGCGTCCATCTGCCACAGTTGCTCGCCTGTCTCAGCATCCCACGCTGTCACAATGCCACTCATCCCCAAAGTAAACAGACGTCCGTCAGCATAGGTTGGTGTTGATTTAGGACCGGCACCGTGTCGGGCCGCCGCCGGCGTCAACTCAAATGGCGCCGCATATTCGGACCGCCAGACAACCTTACCTGTATCCATCTCAATGGCTAACATCACCTCATCACCGTCTTGCCGTGTGTACATATACAGACGGTCGCCAACAATCACCGGAGTCGCATAACCGAGGCCAACATCAATCTTCCACTGTTCCTGTAACCCTTCCGGCCACGTGTCTGGAACGTCGAATGCGGCCACCGCCCCATCACGGTTCGGTCCACGAAATTGCGTCCAATCTTGGCCAGCTGCAATCGGAACAGTCGCTACAAAGAGCATGCTGGTAAAAAATGAGGTGCCAAAAACATTTTTGAGCGTCATTGTGAGAAAAAGTATACCGCGGTGCGATGAAGAGAACCGCCTGCAATTCCGATAAAAACATTTAGAACCATGATGAATAAAACAGTCACGCCCCGCGCCTGGAAACAGTTCCTACTGTTACTAATTCACCAAAATACACAGCGTTGCAATCGGTCGTAAAGCTCATATGAAGAAAAACACTAGGTTGGTTAAATCATGGCATCTCGGGGATGTCATTCGGAAGATTCGTGAACAACAGGGGTTCACCGCAATATCTCTAGCCCGCAAAGCTGGCGTCGACGTATCAGACGTTCTCTTGTTAGAACAGCAGGGGCCAGACGTTGAACATGTATCTGTCGCCCAATGGGGCGTGCTCGACCGAATTGCGTCAGTGTTCGGCGTTCCAAACGGAGCCACCCTCTATCGGCAAATCCCGGAGGCAAGAGACCAGTTCTCATCCGCTGTCTCGAACGAAGAACTGGCGGCGCATCGCCTATTGCCGTTCAAGAAGCGTCACTGATCCAACTCACGAAAGAATGCTCGAATGTCATCGATCAAGAGGTCTGGCTGTTCAAGCGCCGCAAAATGCCCACCTTCCGGCATCCGTGTCCAGCGCACAATGTTGTAGTTCGCTTCCGCCCACTTCCGGGGAGTAAAGGAAATCTCTTCGGGAAATATCGCACCTGCAGTTGGTACGTCCACATACCCTACCGAATTCCGCGCTTGACGAGATTCGTAATAGATGCGGGCCGACGATGTCGCGGTCCCGGTAACCCAGTACAACGTCACATTCGTGAGCAATTCATCCTTCGTAAACGACCGTTCGATGTCTCCGCCATGATCACTCCAGCCATGAAACTTTTCAACGATCCACGCAGCCAATCCCGCAGGAGAATCGTTCAGGCCAACACCGACCGTTTGTGGCTTTGTTCCCTGAATTTCAGAATACCCGCGCCCAGTCGACCGAATTCTCAGTCGTTCTTCTCGTAAGGCCAACTCTTCTGCTGGCACACCCTCTTCAGGATTTTCCATGTCGGACGGAACTCCTCCAGTAACAAAATTCGAGTGCAGTCCTATCAATCGATCGCTGTATTTAAAGGCCAAGACACGACTGATAATGGCTCCCCAATCACCCCCTTGTGCACCATACGTCTCATAGCCTAGCCGGTCCATTAACCCAGCTAAAACATCGGCCATGCGTTCAGGGCTGTATCCGCGCTCTGTTGGCTTATCTGACAGACCGAATCCAGGGATAGAAGGAATCACCAGATGAAAGGCGTCGCCTGGATCACCACCGTGGGACTCCGGGTCCGTCAGAGGACCGATAATCTGTGTGAACTCCGTGAACGATCCGGGCCAACCATGAGTCAGAAGCAGAGGCGTCGCATCTTCGACCGGGGAGCGCTGATGGATAAAGTGGACATCAATACCATCCACCATCGTTCTAAAGTGATCGAATTCATTCAACGTGCGCTCTTGGGCTCTCCAGTCGAACTCATCCTGCCAATAGCTCAGTAGTTCTTCAAGATACGCACGGTCGGTACCATAGTCCCAACCGGTGCCGGGAATCTGGTCTGGCAACCGTGTACGAGAGAGTCTTGCCTGGAGGTCCGCCAGAACCTCGTCGGGCACATGAATCGTCAATGGCCGTATCGCATTGGGGTCAGTCGAACTCTCCAGCAACATCACCGGCACATCCTCCGCCATTGGCATCTCGTCACTGGTGGGACCCTCCCCGCCACAGGACATCATTCCCATGAGCGCAGCAGCGGCCGCTGCCGAAACCAGCAAGAAAGACGACACCCTACGTGTCTGTATCACCATCTCGAACCCCCAAATAGGCCGAACACCCTCAAATAAAAAAGGGCTGAGCATCACTGCTCAGCCCTTGAAAGAAAATCACCCAATACCCGCCCTAGTTCTGTGTGCCGGCTTCGGCTTCCAACCGAAGATCGCGTTTATCAACCGAAAATTTCACCCAAGGAATAAGCATCTCGTCCCAGGTTTGTTCGCTCCAGTACACCTCTTTATCGGGGGCCGGATTATTACGATTTCTCACGCTGTTGTCGTAATGCGCGATGGTTTTCAGGGTGCTTCCAGCCGGAATCTTCTTTGGCTCAACAAAGTCGTAGGCCAACTGCCAACCAGAGTCGTAGTTCGGCACGCTCAACAGAATTTCTTCCGTTCCGTCCGGATACGACACGAGGTAGGCCATGTCCTTGCCCCGAAAATGCATATGCGGCCACAAACCATACAATGTAATGTCTTCACTCAGTGGCCACATGCTGGTAACTCTAAAATCGCCAGCCCCGGCCGGAATCAAGGGTTGATGTGGGAGATTCGCGCCCCGCGTTTCATTCCCTTCTATATCGCCGCTGAAGCGATGCACCGGCACAGCCACGGGTCTGGCTGTTTGCTCAACGCCCTCGACGATTCGCACGGTCCCGGCGCCACTGGTAGTGATCACCTGATGATGCGGACGCTTCTCAGGGAACCAGACTCCCAGTTCGGACCGGTCTTTTTCCGGGCGGCCAGTCATCTGATAGTGCTGGTCGAACACAATATAGCGGTCGCCATAAACCCGCTTACCTGTGCCTTCAGGATATTTTGCGAATCCCTTGCGACCCGCGTAGAACAAGAGCAGCTCGTCTTTACCAAAATTAGCAGTCGCCGTTGCTACCGCCCGCGCCTGCTGAGCTTCAACTGTTTCGTTCTCATCAATCGGGACTGGAGCTGGAATCAATTGACTGCCAGGATAAAATTCGGTTTGCCCAATCTTGGTGCCAGGTGGCAACGCGCGGGTATGCACACCCGCGTGATGCACCAGCGCATAGTTGCCGGGCCGTATTTGCACCGCCTCCAAAAACACGTCTTCCTTCCAAGGATTCTCAACCCACATCTTCACGTACTCGATCTCACCTTGGGCAGGGACTTCAATTTCGAGGGGCATCGAAATGACGTAATCGGGTGGACGATTGTGGCGCCACTCCTGCGAAAAGTCTGGAATGTCCGGCATTACACCTTCACCCAAGGGCGCTCCACCGTCAGCCCACGCCACTATCGTGTCAATTTCAACCTGAGTAAGCGTCGGCACGTCCTTGAAATGTCCAAACTGAGGATCAGCAAACCATGGCGGCATCTCTCGAGACACCACTTTGGCCTTAATCGCCCGGGCCCACGGTCTGACCTCCGCGTAGGAAGTCAGTGACATGGGGGCCACCTGGCCATCTCTGTGACAACTTGAACAGTTCTCAAACACAATGGACGCCACGTCACTATTGAACGTCGGCACGCTGTCACCGGCAGGATTCTCGTTGGCAGCTGCCAGCATCGGCACAACCATTACCACTACGCCAACCATCAGAAGGCTCACAACACTCCGCTTTGCCATCAAGTGTTCTCCCTTATGGTCCACAATCACAATTCAACTGCCTATCCATAAACCAACCTATCGACCAGTTTCAAGCCACTCCATGATACGGGGCGTCACAATCTCGGGTACCTGGGTGTGCGGTCCGTGGCCAACGCCGGGCAGGACATGAATTGTCAGCGGCCCATCGATATAGTCCCACATATTATTCAGCGTTGGATTCTTGAACGGCCCGCTGTCCTTCCCGTACAAAAACAAGGTCGGTGCCTTTACAGGTGGGAAGTCGCCAATTTTAAAGCCAAACCCTTCAGTATCCATCGTCACCGGAGTTGTCGGCCAGTTCGCCTTATAGAAACCAACAACTGACTCGGGATCCGTACTTTCATACGCCCGTTTGCGTAACGCGGCCAATTCAGGAGCCTCATCAGGATTCGTAGGTCGACTCCGCAATCGCTCGCCATACTGCTTCCCGGCTTCAGGATTCTCCTGCATGCCGCGCTGGAATGTACTCGCCTCCTGCTGATCAGCGTTGTCAATCAATTCACGAATCAATCCAGCCGGATGAATGGACCCCAGAGACACAAGCCGCTCCGTCCGGTCCGGATGAGTCATCGCGAAGTGCCACGCATGAAGACCTCCACTATCCTGGCCAATCAGCGTTGCCTTCTCTTCACTAAAATGATCGATAATCGCGTTAATGTCGTCAGCAATTTTGGCTGAGGCATAGTGCTCATACCCCACCGGCTTGTCGCTCTGGTCAGTCCCTCGAGTCGACATCGAAACCACCCGATACTTTTCGGACAACATCACCATCTGATGCCGAAAATCGAACCACGGGCCGCTAATACTATGGACAAAAATGACCAACGGCCCTTCACCAACCGTATGGTACACGATCTTGACGCCGTCCGAATCAACCGACCCTTCTGTCACGTTGACCGACGCACCTCGCCAATCGGTAATGGTGACCTCGTTTGCCTCGACCGCAAACGGAGCAAGCAACACCGAACCAACTGCTAGCCACAAAAATACAGTCTTCACAAGATCCTCCGCTCTAATCGTGCAGAAGCCGCAAGCCTATTTGATATTTATGGAAATGCCAAGTCTCGCAGTCAAGACCAAAGGTGTTGACTGCCGTTTCAATCTGGAGAACCTAGTGAACGACAAGCAAGATAGACAGCGGACGATATCGCCAGTCTGGCAACTAGCGGTCAACCAGCCGTCCCGAGCCGCCCAACTCAGAATAGATGATTGGCACAAAATCCTCGGCTGTCCAACCGGCTTCCTGGCCCCAGGTCGCGTCATAGGCCTCAGTCGGTCGGGCGCGCAGGACGCCCTCTAGGTTTTGCTGTTGATCGATTAATCCGAGGACGGTCCCGCGAACATCGAGAATCATATCCAAAAACTCTCGAATTTCGTCTCGACCAACGACATCCACGCCATGGCCAGGAATCACTTTGGTCTCTGGCCCCGCTATCTCTAGGGCCAGTTCCAGCGCCGAGATGGTGCCCGCCAGTGTTCCACCGTTGTACAGGTCGATGATCGGGTAGCTAGTAGTTCTGAACACATCCCCAAGATGCAAGACGTCCGAGACTGGGAAGTAAACAAACGTATCCCCATCGGTATGGGCAGGAGGCGCCAAGAAGGCTCGAATGTCTTCCCCGTTGAGGTGAAAGCTAATCTCGTCGTTGTAGGTCACGACTGGTCGAGCCGCTGCGGGCGGTGGCGGGCCAAAGCGCCCGCCTTGCCGAGGAATCCTCGTCTTCTCAGCCAAGAAACGAAGTCGCGTGTTGTCATGCGCAAAAATCAACACGCCCTGTGCCGCAAGAGGGGCATTCCCCCCTATATGATCACCGTGGATATGCGTATTGACCAAGAAACGGATCTCACCAGAGGTTACCTGTCGTACTGCGGCGACAAGTTTGTCTGAGAGCGGCGCAAACAGTGAGTCGACCAGCAGGACACCATCCGGCCCGACGAACACACCGACGTTGCCACCTCCGCCCGGCCGTTGAATCATGTAGACATTGCCAGCCACTGGCTCAATCGATAATTCAATGCCTTCAAACCGATTCCCTTGGCCCTGTCCGAAACCAGCGACTGCCAAACTGAATGCCGCCGCGAGTGCACTCGTGACCACGGCACGGGAATTCTTCACAAAACACCCTTTTGAATCCAGCTGGTGGGTTTACGGCGCAACATTCTCATACCACTTCAAGTTTGCCGTGCTACTACCAATACACACGAGGTCCAGTCGCCCATCCCCATTTAGATCATCCACCGCACATCCCGACGCGGCCATGTCGCCATCATCAATCACCTGACGCGACCATCGCTCACCAGTTGAATCGGTCGACGAGTACAAATAGACGCTCCGTGTATCGCCTCGGTCCCCGGCCACGACTTCATCAAGACCGTCGCCGTCAAAATCACCGGTTGCAATCGTATGACCGCTGTCGATCTCAGTATCGATGACTTGGCGTTTCCAAGCATCGCCGTCTTCTCGATACACAACAACCTGTCCACCATGCCATGGTTCAATTGTTGTAAGAAAGTTCGTTGCTCCTCCGAGCCGTCCCACACCAACCTCACTTGAACCACTCAGCGGCCACGTATTTGGATCGCCGTTGGTCACTTCCGATCGAATCCATTCGCCGTCGATAAATCGATGAGCGTGCACACCCAGAAAACTAGCACTCAAGACGGAATCCCGAGTTGTGTCTCCCCAAGGCGTCGCCAAAATTCCGTGGACCACACCCTCTTCAGAATCCGTTACAACTCGCCGCGTCCAATCGTCAGGACGGTACCAATAGATGGGAACGGCGTCACGATACTCAGGTGAACTAGCTGCCGGCCCCACCAATGGCGAGTTCAGTAACACTTTATTTCCACTTCCGTCGATGTCCGCCCACCGAACACGGTGAGCGGTTGGGGTCCGGTCTATTTCCTGCAGCGACCACGGTGTCGTTGGGTCTCCCGTATGCGTCAAAAGGGACAAAATTCCCAGACTTCCCTCATGTGACGTGCCAAATTCATGAGCAACAGCGAGTTCCGGTATGCCGTCACCATCGAGGTCCTGTGCAGCAAGATTAATTGGTCGATTCAACCCCCGCGTAAGGACGTGCTTCTGCCACCCTGGGTTCTCATACCATGCCAATTCATCCAAACCCAACGAAACGGCAATCACATCTGGCCGACCATCACGATTCAAATCCGCGATCACACTTTGGTAACCACCCTGCATTTCTGTGGTGATCGTGTGAGCGACGAATCGATGCTCCTCAGCGTTCGCCCCTTGCTCCGCACCAGTTAAAACAGTCTGGACCGGCCCAAACAAAAGAAAACACGCTACAACCCCCAACCACATTGCCATTATTTGAACGGTAATTACACGCTGCATCATGTCCCCCCAAAGAATCGCCTGACGCTATCAAACACACGTAGACGTGCGCAAATATTCTTCCATGAAACACTGGCCTTCAAGAGTTCTTTCCAAAGAGAACGCAAATATATTTTGCAGTTTCGGTCAAGTCATGGCAGTCTTTGACCTTGATTGCTTATCAGGGAGCCCGTGGCTAAACGCCGCGGCCTGCCTGTCTTTAGGAGACGAACGGAATGCTTAAGCGCAAGCGCAACCTTTTTATTGGTCTAACGTTCACTGCCCTGATCGCCACGCTCGGCCTAGGACAGTCCCTAGTCGATCGAACCGCGGTCGCACAAGCGCAGGGTGGCGCGGAAGCGCCCTTGTTCGAGGTCGACCCCCTGTGGCCGAAACCCTTGCCGAATCACTGGGTGATTGGCACTACAATAGGCATAGCGATTGACGCGAAGGACCACGTATTTATCATTCATCGACCTGACTCAGTTTCGGCCGGCGAAGCACCAGCCGCGAACGGTAATGCTCGAGAGTGCTGTGTCCCCGCACCACCGATTCTCGAATTTAATCCGGCCGGCGACCTCGTTGGTTCATGGGGTGGCCCAGGTCAGGGATATGAATGGCCAGAATCGAACCATGGTCTCGCATTCGATCAACATGGCAACCTGTGGATCGGCGGCAACGGCGGAAATGATGCCCATATTCTCCAGTTCACCAGCGACGGACGATTTCTTAAACAGGTAGGGCGCTCTGGAGCGAGCACCGGCAGCCTCGACAATGAAAACTTCAGCCGGGTCGCCAAGGTCTTTGTGGACCCTCTTGAAAATGAAGTCTACGTCGCAGACGGTTACGGCAATAAACGGGTCGTCGTTATCGATGCAGAGTCTGGTGAATTTAAACGATTCTGGGGAGCCTATGGAAATGAACCGGATGATGCAGACCTTGGGCGTTTCGATCCGAATGCCCCGCCTGCTCAACAATTTCGGGGTCCGGTCCACTGCGCTGAGTTGTCACATGACCGTCTTCTCTATGTCTGTGACCGAACCAGTAATCGGATTCAGGTGTTTCAGGCAGACGGCACGTACGTGACAGAAGCATTCATTGAAAGAGAGACCCTAGGCAGCGGCGTCACCTGGGACATTGCGTTCTCCCGCGACCAATGGCAAACGTATTTGTATGTTGCAGACGGCATGAACGAGCGAGTTCACATCCTGAATCGGGAGACCCTAGAGGTCGTCACCAGCTTCGGCGATGGTGGCCGCCAGCCAGGTCAGTTCTACGGAGCGCACAGCATCGCCACAGATTCCCAAGGCAATATATTCACCACCGAAACATTTCAAGGACGACGAGTTCAAAAATTCGTATACAAAGGAATCGGGTCCGTAACGAGAGGCGGATACCAGGGCGTCGTCTGGCCATCGAATTAGCTACCGCAAGCTCAAAGGGTTTAGGTCCTAAATCTAAGGGTCTAAACCCTTGATCCTTTCACTAAGAACCAAACATCTCTAGAACATCGCGATTGGATTAACAGGACTGCCTGTACCACGAGCGACTTTCAGTGGAAGCGCCATGAACATAAACTCATATCGTGATTCTTCCGCACACGTAACAGCCAGCGGTTCAAGAAGTGCGTTATCCAGAAGCGCTACTCCGTAATTGAATAGCACCCCATGTACCGGAAACGGAAGGCCGTAATCATTGGGCCTCGCGTCCATCATGTCCCATCCCAACAAGGCGACATCGTGGTCGCGGATGAACTTGGCACAAGAGACATGGAGACCAGGCCGGTCACCTCCTCCGAAAGTATTCCCAGCCTGTTCGAACGCGCCACGACCACTGTGAACCATGAGCGCATCGCCAGGTTGAAGATCAACTCCCTCCGCCCGGGCAATATCCTCGAGTTCCCAACCGTGAACGGGGCGGTCATTCGTCACAAAGGGCTCTCCACGGTGCCTAGGAACATCTAGAAGCACTCCACGGGTGATAATCCCATCACTCCAAGCCGTAATATCGCCGAAATGAGCACCTTGGGTATCAATTTCAGTGGATGGGTCTCGGCCTTGCCACATGCCGTCGACATCCCACATATGACACAGCGCATCAATGTGAGTCACCGTCTGACCATGATAAATAAACCCGTAATAATCCACGACGGAACCAGCACGGCCACCGCGACCACGATCATTCTTCCGGATGAACTGCTGCGTCGGTTCAAACACACGACTAAGAGACACCGTACGCCCCGATCTGACAGCTGTAGCTGCCGCCATCCGTTTGTCAGGCGTGATCAGATTAATGGCTCCTCGTTGGTCATCCGGTCCCCAACGTGCCCAGTTCCGACGCTCCGTATACCACTCCTCAACTTCAGATTGCGTCGGAACCCGTCTCTCCTGATCCTGTAATCCAGAAATTGAGCCGGTCCCTTCTACAGCCCCCAAAGCAGGCGAAGAAGTCCGCGTGAACTCCCATTTCGTCGATGACCCGATCGCCGCCCCGCCGATCGCGGCTGCCTTTAACAGGAAACGTCGTCGTGTCGATGCCATCCGCCTTCCCTCCTTAAAATTTACTCACGTAAGTTATTAAGGCAGTGCCAACGCAATCAACTCAGGCACGCGTGACCCTCCGACTGTTAATGCAATGTACTGTCTGTCTCCCACCAGATACGTCATCGGTGCACCGATTGCGCCGCCGGGTAAATCGACTGACGCAATCTCGTCACCCGTAGCCTTATCAAGCGCCACCAACCGTGGACCATCATCAGCGCCACCGGCAGTTAAGGCGTAAATCAAGAGTGTCTTCGTGAGCAAGGGACCCGCCCGGGTGCTGTCACCACCAAGGGGCGGAAGATCAAGATCTCGCAACATCGGAAGATTTCGAATTCGATCGCCGTTACCCATCGGCTGCATCCAAACATGGTCGCCGGTATTCATGTCGATTGCCGTCATTCTTGAATACGGCGGTTTAAACAATGGGAGCCCTTGTGGCATCTGAGGACGTGCGCTGCCACGCCGCTCGATGAAGCGCAACGAGGCATCTTCGCCTGGTTCCGGTTCTCGAAATTGCTTGACAGCAAACTGATTCGTCGACGGAACGTAGAGCATCCCAGTTTCCGGATCAACCGCCGCCCCGGACCAACTTCCGGCGCTGCTACCCGGGCGGAATACCGTCCCCCGCTGGCTATGGGGCGTGTACATTGGACCGATTCGGAACGGTGCGATCGCCTCGGTCGCCATGGCCCGTATCTCTGGAGTAAAGTCAACAAGATCATCAATCCTGACACCCTGATAGTCGAACGGAGCTGGTCGAGTCGGGAACGGTTGAGTCGGCCATGGAATCTCACCCTCAATGTCGGTATCTGTTGGAACAGGTCGTTCTTCAATCGGCCACACAGGCTCTCCAGTTACCCGATCGAAGACAAAAATGAATCCTTGCTTGGTAATTTGCGCAACCGCCTTGATTAGCCGCCCGTCCACAGTAATGTCGATCAAATTTGGTGCGGCAGGTAAGTCATAATCCCAGAGTCCATGGTGGACAACTTGGAAATGCCACACTCGTTCACCGGTCTCGATGTCCAGAACCACTAAGCTTTCAGAAAATAGATTTCGGCCAGGACGATGACCGCCATAATAGTCAGGAGCGGCAGTATTCAGCGGAAGATAAATGTAGCCGAGCTCAGGATCCACGCTCATCATCGTCCAGACGCCAACCTTGCCAGTTTCCCGCCACGAATCACCTCCCCAAGTGTCATTCCCATATTCGTCACCTTGAGGAATCGTATGAAACACCCACTTTGTTTCACCAGTTCTGACATCGAAGCCCCTCATCCACCCAGGTGGCATTTCCTTGCGGATGTTGTAAGTGGAAATTGACATCGGTGTGACCACAGTGTCCCCATAGATGATAGGCGGTGACTGTACCGAGTAAAGCAAAGCGTTCAACCAATCCCGCTCATCACGGTTGGCCCGTGGAATATCGGCCATAAGGTCACGACGCCCGTTCTCTCCAAAATCAGCACACGGTCGACCTGATTTAGCGTCGACACACACCAGATACCCATTTCCTGTACCAAAAAGAATCCGCTCTTCACGACGGTCCGGACCACTTGACCAATAGGCCACACCCCGCTGATTCCAACGAGCACTCATCGTAGTAGTGCCTTCTTCGTAACTCTTAGGGTTAAAAACCCAAAGTGTTGCTCCAGTCACGGCATCGATCGCCGCGACCGCCGAAGTCGGCATATTGATAAATATGCGCCCACCCACCATGAGCGGCGTCGCCTTAAAATTCGTTGTCGTCGGTGGAAGGGCATCCCGCCAGCGATCTGGATCGCGCCTGTTGAGTTCTTCGAATATCACTCGGGAATCAGTGCGCCACTCTCCCCCACGTGAGGTACTCACACTAAGAAAGCCGTCGACTGACCGCCACCGCCATGCGATCTCAAGTTCGTCAAAATTTGTCCTGTCGATCTGGTCAAGCGGTGAATACTTACTACTCCCCAAGTCACCGCCATAAGTTGGCCACTCACCACTTACGGGGGCCCCCTGTTGGGCTACCACCACCATCGACGTCCCAATCAAGATTCCGCACATGATCAACAAAAAACAACAAGTTCCACCTCGAGACATATCGAACACCTCATTCACTGCTGTTCTGGAGAAGAAACCGAGAGTTCCTATGGCCGGACTCGAACGTACTTCTGCAGCTTCCGCGGTGACGGTTCGCCGCCATAAATGCTGCCTTCGTTGTCCACTGCCACAAACTCGGCACCGTTCCCGGCGGTAGAGCGCGGGTCACCCCACTGATAGAGGATAAACTCTTCAACCCATCCCGTTTCAACATCGCCTATCCGAATACCCATTTCCCACCCTGGGTTCTGAACATCGTCTGACTCGGAATCGGCCACATAGACCCTGCCGGCATTGTCAAAGAAGATTCCACTAGGGCGTCCGAACTGCGTCCACTGCGCCAGAAAATTTCCGTCTTGATCGAAGATTTGAATTCGATTATTTGACCGATCACCCACGTAAAGGCGACCTTCGGAGTCCAGCGCAATGGCATGCAGTGTTCTAAATTCTCCAGGCCCATACCCAGTGTTTCCCCATTCCTTCACATACGTGCCGTCTCTGGAAAATTTCACTACGCGATTGTTCGTGGTGTTTCCGTGGCCATCTGCCACAAAAATGTCACCGCTATCTGCCACCACAACATCAGCCGGAGCATTAAAACTGTTACGACCCATTCCTGCCTTACCTGGTGTCCCGAGAGTCATCAATACGGTTCCAGTAGGACTAAACTTGATCACCTGATGCCCTCGGGTACCTTCCGGTGTCCGTGCTTCACTGACCGCATCCGTCACCCACACATTGCCATCTGAATCTACGTCGATTCCATGCGGCCAAATAAACAATCCGCCACCAAAACTTTCGGCAACGGTTCCATCTGGAGCAAACTTGATGACCGGGTCAAGGTCTGAGTCCAAGCACTCGTTTCCAAATCGTTCTGGAGCAGTTGCGTCGCATCTAATGACGGCCCAGACGTGTCGCCCATCAGGGTCCATAGTCACACCGCCAACCGCACCCATCTGCCGTCCACCGGGCAATTTTGCCCAGTCGTCAACCAAACGATACGGATTAGGAAGAGCTTGACCTAAGACGTCACTCGGCGTAGTAACGCTAGCAACCAACGTTACGAGAACAAACAATTTATACAGCTTTAACATGCTCACACCTCGCTTCTACCAAAGAAGCATTAAGTTGAAGACCCGCGAACGTATCTTATACTTGAATAAACACCCGCTCAGGCCAAGAATTGTCGATTAAGGCGCTCTCAGCAGGAACGGAATGCCAACATCGGGACTTGTATGAAATGTGTTTGCGAGTCACCATATCGAAACTACAACCTAGGGCAATAACCGTCTGAGCGCAACGCTATACAGGAATGGTCGCCATCGTCTTTGTATGTACCTGTTAAGGTGTTCTCCCAATTGAGTAACTAGCAATGAATCGTCCACGAGTATTTCAAGAACTCTTCCAAACTCGTTACCGCGAGGTCACCCCCAGCGCCATTGTGTTTGCAGTCGCGATCGGCATTGTCATGAACGCGGCAATCACATATGCCGGTTTAAAGATCGGATTTACCCTTGGTGGCAGCGCAATCGCGGCTGTGCTGGGCTTCGGAATTCTTCGAGGTGTCCTTAAACGGGGTTCCATTCTTGAAACCAACATCGCCCAAACATGTGCGTCGGCTGTCAACACATCAAACTCCGGCATTATCTTTACCGTTCCGGTGTTGTTTCTCCTAGGCCTTCCACTCACGATCACGAGCTCTACGTTCTGGCTAATCACACTGGCTGCAGTTGGCGGGGCAATCCTCGGCACAGCCTTTATTGTCCCACTTCGCAAACAGATGATTGAGATCGACCGCCTCAGATTCCCCACCGGAATGGGCGTTGCCACGATCCTAAAGTCGCCGGGCGCTGGACCCAAGAAGGCGGTCGTTCTTCTTGCCGGAATTGTTCTGGGGGCGTTCGTGTACTGGTTCGTCGCAGCTGAACAATTTAACCTCTTCAACTACGGTTCACTCGGCATCGACGTGCTCACTGCCGGAGAATTTGATGCCGCACGACTACTAAACCTTCCACCTCAATTCGAATTAATCTTTGGCATTGCACCTTTTGCGCTCGGTGCCGGCTACATCACCGGAAGACCAGGGCTGCTGATCCTCGCTGGTGGCGTTCTCGCCTATCACGTACTCACGCCAATCGCCTACTCCATGGGATGGATGCCTCTGGCAGTTTCAGCCGCCGATGCACCCGCGTATGGGTTTGCCGCCTTTAATCGACCTCTCGGTATCGGCCTGCTCCTCGGAGGCGCAATGGCTGGCATTGTGATGGCACTACCCGCCTTAAAAGGCGCATTGCGAAGTGTCGCGGCCGCCAGTCGACTAAAGGGTGGCAGCGATGAACTGGGGTTGCGGGTTGTTGTGATCGCCGCAGGACTGGCGGCAATACTTCTCTACGCCGCCGCCTACGTCTCTGGTGAGACACCATTCAACCGGAAGTGCCCAATTACTGGCGCTTGGGTAAGCCCTGTGTCCGTTGCCGACCTAACCGACGACATGCCCGAGCCCGAGCGGCAAACACTTGTTCGCTTACGGAATGCTGAGGTGAACGCTCTCAACACCTCAACCCGCAGCTACGGCGGGTACACCATTAGGTTCGCCAGTGAAGCCGACGCACAAACGTGGGACAACTGGCCGATATCTACCAAGGATGTCTACCTAGAAGACAACAACGCGAAAAAGGGGTTACTGGCAAATTTTCCATCTGTCCTCAGGGCAGCCATAATCGCAGTCGTCGGTGTTGCGTGGATTTGGCTTGCCGGAATCATTATTGCCCAGTGCACGGGCATGACGGATTGGTCTCCAATCTCCGGCATGGCGCTGTTAACTGTCGTGCTGGTTATGTTTCTCGGGGGCACCGGAGCGGTAGTCGGAGCGGTTTTACTCGGTGCTGCCTTATGTGTGGCCACGACTCTGGCGGCGGACATGATGCAAGACCTCCGAACAGGACATCTCGTCGGTGCCCAACCGAAACGACAACAGATCATGGAACTAGTTGTTGTCGGGATCGGGCCTATCATTTCAATGCTGGTCATCCTCGTGATCGCTGAAGCCAACCGCCAGAGTACCGGTGTTCCATTTGGACCGGGAACACCCACAGCGGCGCCACAAGCTCAGGCTCTTCAAGCGGTGATCACAGGAGTGCAAGGCGGTGAAATGCCCTATGCCCTCTATGGTGTTGGTGCCCTCCTGGGGGCTCTCCTAGGACTTGGAACTTTTAGCGGCTTGGGCGTACTCGTTGGGCTCAGTATGTATCTTCCATTCGCCGCCATTGCTACGTATGGAATTGGGTGCGTCATCAACATGCTTGTCGTGCAGAGGAAAGGTCAAGTCTGGGCAGAAGATTGGGGAGTCCCATTTGCTGCCGGACTTATCGTCGGCGAATCATTACTTGCCATGATTGTCAGTATGACCATTTTGGTCACTACCTAGAGCTTCAATTAATGACACGAGTCGTCGGAAACCTCATAATCGCTATCAGTCTTGTCCTCGGTGCAATCGCAGCAACAACCGCTTATGTGCCCCGGCTGACAGACACTGATACAGACCTGCAGATAGGACCGGGATTCGCCCATCTCAACGCACCGGCTGGAGCTGTGCAAAATGCCTTCGGCGAATTCGAATTGGATGATGCGGGCAACCGCATTCCCCTCGTTGAAACTGGCACCGAACTGACACCCCAGGTTCAATCTCAATTGAGACAAAGTGGTGTAACACGTGTAAGGATCAAGGAATTCACGTTCCAACGCTGGGAGTTGAGTTGGCTTTTTGTTCTCGCCGCGGCTGGTTTAATTTTGGGTGCAAGAATCGTGACCAGATCAGCCGCAAGAGAAATAGTTAAACATGAAGCGACAAACCAATCAGAACAGGCCACCAATCCGAAACACGTAGTCCAAACGATTCTTGGCATTGCTCGCTCACTCCATGAGGACTTACCGAAACTCTCCACCGAGAATGAGAAAGCGAAACTGATCCTCACACGCATTGACCGTGTGCAAAAAAATTTATCGATGCAGATAGTCGACAGTCGGAATATCTTGATTAGTCAACTTGGCCTGACCGGCTTTGCAGAGTTTATGGACGCGTACAGCCGCATGGAACGAGCATTGAACCGCGCGTGGTCAGCAGCAGCGGATGGAGTGCTCGACGAAGCTTTCGACTGCATCTCCACAGCCGTCAAACACGGCGACAATGTGCAAAAGGCTTTCGATCAACGTTAGGCCACTAAATGTTAGCTGACCAACAATACAGTTCTGACTACCGAGAAACCCTGCTTCCTGTTAGAGTCTTGACAGTGAGCTACACCACACCTTGAACTGGAGGAGGATGAGATGAGTCATCGTCGCCTTACTATAGTGGTAGTCCTAGTTGGACTTGTGTTCTTGCCGGCCTTTACAGCCTACGCCCAAACGCAATGGACTGTGCCTCGCACCTTAAACGATCAACCTGACCTGCAGGGAATCTGGTCAAACAACAGTGCCACACCCCTCGAGCGCCCAAAGGAACTCGCGGACAAGGCGGTGCTTTCAGACGAAGAACTCGCAGAACTCAATCAACGGATTGCGGAGATCAGAGAAAGCGAACAAGCCGGGGATATTCTTGGCGACCGACTCGTTCGTCAGGCCTTAGACGCCGACACGCCTCGAACTTTTGATCCGATCACCGGGAATTACAATTCCTTTTGGCTGGTTGAACGCGAACTCGATCACCGCACATCACTCGTAGTGCAACCGACTGACGGCCGTGTGCCACCTCTAACCACAACAGCTCAGAACCGAGCACAAACCCGCCGCACGTATCGTCAAGAACATCCCTCTGACGGGCCCGAAGACCGCAGTTCTGGCGATCGATGTCTACATTTTGGGATACCCAAGATTGGGTCCGGCTACAACAGTTATCATCAAATTCTTCAAACTCCGACCCACGTCGTGATCTTCAGTGAAATGGCCCATGATTCCCGGATCATCCCGCTTGACGATCGCCCCCAGCTGAGTAACAACCTTCGCCAATGGAATGGCGACGCACGGGCGCACTGGGACGGAGACACGCTGGTTGTCGAGACTAGTAACTTCTCACCGAAAAGTAGCTTCCGCGGTTCTGGTGAAAATCTACACCTAGTGGAACGATTCACTCGTCTCGCCCAAGACACGCTCGAGCACGAAGTGACCATAACCGACAACAATACCTGGACGTCGCCGTGGACTGTTCGTCTCATCCTGAAAGAAACTCAAGACCCTATCTTTGAGTACGCGTGCCACGAAGGAAACTACTCTATGGAAGGTATTCTGGCCGGTGCCCGCGCTGAAGAACGAGACACTACCGCCGGTTCCAGATAGCGTTGGAATACCGCATAGTTAGGAGGGCGAGCCGACTGAGTCCGCGCTCGCCCTCCTAACTATTAACAATCGTCGTCAGGCAATTCACAGATTCGCGAACAAACGGAAGCCAACGACGACTCAATAAACCCAACAAGTCCGTAGTCTCGTCCATGCGACATCCTCTAACCCTCGCAGTCGTGGGAATGGTCTCTTCCGTTCTCCTAACTACTCCACTCACAGCCAACGACTGGCCGGAATGGCGCGGGCAAGGCCGATTGGGCATTTGGAACGAATCGGGCATCATCGAACGATTTCCCCGACAGGGACTAAAGGTTACTTGGCGAACTCAGGTACGAGCTGGATTCGCAGGACCGGCAGTAGCCAACGGTCGAGTCTTCGTACTGGATTATCAAGAAACACCAGGGAGTCGCACAATGGACGGCACCGAGCGACTCCTCTGTCTCAACGAAGACAGTGGCGAAGTCCTCTGGACCCACGAATGGCCAACAACATACCGGAACATTCTCAGCTCATTTGCAACGGGCCCACGAGCAACACCAACCGTCGCCGGAGACCAAGTCTACGTTATGGGCGCAGGCGGCATGCTGCTTGCGTTAAACACCACAACCGGCACAGTAGCCTGGCAGGTCGATACGGTTGCTGACTACGACGCCACTGTGCCAGTTTACGGAACCTCGAGCGCGCCTCTCGCTACAGGAAACCTTGTCATTGTCATGGTCGGAGGCCAACCCGATGCGCTCGTCGTAGCGTTGGACCAGGCAACAGGTGACGAAGTCTGGCGGGCGCTGTCAGCTCAATCAGAAACGGGTTATTCACAACCTGTCATAGTGAAAGCCGGTGGCACCCAACAACTGATTGTCTGGCATGCCATCGGCCTAACGTCTTTAGATCCTCTAACTGGTGCTGTGTATTGGAGCCAGGACTGGTTCATCGGCGGCGGAATGACGATTACAACACCTGTGCAGAGCGGACCCTATCTATTAGTGAGCCATTTTTTTAATGGCTCCATGATGATGGTCCTGAATCCTGACCGACCATCTGCACGACTCCTCTGGCAGGGACAAAATCGAGGTGAACTCCCAGACCAGACGGACGGGTTGCACTCGATAATCAGTACACCACTGATTCTCGAAGACCACGTCTACGGCATCGGCAGTTACGGCGAGTTGCGTGGACTTGACGCGCGGACAGGCGAACGACTCTGGCAAAGCGAAGCCTTAACACCTCAAGAACGCTGGGCGACTGCCTTCATCGTCAGACACCCGCAACGAAACCAGTTCTTCATAACGACAGAAGAAGGAGATTTAGTCATCGCAAACCTTAGCCCGACGGGCTACATCGAGGTTGACCGAACGCCTCTGATCACACCAACATCGAGGACTCGGGGAGGAGCCACCAGGCGGTGGGGAGACCGGTTAGTGCACTGGAGTCATCCAGCATTTGCTAATCGGCACGTCGTGGTTCGCAACGACAGAGAAATCATCCGTGTATCATTAAACACTAAGGATTACAGCTCAGACGAAGGATAGGAACCAGTAGGACCATAGTTCGCCACAATCTTCCGCTTGTATTACTGCGACTCCCCATTCCGTAGGGCGTTCCCTGAATTATCAACCTGGCCAAGCAACACACCTTGGACGTCACTTCCCGATGGATTCTGATAAACCCGCAGGTCGAACGCCCGAGCGATAGCAAGAATGTGGTCGAAGATATCCGCCTGAATCCCTTCGTAATTACTCCAGTCCTGGTCACGACTGAACGCATAGATCTCGATTGGCAAACCGTGTTCAGTTGGATCCAATTGACGAACAATTAGAGTCATGTCCTGATTAATCATTGGGTGATTGCGAAGATAGGCAGCTATATACGCCCGGAACGTACCCACATTGGTTAAGTGACGACCATTCACCAGATCCGTAGCGTCGATGCTCCGCTCTCGATTCCAGTTGGCCAGCTCCTGTCGTTTCTGTTCCACATATTCGGCAATATGCTGAATTTTCGAAAATCGTTCAAGCATCGACTGGTCACAAAATCTGACCGAGCTGGTGTCGACGTTAATAGCGCGTTTGATCCTTCGGCCCGTGGATTCTGACATCCCTCGCCAATTCTTGAATGATTCGGTGATGAGGGCATAAGTCGGAATCGTCGTGATGGTCATATCGAAGTTTTGGATCTTTACGGTGGTTAAACCTACCTCCAAAACATCACCATCAGCACCATACTTCGGCATCTCAATCCAATCGCCGCGGGCCAACATACGGTTGGCAGAAAGCTGAATCCCGGCAACCAGACCAAGCAGCGGATCCTTAAAGACCAACATCAGGACTGCCGTCATCGCACCCAAGCCACCAAGCAGAAACGTAGGCGATTGTCCAATGACTAGTGAAATCACAGCGATCGTGGTGATGCCATAGAGAATGAGCTTGAGGACTTGAGCGACGCTCTTCACCGGGATTTCGCGAGAAAATTCAGACTCTCGAACGATATCAACCAGAGCGTTCAATAAACTGTCGGCCGCCGCCAATGTCACAAAGATCATGTAAATCAATGCGGCTCGTCTGACCACAAGCACCCAGAGCTCATAACCATCCAGTACCGATCCTGCAAGCAGATAAATCACCAAGGCCGGTGCCAAATGAGACAAGCGGTGTAGCAATCGCCTCTTGACGATGACGTCGCTCCAGACCGTGGACGCCCGACCAGCAAATGTTTCCAAGCTGCGGACGACAACACGCTTGGCAACCACATCCGCGATCGCAGCCAACACAATCACCAACCCGATGTGCACGGCCATTGTCAGCGCCGTCAACGTCCGATCATCGAGACCCTGTTGAATCAACCAATCCACTAGAAAAGTTGGCATATTCCTTAATTTTACCGTGCTCAAGGCGCCGCCAGGATCGCCCCAACGACAACGACGGACAATGTGACACAACCTGCACTCGTCGGGAAAGAACGAATACCTGGAGAATGCCCCTTTGCCTACACGAGCCCCATAAACAGATTAGTCGACAGAAACGTTCCTCAACTGTGATGCGAAAGCAAAGCTTAGTGAAAATATCGTTGCAACACTCACGAGAACAATCAACTTCTGAATGGTCG
>CAYFER010000026.1:0-34222 GCA_964342185.1 uncultured Vicinamibacteraceae bacterium | reverse complement strand
GTCCCAACCAGGCTCCGGAGGTGTCAAAGCAAAGACGGTCTCCATTTTCGAGCAAAAAGACTTCGGTGGCACCATTTGTTGCCCGTTTTGCAGCGCGTGCGTGGCGATCCATATACCGGTACTCGCCGTGAATAGGGATGAAATATTTTGGCTTCGTGAGAGATAGCATTAACTGCAATTCTTCGGCGCTACCATGACCTGATACGTGCACAGTCCTGTCGTTCTCTTGCACTATGTCGGCTCCTCGACGGGCAATGTTGTCCATTACGTTTGCGATAGCCCGTTGATTGCCTGGGATTGAACGAGCTGAAAATACAACAACATCGCCGGCTGACAATCTAATCGTCGGATGTTGATCCAGGGAAATACGAGATAGAGCTGAGAATCTTTCACCTTGAGATCCGGTAGCCAGACACAGGATTTGTTTCGATGGCCAATTGGGAACGTCGCTCTCAGGAATGACGAGATTCGAGGGAATCGACAGGTGATTAAGCTCGGTGGCTATTTCGGCATTCTGTTTAATACTGCGGCCGACGAGAACGACCTTTCGGTTAAACCTGCTGGCGAGATCTAATAGCAGCTGAACGCGGTGCAGGCTTGACGCGAACGTCGACACCACCAATTTTCCAGCGGTTGTAGACATGATGTCTTCAAATGCTACGGTAACCTCTGACTCGGAACCTGTTACACCTTGACGATCGATGTTTGTCGAGTCTCCGAATAAGGCCAAGACGCCTGCTTGTCCGAGATCGTTGAAACGTTCAAGGTTCATCGCTTTTCCATCTTGAGGCGCTCGATCGATTTTATAGTCGCCCGTATGGACAATTGTTCCGGCTGTGCTGTGGATAGCAAGGGCGGTGGAGTCGGGCAGACTATGGGTGACTCTGAGGAATTCAATCTCGAGAGATCCCAAGGTCACCGATTCGCCAGGTTCCATTGGGACGAGTTTGTCTTTTGTGTCTATACCGTGCTCAGTCAGCTTTGGTTTCAATAGTCCCAGAGTTAGATTGGTCGCGTAAACGGGACCGTCGAGTAGGTCCCATGCATACGGAACACCTCCGATGTGATCTTCGTGCCCATGGGTTAAGAAGAGGGCTGCGAGGCGTCGGTCGGAATCCCGAAGATGAGTGAGGTCTGGAACGACCAGATCAACTCCAAAATGACTCATGCCTGAAAACATGACACCTGCGTCAATCAGAATAGTCGTGCCATTGCTTGATACAGCCATGGTGTTCATTCCAAATTCGCCGAGCCCCCCAAACGGGATGACCTCAAGTGACGGTTCTCGTTCGGAAGATGTCGGCATCATCGATCTGCTTCTCGGCTGCTCGCCAATCTAACTAAAGCGAAATTCGTAACTGAATAAAAACGAAATCAAATACCCACGTGTTGTCGACGCCTTGGCGAGGTCGGACACACGCGACTCGGCGGGGACGGCTGGGCCGAGCCTTGGCAGGCAACTGGGTTTACCTGCAGGAAAAAACGTGCAAATTATAGCATAGCTTATAGCGCAGACTGTGCCAGAACCTCTGACAGGTCAGCAAGTTCCGCCAATTTAAGTTTCTCAGGTCGAAGCTTCGGATCGACACCAGCTCGTTTAAAGATGTCTTGAGTGGAAATTCTAGTTATCTCTGGCACCAGAGGTTCGAGAGCATTAGCTGCAGTCTTTCTTCGCTGGTTGAACAAGGTGTTCACAAGTCGGGTAAAAATAGCTGTGTTGGAGATCTCTACAGGTGAATGACAGAAACGAAGGGTGACCAACGAAGATTGAACTTCCGGCATCGGTCGAAACGCACCCCGGGGAAGTGCCAGTACTTCTTTGGGATCTGCGCTAAGTCGAACAGTTACGCCAAGGGGACCCCAGTCCTTCGTGCCAGGCACAGCCGCGACACGTTTCGCGACTTCCTTTTGAAACATCAGGGCTCCGTCTTGGATACGGTTGCCGTGTGCGCTTAGTGTAAGGAGTCTCCTAAGAATCTGCGTCGAGACACTGTAAGGAAGGTTCCCAGCAACTCGAATCGGTTGATCGTTGCCCTCTAATATTTCCTCGATGGTCAGTCTTAAAAAGTCACAGTTGAGGATCCGAACATTGTCTGGTAAATCGCGTGTCAGTTGTTCGGCTAGGTGTGAGTCTATTTCGATCGCAATTATACTGGCACCGGTTTTGGCAAGTTGTCGGGTTAGTGAACCAGTACCTGCGCCAATTTCGAGAATAATGTCATCGGACTTGGGGGCCAGGATTTCGACGACCCGCTTGCTCCACGCGGGCTCTAGAAAATGTTGACCGAGAACTTGTTTCTTTCGTCTTGCCATGGTGATCTAGTTTTAACTACTTGGTTTTAGTAACCCGCTGAGTGGAACGCTGTCGAGAAGTTGTTGGCTCTCGAGCCGCACTAACGGTTGAAGGACAATCTGAGGCTACGGAACATTGGGAGCACAGTGGCCTTGGCTTACAGATACGTCGGCCGTGCCGGATGAGTATGTCCGACGCGTGGATCCAGCTATTCTTGGGAAGCGCCTCACAGAGTTGACGTTCGACAGATTCTGGATTTGTGCCCATAGCAATATTTAGTCGATTAGCTACGCGTAACACGTGGCGGTCGACTGGTAGGCCGGGCACTCCTAGCGCATGCCCTAGCACTACGTTGGCGGTTTTTCTGCCTACGCCTGGAAGCGTGGTGAGTTCTTTCATTTGGCGCGGTACAACGCTTCCGAAATCTTCGACGATTGAGGTGGCCATTTTTATAAGGGCCTTCGCCTTGGAACGAAAGAATCCCGTGGACCTTATCTGGTCTTCCAACTCATCCCTTTGGGCTTGAGCTAGCGCTTGAGGGCTGGGATATATTACGAAAAGCTTTGCCGTGACCAGATTTACACGTTTGTCAGTACATTGTGCGGACAAGATGGTGGCGACCAATAGCTCGAATGGATTTTCAAAATTGAGTTCGGTGAATACCTTGGGATGTTGTTTGGAGAGTTTAGAGACAAATTGTCGAGCATTAAGGCTCTCGTTGGTTTTGGCAGTCTTCATGTAAAGTGTTTGTTACAGTCTATTTAATGTATCGGATCCTTAGGGTCATCTTGAGGAGCTCGAGTTTTTAGCCCGATTTTTGGCGTGCCGTCACCAAATGCACGAAGGTGCTCTTGAAGAGCGGATATTAAATTCGGTACGAATTGCATTGGTACTACAATTTTAGCTCTCACGGGTGCCCGCAAGACCTTTTCGGTTTTCGCTTCGCGAACCTCTTTGTCAGATGGCGGTAGCACTTCGCAAAACGTGAGGGTGAAGTCATATGGGGTGTGAGCAATAGCACAGAAATTTGCATAGGTTCGCGACATCCTATTTGACTCGTCTGGTGCGATTGTGAAATTTATTTGCTTTCGGTCATTCATTTGAACCTCCGACGTTCGTGTGAAAAGTGATTAAGAGAGAAGATGTCAATTGGATCTGTGAGAGTTGGCTAATATTTCCGAAGAACACCCACTACAACTCCCTGAATTTGAACTTGGTCGGCATCGATGACGATTGGTTGAATCATGGCATTAGCGGGTTGTAGTCGAATGCGACCGTTATCGCGATAGAACTTTTTCAGTGTGACGTCGTGTCCGCGGACGAGAGCGATAACCATTTCCCCGTTGTCGGCTGTCCTTCGGCCTTCGATGATTACGATGTCTCCATCACGGATCTGCTCGTCTATCATTGAATCGCCGCGTACGCGGAGTGCATATGTTGTTTCGGGTCGTCGTACAAACTCGTTGGGCACGGAAACAGTTTCGGCGGTGACTAACGCCTCTATTGGAGCGCCGGCTGCTACGTTGCCAGAAAGTGGAACCTCGAGTGCGCGTGAATCCAGGCGGGTAGTCACCAATTCCACCGAGCGACTTTTATTCCAAGCTCGACGGATAAAACCCTTTTCTTGAAGGTTTTTTAGGTGTTTGTGAACTGTTGCGAGAGATGAGAGTCCAAAACGGTTGCCCACTTCCTCCAGACTAGGTGCGTAGCCGTTTTTCTCTATGAATTCGTTAAGGAAATCGAGGATCTGGCGCTGACGCTTAGTGAGGGGTTGCAGTAGTGCCTCCTAAGATAAAGTATTGGCTCACTATACGCAAACAAAAAGCGAAGATCAAATTGGATTGTACAGGCATCCTCGACCATTAACATTCCCTAAGTTGAGACCATGCGAGGTTAAGTTCTGCTGTTCTTGCCGTTGACGAGGTGCGACCACTACACTCGCCGAGACGCCAATGAAAAAAGTCCTAATCATAAACTCTGCCGTTCTGTTGCTCGCAGGAATTTCAGTAGCTAGCCAGGAGCCAAGCGAATCTTCCACGGCGGTTCTCGCTCGCCAGCTGGAAAGCAAACTCGAGCAACTTTCAAACAGGGCTGGCGCTCCCTCTGCTATTCAGGAGACGGTCGTTGTAACAGAGCCAGAAATTAATGCCTATTTGGAAGAGCGGATGCGAGAAGCTGAAAATGCCGGTGTCGTCTCACTGAATGTGACCCTGCGCGAAAATGCAAGGGTATCAATAGAGGCTGTGATCGATTTTTCATCACTCGACGAGACCAAACGTCGGGGTGCCTTAGATCTTCTCAACTATGTCAGAGGTCAGGTTCCCGTTCGTTTTGATGGTACATTGTCGGGTCGCAACGGAGTCGGCACAGTGAGTGTGGAAACTTTCACTGTTGCAGGTCTTCCTCTGCCGCCGGCGGTTTTCCGTGAACTGGTGATGTCTTACACCGCGAGCGAGGGTGTGTCAGAAGGTGTCGACGTGTCGCAGGCGTTTGAGTTACCGTACGAAGTTGAGGGACTAAAGGTCGAACATGGGCGGATTGTTATTGTGCGATAAGCTGCCTCACTCATGAGCAGTGATGAGTTCCTTCAAGGCCCCTTACAGTTTCTAAAGGGTGTTGGTCCCAGACGTGCTTCAGATCTGGCGTTGGCTAATTTGAAGACGGTTGAACACCTCCTCCTAAGGTTGCCCCGCTGCTACGAGGATCGTTCTCGCAGGGAGTCTATAGCGACTCTGCAAGAAGGAAAAGGAGTGACCATTGAGGGCGAGGTTCTCAGTTGCGGAGTTCGTCGCACGAGACGGAAAGGGTTCTCCGTCTTTGAGATGGTCTTAGGCGACGAGTCTGGCAATGTCCGCATAGTGTTTCTTAACCAGCCATTTCTTAAAGAGGTATTTTCTGTTCACCAAAAAGTTTCTGTCTATGGTCAACCGGAGAGACGAACAAGCGGCGGCCTGCAGCTCACGAATCCTGATTATGAATTAGTGAACGGAACGGTCACTGACGAGGAACCGGGAATCCATATGGGACGTATTGTGCCAGTATACGAACGCCTTGGATCGGTAAGTCCGCGCCTTTTTCGAACGCTTATCTCTTCGGCGTTAGGGCACTTAATAGATGGTATCGTAGACCCTCTTCCAGAATCGATTCGCAAGGATTACGGCTTCAGCAATAGGCGGTCGTCATTCATCTATGCCCATTTTCCTCCGAGTGACACTTCGATTGCCGATTTGAATAATTTTGCAACGAAGGCACAACGGCGGTTAATTTTTGAGGAGTTTTTCTTTTTTCAGGTGGGTCTTGGGTTGCGTCGGCAGTCGGCGGAAGTTCGGCAAAAAGATCGAAAAGTTGTCGTGAACGACCGAATCAGAAAGTCGGCGCTGTCTGTGTTGCCGTTCAAGCTGACCAACGGGCAGAGACAGTCATTGAAGCATATTGTTTCTGATCTTCAGGGCCCAGAGCCGATGAATCGCTTGCTACAGGGCGACGTCGGTTCTGGTAAGACGATTGTCGCGCTTCTGGCGGCGTTAGTAGTTATGGAGAATGGCTATCAAGTGGCCGTGATGTCGCCTACAGAAATACTGACCGAACAACATTATTTCAATTTGTCGCGTCTTCTCAAAAGTTCACGGTTTCGAGCTGTTAAATTGACTGGTGCTATGACGGCGTCTCAAAGAAGAGCTGTGTCGGAATCACTGGAGGCCGGCGACGCAGATTTGGTCGTCGGTACCCATGCGTTGGTGCAGGAAACGGTGAAGTTTAAATCACTCGGCTTGGTTGTTATCGACGAGCAGCATCGTTTTGGGGTGATCCAACGAGCCACGTTGGGAGGAAAGGGTCGCAATCTTGACATTCTGGTTATGACGGCGACTCCTATTCCTCGCACGCTGGCCTTGACTATTTATGGAGACCTTGATGTGTCCGTAATTCGTGAGTTACCACCTGGCCGAAAGCCTGTGAAGACGAATGTCGTCAAGGCGAGCGATCGGAAGAGCGTATATTCATTGCTTGATTCCGAGATCGAGAATGGTCGACAGGGTTATATCGTCTATCCACTAGTTGAAGAATCTGAGAAATCCGACTTGAATGCAGCAAAAGAAATGGCTGATCGCCTTCGAACACACGAGTTCCGTCATCGAAGGATTGAGCTCCTGCATGGCCGTATGTCCTCATCGCATCGCGAGGAGGTGATGAGAAGATTTGTTGATCATCAGGTCGATTTATTGGTGACTACGACAGTGATCGAAGTTGGAGTGGACGTGTCGAATGCGTCGATAATGGTTGTCGAGAATGCTGAGCGATTTGGCCTGTCACAGCTTCACCAACTTCGAGGTCGAGTAGGAAGAGGAGAATGTCAGGCGTATTGCGTGCTGCTGTATCAAGAACCGTTGACTGAGGTGGGCAGTGCCCGGCTGGAAGCAATGGCTAGCACAGCAGATGGATTCGAATTGGCCGAGCGAGATTTATTGCTAAGAGGTCCTGGCGACTTCTTTGGCACTCGCCAGCATGGTCTGCCGATGTTGCGAGTTGGTGATCTTCTCCGAGATTATAAGGTCATGGAGGACGCGCGACGAGCGGCACTTAAATGGCTTAGACAGACGGGTGATCAGGGCCTTTATACGGCAGACTGGCAAAAACTTTGGGCCGAACGGTTTCATCTTGTCGATGTGGGCTAGAGAAAGAGTCTGCGTAGCTAACATGAGCTGGCTGCCTGAGAACGATAGATTGGATGAGACTCTGACGGCATGTCCACTGGGTTGAGAATCATCGGAGGAAGATTGAAGGGCCGCCGGGTAGCGACGCTTCCGGGACGCGTGGTGCGACCGACCAGCGACCGTTTACGTGAAACTCTTTTTAACATCTTGGATTGTCGTCTAGTTGGCGCAAGAGTGCTTGATGGATGTGCAGGGACAGGAGCGTTGGGGATTGAGGCCCTAAGTCGCGGAGCTGCTGAAGTTGTATTTGTCGAGCGAAGCGAAAGAGTAGCGGCCAATCTACGACGAAATATCGAGAGGTGCGGCCTTCTCGGTGTTGCACAGCTAGTAGTAGGCAGTCTGCCGGAGGTGGCCACCCGTCAAGAGTTAGGGGACCCCTTTGATCTTATTCTTCTCGATCCTCCCTATGAGACCCCAGAAATTGGTGCCATACTGTCGGCGATGAGCCGAAGCCTAAGAGCGAATGGAACGCTTGTATTAGAGCGCTCAAGGAGAATCTCGGTAGAGCACTCTGCCGATTTAACACCAGTGCGCACTCTAAAGTCGGGTGATAGCGTGTTGGATTTCTATCAGTCGAGGAAGAAGGCTTGAGATGAATAAGGGTGCTGGACGTCTTGCGGTTTATCCGGGATCATTTGACCCGCTCACTAACGGCCACGTAGATATCATCCTTAGAGGAGCCAGGTTGTTTGACCAGATCGTGGTTGCAATTCTGGAGAATGTTGAGAAGGAGTCCTTCTTTTCTGTGAAAGAACGTCTAGAGCACGCGAAGGAAGTCTTTCGAGAAGAAGAGAATGTCGAAGTGGACACCTTTGGTGGATTGCTAGTCGACTATGCGCATCGGAGAAGGGCGAGTGTCATTGTCCGAGGTCTCCGTGCTATTTCTGATTTTGAGTACGAAATGCAGATGGCACTTATGAATCGGCGATTGAGTTCAGACATAGAGACCGTCTTTATGATGCCGGCTGAACCTTATACATATGTTAGTTCACGACTAGTCAAAGAGATATTCTCGCTAGGAGGTTCGGTGAGCGGTCTCGTGCCCCCATCAGTTTATGAACGGCTGCAGCAGTCGTCCGCCCGTCAAGGTGGTTAACCTATCGAGCGAAATGTCACATTAATCTGACTAGAATCTGAAAGAAATGACTCGTGACCAACTTTCGCAGCGCGTTCGCCAAATGCGCCTGTCTCCGACCCAAAAAGTTGCCCAGGAAGCAGAAACTCTTCGGGCTCAGGGCATAGACATTATCAATCTTGGACCCGGTGAGCCGGATTTCGATACGCCTGCGCACATCAAAGTGGCAGCGAAGGCGGCGCTGGACGATAACTTCACAAAGTACACCAGGAATATTGGCATCGTAGAGTTACGGGAGGCGATTTGCCACCGTTATTTGCAAGATTACGGGCTTGCGTGCAGCCCGGAAATGGTTATCGTGTCGGCCGGTGGAAAGCAGGCGTTGTTCAACGTGGCAATGGCCTTGCTTGATCCCGGAGACCAGGTGATTGTTCATGCTCCTGGATGGCCAACGATTATGGACCAAGTAAGGATGGTCGGGTCGGAGGTGACAATAGTGCGAACTCATCCTGAAGACGGGTTTAAGGTTAGGGCTGACCAGATACTCGAATCGGTGACACCGCGAACACGGATGATTGTAATTAATTCGCCTTGCAACCCAACTGGGGGGCTTATTTCGGAAGAGGACCTTCGGCGAATAGCTGTGGCGGTCGAAAATAGGGATATTTGGATAACGCTAGACCTTTGTTATGACCGGTTGGTTTATGACGATGCGCCATATAATTTGCCGGCGGTTCTTTGGCAGATTATACCGAACCGTTGTGCAATCGTGGGGAGTCTATCAAAGACATATGCCATGACGGGTTGGAGATGTGGGTGGACAATGGGGCCCAAAGAGTTAATTGATGCGTGCAGCAATGTCCAGAGCCAATCTACCTCCAACGCTTCCTCGATTAGCCAACGGGCAGGCGTTGTGGCGTTGACGGGATCGCAAGAATGCGTGCGACGAATGCGAGCCGAATATCTGGTGCGGCGGGATTGGATGATCGAACGCATACACAGAGATTCTAGAATTTCGTGTGCTGTACCGGGCGGAGCGTTTTATGTTTTTCCTGATATTTCTCAACTTCTATCGCCAAACGCTCTACGAACTTCTTTGGAATTCTCGGCGGCATTACTGCAGGATGGTCGCCTCGCCGTTACTCCTGGGGAGGCATTCGATGCACCGGGCTTTCTTCGAATATCCTACGCCGCTTCAATGGATCAGCTACAAGAGGGCATGGACCGATTCTCTCGTTTTATTGCAGGATTGAAAGAAGAATAGGGTGTCGGTGTTGGTAGTGGTCTGTGGACGCCACTAGCCAGGTCGAGCTGGAGTCAAGGCGAAACCGGGTCGAACGATATTTTGTCTAGTTCTTCGGGAAAGATCTTTCCAGGATTTAAAATGCCTTTCGGATCGAAGGCTCGTTTGAGGCCGCGCATCGTCGCGATGGTCGGCTCAGATAGTTCCAGCTCGAGAAAAGTTTTTTTAGAGAATCCAATACCGTGTTCGCCGGTGATTGACCCTTCTAGTCCAACCACGGCTTTGAAGAGCTCGGCCTCCGCGCTCGCAGCTCTCTTACGCTCAACGGGATTGTTGGGATCTAGCAAAATGTTTACATGAATGTTTCCATCGCCGACGTGACCAAAGCTTGGTATCTGTAGGTCGTAGGTGGTCTTTAGTCGTTGAATTACCTCAAACAGTTGAGGAATACGTCCTTTCGGGACAACAACATCATGATTCAATTTCTTCGGTGCGTGTGCTCGAAGCGCCAGCGACAAATTGCGTCGTTGATCCCATAAACGTTCCCGTTCGGCTGGTGTGTAGGCTGTTCTAGCTTCTAGTCCTATGGATTGACATGCTTGGATGACCTGGGTCGATTCTTCGTCGACGGCAGTTGGCATGCCGTCGACCTCAATCAAGAGTGCTGCACCCAGACCAGAGGGGTCTCGACGGTTTTGATAGGACTCCATGGCCTTGATACAGTCTCCGTCGATCAGTTCCAATGCGGCTGGAATAACACCGGCAACAATAATTGCGTCGACAGCCGCGATTGCCTGCTCAATCGACTCGCAATTGACATGAAGTGTGGTTCGCGATTTTGGCCGAGGAATCAGTCTTAGGATGATCTCAGTAACAATCGCTAGGGTGCCTTCAGAGCCAACCAGTAGGCTCGTTAGGTCGTAGCCGACCACGTTTTTTACCGACTTTCCACCGGTTCGGATAATTTGGCCGCTGGCGAGAACTGCTTCGAGTCCGAGTACGTAGCGCTTTGTCGTCCCGTATTTGAAAGCCCTCGGCCCACCAGCACACTCAGCTACATTGCCGCCAATTACGGAATGGTTAAGGCTCGCCGGGTCTGGGGGATAGAAGAGATCAACTTTTTCGACCGCCTGTTGTAAAACTCCAGTGACAACGTTCGGTTGGACAATGGCCAAAAGATTCCCTTTGTCCAGTTCGAGGATTTTGTTGAAGTGATCTAGCGCTAGAACAATTCCTCCATTGATGGGAACCGCCCCGCCCGTGTAACCGGTGCCCGCGCCACGTGGCGTGATGCTGATGTCGCTGGTATTGCAGAGTTTTAGGACGCTTGCTACTTGATCGGTCGTATTGGGTAGAACGACAGCATCCGCTGGGCGACCAATTCCTAAGGCATCGACACCATAAGAACTTCGCCGGTCTAGGTCAGTTAATACATTGCTGGAGCCGAGGATGTCCTGGAGTGAACGGAGAAACGATATGGCCAACGTGCGGTCAGGAGTCATTCACTGGAGTCCAGGTTTATTGTCAATAACGACTATATCTTCTAGATATTGATTCGGATCTGGATTCAGTAGTGTCTGGAAAGTTAAGCCGCCAGTGTTAAGGTACTGAACCTCGCCAAGGCGCCTGATTGGATGTCCTTCGCGTTCGAGTTGTAAGGCATCCTCATTGGGAAGTACTACCAATACCCGATCACTGGACCCGAGAAAATCGGTGACTGCCTGCTTAATTCCCAGCTCGGTAAACGAGGCACCTGTATAGAAAATAAGATTTCGGTGTAGAACTCGATAACGCCCGTAGGGTTCTCCGGCTTTTCGGGAGGTTGCCACAATGTGGGCAACCGATTGGACGGGGTCATCGCTTGGCGACGATAAGACCACGAGATGAGTTCCTAATGTGATCACGACGGATGCGCTTACGATAGCGGCAGGTGCAAGACGCGGGTGGGTAATGCTGAGTAATACACCTAGCGCTGAAAGTACGATCAGTGTTGACAGAACGGTAATTAACGACACCGGCCATTGAGGAAGAAGGGGTGCGACGCGGTAGACGAGAATGCCGATTACACAAATCAAAGTGGCTGTTATGCCAATGCAGATCTTAAAAAGCAGTTCCGGAGTTTTGTTTGAAATTTGAGATCGTAGGTGCGACGCTAGCAGAATTGCCAAGGGCGGAAGTACGGGAAGTATGTAACGGGGCTGTTTGCCAATAGAAAGACTGAAGAACAGAATCGGGGCAACAGTCCACCACACGATTTGCAGGTTGGTTCCAGTGAGCATTACGCTTCTGCGAGTCGCAATAAACAGATCGCGAATCCAAGGCAACAGAAACAACGACCAAGGGAGAATTCCAGCGATCACTATTGGCAGGTAATACCAAAGGGGTCTTGGGGCGTTATAGCGTGCGGTGGTAAATCGGTCGAAGTTCTCTGTTAGAAAGAAGCGGTCGAGGTATTCGGTGCCGTGGTGGACAGTCATAACTAGGTACCAGGGTGCAGCAAAGACGACTATGGTTAGTGCCAATAGCGCAAGCTCGCGAATATGAAGCCGTGGTTTGTGTCCCTGTGTTCTGGATTGCCACACAATGAGTGGGATTATCACAAGGCAAGGAAGTATGACGCCCAACGGGCCCTTTACCAGAATGCCGCCAGCCATTCCTAATCCAACTGTGAAGATCCAGAGACGTCGTTTGCCGGAACCTAACTCGTGTGGGCTACCGACCAATGATGGGTCGGCCCAGAGTCTCAGGCCCGCCCAGGTGGTCAAAGTGACAAAAAATGCAAGTGTCAGGTCTGGAAGAGCTTGTCGTGCCATGGCAACATAACCGAAGCTTGTTGCGGTGATAGCACCAGCCAAGAACCCTGTTGAATCATCGTACCAACGTCGTGCAGCGAAGAAGGTAACTAAGGTTAAGCCCAGCCCGGCGAAAGCCGATGGAAGACGTGCCGCCATCTCGCTGACGCCTAGTGTCAGGTATGAGAGACCCGCGAGCCAGTAGTAAAGAACGGGCTTCTCAAAGCGATAGACGTAGTTGAAGTGAGGAGTAAGCCAGTCTCCACTCTCCACCATTTCTCTGGCACTCTCGGCGTAAAATGCTTCGTCGGAATCTGCAATTGAAGGAGAGCCGAGTCCTACTAAGAATGTGAGAACCGTTATGGCGATTAGTGCAACGACGAGTTTCCCCACGATCTTGAAATTCTATACAAGCTATACTCGCTTGTGTGGTCTTGTGTGGCAGTGCCGCTACTTGAGTTGAGTTAGGTTAGAACAGGAGAGGCCATAAAGATGAAGACTGTGGCCGTCGTTGGAGCGTCGTCTCAACGTCATAAGTTTGGAAATAAGGCCGTACGTGAATTTCAACGGCAGGGCTATAAAGTGTTGCCAATCAATTCTCGCGAGGCTGAAATTGAAGGCCTAGAGGTATTTCCTTCGGTGTTGGATGTGCCCATGAAGATCGACATGGCCACCCTTTATCTTCCGCCGCAGGAGGGTTTAGGCGTTCTCGAGGATATCGCGAAGAAGAGGATTCCTGAGTTGTGGATTAATCCTGGCGCAGAGAGTCCAGAAGTTATTAGCCGGGCTCGCGAACTCGGACTTGAGCCTATTATTGCTTGTAGTTTGTTGGCAATTGGCGAGATGCCATAAGGTGTTGACAGGGCTGTTTTCGAGTCCTATACTCGATTCAACTTCTAATAAAGGTTTCCCCGCTTCAAAACATCATTTCATTAATTTTCAAAACTGAACGGGTGGGACCACCGCACATCTCAGCCGCTAGGCTAAACGACACATTCAATATTCCAGCACATAGCAACCTTATGGCCACAAACGAGAAAGTCACCTCAAAAGAAAATACTGAAAAAAGTGCATCTGCGCCTGCTGCCCCGGAGGATTCCTCGGTAGGCGGGGCAAAGAAGAATTCATCAGCGAAGCCTAATCATTCTAGAGGTTCGTCGAAGCGAGGTGGTAATACGCTTAATATCAGTGAGTTAAAGGAGATGAGCATCTCGAAATTGAGTCAGGTGGCCAAGGACCTGAACGTCGCTGGAGCTTCTGGCATGCGTAAACAGGAACTGATCTTCCAGATTTTAAAGGCTCAGACGGAAAAGAGCGGCTTTATTTTTTCGGAGGGTGTTCTCGAGGTGCTGCCGGACGGATTCGGATTCTTGAGAGCGCCGGATTACAACTATCTTCCCGGTCCAGACGATATCTACGTTTCACCGTCACAGATCCGAAAATTTGATCTACAAACCGGAGACACAGTCTCTGGCCAAATTCGACCGCCGAAAGAAGGCGAGCGATATTTTGCCTTAATTAAGGTCGAAGCCGTTAATTTTGAAGCACCTGACCAAGCGCGAGACAAGATTTTCTTTGAGAACCTGACTCCCCTTTATCCACAGGAACGGATTACGCTGGAGGGCGACACTAATAATCTCTCCGGGCGCGTCATGGATTTGATGACGCCAATTGGTAAGGGCCAACGAGGACTTATTGTTGCAGCTCCGCGAACTGGGAAGACGATGTTGCTTCAGAATATCGCTCAAGCAATCGTCCGCAATCATTCTGAGGTATATCTGATTGTTCTTCTCATCGATGAACGACCCGAAGAAGTTACCGACATGCAACGTTCAGTGGACGGTGAAGTCATATCGTCTACGTTTGATGAACCGGCGCAGCGACATGTGCAAGTAGCCGAGATGGTGATCGAAAAGGCTAAGAGACTGGTTGAGCACAAAAAGGATGTGGTGATTCTTTTGGACTCGGTAACGCGGTTGGCACGGGCGTATAACACCGTGATTCCGCCATCAGGAAAGGTGTTGTCGGGTGGTTTGGATTCCAACGCCCTTCAAAAGCCGAAACGTTTCTTCGGTGCTGCTAGGAATATTGAAGAAGGTGGCTCCTTAACGATTATGGCTACGGCTTTAGTGGATACCGGCTCTCGGATGGACGACGTGATCTTTGAGGAATTTAAGGGCACCGGCAATATGGAGATTCATCTAGAGAGAAAACTCGTCGACAAGAGAGTGTTCCCCGCCATTGACATCCAGAAGAGTGGTACTCGGAAGGAAGAACTGCTGTTAAGTCCAGAGGATTTGAATCGAGTGTGGGTTCTGCGAAAGGTTCTAAATCCATTGTCACCTGTTGAGGCGATGGAACTGTTGTTGGATAAGATGGGTAAGACGAAGTCCAACGCCGACTTTTTGGCGTCGATGCAAAAGATGGGGTAGTCATGTGGTAAAGATTAGAATCCGCGATAATGGCCCTCTATTGATTGAAGACGAAGACGCTACGGTTTGTGATATGAGCGGTGGAGAGTTCCCTGTTCAGGGAGGAACTTTTGCGCTCTGTCGGTGTGGTGCTTCGGAAAATAAACCGTTTTGTGACGGCATGCACGGACGAGTGGGCTTCCAAGCCTCAGAGCGAGCGACCTCGAATACAAGCTCCTCCACCTGATCGTTACGCGGGCGTTAGGTTCTGGTTGTGTAGCTGAATCGTTTTCCCCAGGACTTCGCCAAGAATCTTGTCACCGTCGTTGAATTGGCCTTCGAGCAGTCCCAGAGCGAGGGGGTCAACTACCAGCCGTTGGATTGCGCGTTTGAGTGGCCTGGCTCCATAATGTTTGTCAAAGCCTTGATTTAACAGAAGGCTTCTTGCCTCGGGTGTCAGAGTAAGCTGTAGTCGCCGCTGAGCGAGGCGGTCCTCCAGGTGTGCTAATTGAATTTTTAAAATCTCCTTTAGGTCATTCTGGTTCAGAGAGTGAAAAACAATGGTCTCATCGATCCGATTCAAGAACTCGGGTTTGAAGTGTGTCTTCAGAATCTGGGAGAGTCGTGTTTGGATGCATCCGTTCGATTCAAATGATGGTGGCAGGGTGGCTGTGTCCTGGATGATTTCGTCGCTACCGAGATTCGAGGTCATTATGATCAACGCGTTCGTAAAGTCGACGGTGCGGCCTTTGTTGTCAGTTAACCGGCCATCATCTAAGAGCTGTAACAGAATGTTAAGTACTTCGGGATGAGCTTTTTCGATCTCGTCGAGTAAAACCACGGTGTACGGTGACCTTCGAATCGCCTCGGTGAGTTGTCCGGCTTCATCGTGTCCGATGTATCCTGGCGGTGCACCGATTAAACGTGCCACACTGTGCTGTTCTTGATATTCAGACATGTCGATTCGAATCATGGCTCGTTCGTTGTCAAACAGAAAATGAGCTAGTGCTCGACACAATTCCGTTTTTCCTACTCCGGTTGGGCCTAAGAAAATAAAATTGCCTAAGGGGCGATTAGGGTCTTGGAGTCCGGCACGAGCTCTCCGAATTGCCTTAGATACAGCGGAGATGGCCTCTTGTTGTCCTACGACGCGCCTACCCAGTTGGGCTTCCATCTCTAGAAGTTTTTCGCGGGAATCTTCAAGGAGCTTGGTGACCGGAATTTTCGTCCATTTTGCGATCACATCGGCGATGTCGCTCTCGTCGACATGGTCTCTCACCATCCCATTCGTGGCGTTGACATCGGTGGCCCGAGTCTCTTCAGCAGCTAATCGTTCTTCGAGTTCCGGCAGGTGAGAGTACTTAAGCTCGGATGCTCGAGCGTAGTCGCTTGACTGCTGTGCAAGTTCGATTTCATGTCGCAGACGCTCAAGGCGAGCCTTGAGGTCTCGGGAATGTTGAACTCGCTCTTTCTCTTTCGCCCATTGTTTCCGGAGGATGTCACGCTCGACCGTGTCGTCGGCGAGAATAGTTTTCAATTCCACCAAGCGTTCAGCAGATGTTTGGTCTCTTTCTCGTTGTAGTGCCTCACGCTCGATCTCTAGTTGCAGTATTCGTCGTTCAAGCACATCGAGTTCCTCGGGTAACGAATCAATTTCTGCCCGTAGCTTTGCTGCGGCTTCGTCGATTAGGTCGATTGCTTTATCGGGCAGGAAACGGCCTGACAGATACCGATCAGAGAGAGTAGCTGCTGCAACTAACGCTGAATCCCGGAAGGTCACGCCATGATGAATCTCGTAACGTTCGCGGATCCCTCGGAGGACACTGATGGTATCGGGGACAGTAGGCTCAGGAACCAATACTGGTTGAAACCGTCGTTCCAGTGCTGTGTCCGCTTCAATGTGCCTTCTATATTCATCAACAGTAGTTGCGCCAATCATGTGTAGCTCGCCGCGGGCGAGCATCGGTTTCAATATGTTGGCTGCATCGATAGCACCCTCAGCGGCGCCAGCTCCGACGATCGTGTGAAGCTCGTCAAGAAACAAAACTATTCGGCCGGCAGCATCAGTGATCTCCCGAAGAACTGCCTTTAATCTTTCTTCGAATTCACCTCTTACCTTCGCGCCTGCTACCAAGGCTGCCATGTCCAGAGCAATAATGCGTTTCTTCTTCAGGCCATCGGGAAGATCGCCACGGACCATTCTTTGAGCGAGACCTTCTGCAATTGCAGTCTTACCTACTCCCGGTTCGCCGATCAAAACTGGGTTGTTCTTTGTTCGGCGAGACAGAACTTGAATGACTCGTCGAATTTCGTCTTCGCGACCGATGACTGGATCCAGGTCTCCGTGTTCCGCGAGAAGGGTGAGGTCGCGACCGTAACGTTCGAGTGCTTGATACTTATCTTCCGGGTTGGTGTCGGTAACACGGCTCGAACCGCGAAAGGAGGTTAGGGCATCACATATTGTGGCCTTTGTCAGTTCGAAGGCACCCAAGATCTTACCGACGGATCCTGCCGGCGGGTCACTCGCAAGGCCGAGAAACAAATGCTCGGTACTGACGTACTCATCACCGAGGCTGTCAGCTTCTTGTCTAGCGGTATCAAGAACATGAAACAGGGTTTGCGAAGCACGCGGCTGTGAGGTCTGTGTTGTCGTTGGCAGTTTTTGTAGTTCTCGTTTGCAGACTAGAACGAAGTCCTTAGGGCTTATTGTCAACTCTTTGAGAAGGCGAGGTACTACACCGTTGTTCTGGTTTGTCAGGCTCAGAAGGAGATGTTCAGGCAGCGTCTCCGCATGGTGACCGTCAGAGGCTGTTTGTTGCGCCGCCAGAATCGCGCTCCTGGCGTTGTCTGTCAATTTCTCGAAGCTCATTGGTTGGTTTCCGCCATTTCACCCATCTTCATTCTTCGTGTCGGTGTTTCTATCTACACGCGCAGAGGGTTCCGTCTCAAGAGAGGACAATGCACGATAGTGTTCTTCTTCTTCCTCATTGAGATTCTTGGGAACGACTAACTTGATGGACACGTAAAGGTCGCCTTCAGAAATACGACGTCCCAACCGTGGCATGCCTTGTCCTTTGACCCGAAATAGTTGTCCGGATTGGGTGCCCCGCGGAATTTTGAGGCGAACGGAATCTTCTGAAAGAGTACGGATCGTGATCTCTCCTCCTAAGACGGCCGTTGGAATGGAAAGTGAGTAACTCATGTGCAAATCGCGGCCCTTGCACTCGAAAACAGAGTGTGGGCGAAGCTTCACGGTCAGATAAAGGTCACCGGGTGGTTCGCCGGTCGCACTGGCAAGACCTTCACCGGTTACTCGAATTGTTGACCCCTCTGCCACGCCAGATGGAATCCGTACGTCAAGAGTTCGTGGGGGTGTTGTGGTGTCAGATCTTATCGAGAAGCGTTTTTGCCCACCTCGATAGGCTTCTTCCAGATTAAGTTCAACGACCTGTTTCAGATGCTGGCGTTGTGGACGGCTGTGTTGACGATCTGCTGCAGCATTGCCCGAAAAAAAAGTGCTAAAGAAATCAGAAAATGACCTTTCGCCAAAGATTTGTCGAACTTCGTCTTCGGATAGTGAACGCCCTCCAGGTCCTCCTCCCAGATCGACGTTCCAGCGAAAGTCACTGGCGTCTGTGAAATTTACGCCGTTGAACGGATTCGATGTGCCGGTGGAAGCTTGGTCGTAATGTCGCCAGTTCTGGCCCAGTTGGTCATATTTCCTACGGTTATCAGCGTCTCCGATCACTTCGTTGGCTTCGTTGATCTCTTTGAACTTTGCCTCGGCGAGCTTGTTGTTGCGATTAATGTCGGGATGATATTTCCGAGCAAGGCCGCGATAAGCGGTCTTGATCTCGTCAGCCGAGGCCGTCTTTTTGACGCCGAGAGTCTGATAGTAATCTTTGAATTCCATACATTTATCAACGACTGAAACATCTCCCAATTCGGAACAGGAGCGCCAAATAAACAGGTGCTATAAACCGAGAAGGTCTGACAATTTCCCGACTTCGCGCCGCAGGGCCCGTTCCCGACCCGGATGGGAGGGAGAGACCTGAAGTATTTCGCGAAGTTGCTCAGCTACCTCGGCAATCGACAGTAATTCACGAACGCCTGCAAGGTTGATACGAAGTTCATCAACGAGGCGTTTGATCGCCCGTAAGCGTTGGATTTCGTCTGCGGAATACAGGCGCATACTGCCCATGGTGCGGGTCGGTCGTACGAGTCCTAGGCGCTCGTATTTTCTAAGGGTCTGTGGGTGCATGCCCAGTTCCCTTGCCGCCATGCTAATGAAATAGATGTCTGTGCTCATAGATAGAGTTGCGTCGATATGAGTCTATCACTTGATACGGATCGTATCAAGCCTTATACTGGCTAGGCCTAATGGTCAGACTAGCGACAACGATCAAGTCTTGGTGGCGTTGCAAACGAGTTGGGTGGAGTAGAGTGGCCGTTTTGGAGAGACCATTGTGCCTGGCATAGAACAGTTTTCCTCTCGCTGGGCGATTGTCCTTGCCGGCTTGGGTATGGCTGTGGGTACCGGGAATCTGTGGCGATTCCCTCGAGTTGCTGCACAAAATGGCGGCGCGGCGTTTCTTATTCCATGGTTGATTTTTTTACTAACTTGGTCCTTACCGCTATTGATAGCGGAGTTCGGACTAGGTCGTGGTGCGGGCCGTGGCCCAGTTGGAGCGTTCACTGCACTTGTAGGCCGGAGTTCCGCTTGGATGGGAGGTTTCGTGGTAATTACCGCGGTCATGATCATGTTTTATTACTCGGTCGTGACGGGGTGGGCGCTTAAGTATTCCTTCCTTACAGGCTTGTCTGGAATTCCGATTGATCCTGAAGGCTATTGGAATCTCTATTCCGTCTCAATTTGGCAACCCGTAATCTTTCATGTTCTTGCTGTTTTAATCGGAATGCTGATAGTAGGCCGAGGAGTGGTGAGCGGAATCGAACGTGCCAATCGGTTTCTGATCCCGCTTCTGTTCGGTCTATTGCTATTGGCGGCAATGAGAGCAATCAGCTTGGATGGAGCCGGATTGGGTCTCTCGTTTCTCTTTGAGCCGGACTTGTCTGCCTTGTTGAATTATCGAACTTGGTTGGAGGCATTAACGCAATCGGCTTGGTCGACAGGCGCAGGCTGGGGCTTGGTTTTGAGTTACGCGGTTTACGTTAAACGACAGGAGGACGTCGTTACTAGTTCAGTGGCGATTGGGATTGGGAATAACACTGCGTCATTGCTAGCAGCTATGGCGATTCTACCAACTGTGTTTGCAATTTTGCCGCAAGGCCCCGCCGAAGAGGTACTGGCAGCGGGAAATGTAGGGATGACATTTATTTGGATTCCGCAACTGTTTGGACAGGTTAGCGGAGGACAGTGGTTGTTACCGTGTTTCTTTCTAGCGCTGTTTTTTGCCGCCTTGTCGTCGTTGATTGCAATGATTGAGTTAGCCAGTAGAGTTTTTATGGATTTTGGTTTCTCTCGCCGGAAGGCTGTCGTGATTGTCGGCGCAGCTACGTGTGTGTGTGGGATCCCTTCTGCTGTAAGCCCAACCGTGTTCGAGAATCAGGATTGGGTGTGGGGGCTGGCATTAATGATTAGCGGTCTGTTCATCTCAGTTGCTGTTAATCGTTACGGTCCCTCTCGCTTTCGAAAAGATTTCATTCAAGAGAGTCTGGATATCGGTCCTTCGTTTGATTGGATAATACGGTTTTTCATTCCGTTGCAATTTATGTTGATGTTTGGCTGGTGGATGTATCAGACAGTTGTGGTCTATGACCCTGAGGCCTGGTGGAATCCGATAAGGACCTACAGTCTTGGAACCTGCCTGGCGCAGTGGGGACTTGTGCTATTAATCTTGGCTGTGTTCAATTCAAAATTGGCGGCAGCCAGTGTTTCGGTGGCGAAGACGTAGATGCCAAGAGTTTGATTCGCATGCTACTCTTGTTTCCGTGAAGGAAAGGAGTTTCGTGTGTATCCAGAGTTCTTTATAGCACCCATGCGCGATGAATTGACGCGGCTGGGAATTATTGAATTGCGAACTGCAGAGCAGGTTGACGATACCTTGTCGAAACAGGGCACCGTGATGGTTGTGGTCAATTCTGTCTGCGGATGCGCTGCCGGTAAGGCGCGACCAGGCGTTGCCTTAGCTCTTGAACATAACGTTAAGCCAGACGTACTGGCTACTGTGTTTGCTGGAGCGGACGTCGAGGCAACCGAACGGGCTCGGAGTTACTTTGCGGGATATCCACCCTCGTCTCCGGCGGTGGCATTACTTAAAGACGGCAAGCTGATTTATCTGATGGAACGCCATCAGATCGAAAACCAGGAAGCGCCGACGATCGCTCGCGAATTAACGGCAGCCTTCGATAAGCATTGCTCGGCCACGTAGGCCGAGTACTCTGCCGCGGTTGCTCAGGTGTTTCACAAGAAGTTGTGACCCGTTCACCGAACAGGCGGCGGAAGTTCAGCTTTTGGACCCGGCGTTCCCTGTGAGATTTGTAGCGGAATTCCTTTGGCGTAGCGCTTGCAGGTCGATTGAATTACATCGGCCATCATGTCGAGGAATGCTGGGTGATCGTTTACCGCACAAGCGCGAGCCATCGAGATGTGCAATTCTTTGGCGACCAGTGCGGCTTCGGTGTCAAGGTCGTACAAAACTTCTATATGATCGGCAACGAAACCGATTGGGCTCACGACAATTGCTTCCAAGCCACGACGTTTCTCGTTGCGAAGGTATTCACAAATATCTGGTTCTAGCCACGGATCCTGTGGGCGACCACTTCGACTTTGATAGACGATTGCCCAATTTGTCATTGAAGTCTGTTTGGCGATGAGTTCGGCGGATTCTGTTAGTTCCCGTTCATAGGTGGCTTCCTTCGCCATGGCCACAGGAATACTATGGGCTGTAAAGATTAATCGTGCATTGGTGCGTCGATTGGAAGGCAGCGTATTTAGAGCGTTTGTGATGTGATCGACGTTGGCTTCCACAAATCTAGGGTGAGTGTGCCATCCGCTGATATACGTCACCTCGAGATGTTGAGCGGCTAGATCGCCGACATTGAGGGCCTGCAAGACGTTTTGTTTGTACTGGCCACAACTCGAATAGCTGTGGTGGGGCGCAAGTATTAACGCGAGTATTCGACGGATGCCATCGGCGGCCATTTTCTGAAACGTATCGTCAAGAAAAGGGTGCCAGTTACGCATGCCGACGTAGACGGGTAGTGCGGGAGCTTGAAGACGCTCCCGCAAACCTTCGACTTGCCGCATCGTAATCTCGGTAATTGGGGAAACCCCGCCAAAGAGTTCGTAGTGATGCACCACGCCCTCTAGACGTTCCTCAGGGATGCGTCGGCCCCTCAAAACATTCTCTAAAAACGGACGAATCTCCTTCAGGCCGCGTGGGCCACCGAAGCTGATTAGGAGAACGGCATCGAAGGGAGCGTTTGTCGGCACTCTTCCTTTAATCATGCCACAGGTTCAGTAAGTATGACTAAGGAGCTAACTGGGTGAGGACAGTAGGGCCGGTTGATCTTGTCTGACATGTTCCTTGAACAACGGGATCAAGGCATTCTCACGAAAGGACGGTGAGTTTCGGTGCTGAGATACAATAAATAACTGTCGGGGCGTGGCTCAGCCTGGTAGAGCACCGCGTTCGGGACGCGGGGGTCGGAGGTTCAAATCCTCTCGCCCCGACCATTTATTTTTGAATGACAAACAGCGAGTTGAATTTGAGGAGGTCGGATAGTCACATGGGGGTTACAAGAGAGAAGAGTTTCTGCCTTGGGTTGATATGCGTGGCAATGGTGTTTGTTCCCTTAACGGCTGCGGCGCAACGAGGCGCGAAGGTTCCGACGGAACACGCATCACAGGAGCCGGTCAACCATCTGCCCAACCCATACGAAACGGTTCGCGATTTCGGCGAATTACCAGATGGTCGGTCGTGGGGCTCCGTTAGTGCGATCAATATCGATATTGATGGAACCCACATCTGGGCGGCTGATCGCTGTGGGACAAACTCGTGCGCTGAATCGGATGTGGATCCGATCGTAAAAATGGACCAAGAGGGAAATGTGGTGGCGAGTTTTGGCGCCGGTCTGATTACCTGGCCGCATGGAATGGACGTTGACAGCGAGGGCAACGTTTGGGTGGTCGACGCGAGGTCACCGAATGCGCGAGAGCTCGAGCGCACTCCAAATGCCCCTATGAATGGTCATCAAGTCATCAAATTTAGTCCGGACGGTGAGGTGTTATTGGTGTTAGGTACGCCTGGCGAGAGCGGCGATCCGCCGACTCATTTCACAGAACCAAATGATGTCGTAGTTGCTCCGGACGGCAGTATCTTTGTTGGGGAATCTCACAGTGGGCAATTCTTGGACGAGACGGGCCCCACGGCGGTTGGTCGGATCTCAAAATTCGCCGCTGATGGCACATTCATTAAGAGTTGGGGCCAATGGGGTTTTGAAGACGGCGAATTTCGATCTCCGCACTCGCTCGACTTTGATTCTCAGGGACGTCTCTTTGTCGCAGATCGTGGAAATAGTCGAATTCAGATCTTTGACCAGGATGGCGGCCACTTGGAGACCTGGTATCAATTTAGTCGGATTAGCGGCCTTTTTATTAATGATGATGATGTTCTCTATGCAATTGATTCCGAGTCAGACGAAAACTACAACCCGGGTGGCTGGCGAAAGGGACTACGCGTCGGCAGTGCAAGCACCGGAGAGGTATGGTATTTCGTGCGGGAACACGTTTCGGAACGACCGTCGGGAATGGGTGGTGTTGGCTCCATGGGTGAAGGTGTGACAGCGGATAGTGAAGGAAATGTCTACGCTGGAGAGGTGGGCCCGGTTCAGGGAGTCACGAAGTTTGTACCGCGGCTAATTCCTGATTAGAAATCACGTATCTGCCCATCGGGCTGAAGAGCGTACTGAGACATCTTCGATTGAATGAATCAGAGCACGCCACGGGTAGTGTCAGTGAGTGCGGTGGCGCAGTGAAGCACTTCGCATTGGCCGCCGAAGTGGAGAAATGGTGAAATGAAGCCGAGGTGGCGGCGCGGAATAGTGCTGGTGGGATTTACTGCTTGGGTCGCTCAGGCGACGGCTCAGACGGACGAACTGAATGAGCTGAGAAGGAGAGCGACTCGCGGCGAGGTGCAGGCGCAGAACGCGCTTGGCGGCAGGTACGATTCAGGGGATGGAGTGCCAAGAGACTATGTGGAAGCGGTGCGATGGTTTCGCTTGGCGGCCGACCAGGGTTTCCCCGATGCACAAGTAAATCTAGGATTCAATACTCTCTTTGGTCAGGGGCTTCCGCAGAATGATCAAAATGCCGCTCGATGGTTTCGCTTGGCGGCGAACCAAGGGCACGTTAATGCTCAAGCGATGCTTGGTGAACTGTATCTACTTGGCCGTGGGGTTCCTCAGAACGTGAACGAGGGTGTGCAGTGGATGCGTATGGCCGCAGAACAGGGCTTTGCGTTGGCGCAGAACTCACTGGGCGATATCTATTTGAGTGGAACAATCGTCCCGACGGATGAAACCGAGGCAGCGACTTGGTATACGTTGGCGGCACAACAGGGACTGGCTGACGCGCAACTGTATTTGGGCGCAATGTACGCGCGCGCGCGCGGTGTGTCACAGGACGATGAACGAGCGTATATGTGGTTAACCTTAGCTTCATCAAAGTTGACCGGGTCCCGGCGCGGCACGGCTCTCGAACAGTTGAGAACGTTGGAGCGCAGAATGACGGAGCAGCAGTTGTCCAGAGCAGAGAGATTGGTTGAGGAATGGTCGCCCAAGGGAACGGGGCACATCAACCCAGGTCGGCGGCAGCGTTAAGGGGTAATGTAGGATTCGCGGAGAACTTGGCAACATACCGAGACAGGGGGAGATTGAGATGAAGAGACTACTGTTTGTGGCAGTGATGACCGTCATGATGATTGGAACAGCGAATGCCCAAGACACGCCCGCTCCTTGTGGCCCGGCTAGCGATTTGGCATCTGATCTCGGAAATAACGTCGCGGCAAATTCCCGCTGCTTCGAGCTTCGGATGTATACAGCCGAACCAGAGATGAACGGGAAGGGTGGGATTGATAACCTGCACCAGCGTTTCCGAGAAAAAGAGGTCGAGATCTTTGAGAATCACGGCGCCGAGATTCTTGCCGTGTGGCAAAACCTGGATAATCCCAATACTCTCGTGTGGATGCTAACTTATCGAGACCGCGCTCATCGCGAAGAAGTATGGGCCGCGTTTCGAGCCGATCCGGAGTGGCACGCTTTACGAGAGAAGTACGAGGTGCCTATTTCGGCCGATGTGTTCATGATGAGTGCAACGGATTATTCAAAATTGAAATAGCTGAAAGGAATTTCAATACGAGTGGCCTGAAAGTATTCAGACCATTCGCATCGCCCGCGGCCAGCAGTGAGTAGTTTGCCGTTTGCTACACCGTCACTTCACTAGGACAGGTGGTAACTGTCCGCGGGGTAGTTGAATGATTTCCGCTTTACTTGGCCCAGGCGAAACCTAGGCATTCAACTTGATTCCGGTTAAGACGTCATCGCAGGGCACCTGGTCAAGCTCGGGCCCGTACGCCTGCCGAAATGTTTCTCGACTGAGAATCTCGTCTACGTCTTTCTTGCTGAAAAAGCACCTCGTTATGGGCACATGTTGAGTCTGATACAGCCTGAGCGCCGCGGCCTTCGCTTCCTTATGGGCGCTGACATCAAGGAGGAAATCAACTCCTGGTTCAGTGCGTAAATCAACTGGTTGCGTCGTCTCCCAAGGCGCGATTGAACTCGTCCAAAGAACCCGTTGCACCGAATAGGGTTTGATTGAGCCTGACAAACTGAGTGGGTTACGGGCCATCGAGACGGCGTCCATTGTGAATCTGGAAATTGCGACGTGGTCTGGGTGTCCATTCATGCCGCGTGGATCAAAAGTGACGACGATGTGAGGACGATGTGTGCAGATAATATCGACCAGCTCTGTCCGAATTACTGATGCGGAAGCATCGCTCAGACATTTGTCGCGATAATTGAGTATGTGAATGTGTTGAATCCCCAATAGCGCGGCGGACTGTCGTAGTTCATCTTCGCGTCGTTCGGGTAAGGCTTCACGAGAGCACAGCGGCGGGTCACCCAGACCGCCGGCTTCGCCACGTGTTGCACTGACAATGGCAAACGAAGCGCCAACGGCACCGTAACGACAGATTAATCCGGCAGCGACAAAAGTTTCGTCGTCGGGATGGGCGAAAATGAGGAGAAATCTAGGGTTCGTAGTCATTGCGTCAGCAATACATAAGAGAGTGGTCAGCGGACGTAGGCAGAAGTTTATGACACACTTCGTCGATTGCAGCAAGGGATGGTCCGTCTGGTAGTTGAGTTCTACTTTTTAGATGACGATTAAGTGGATTCACTAAGTGTTAAGGAACGGGGTGCGTTTCAGTGCCGAAGGAAAAGACCAATCCTCTAATCAGCGTCATCGGCGTTTTTCCTGAGCAACTGTTCGTCATTGTGCGCTGGATGATTGCAGCACAATTATGGAAACAAGCACTCGGTGCTATGTTGCTCGCACCACTCGTCGGCTTTCTAGCCTTTGACCTTCAGTTATTTCCTGCGGCGGCAAACAACCTAAATCGATTTACGGTGAGATTTGGAGGAATCTTTTTAACCTTTATTGATCTCTTGGTCCCGCCGGTTGTTGCGTTATCGGTTTTTGTGGGTATCGTGAGTAACACGGATCTCGGCTCCGTCAGGCGAGTTGGCTTGACGGCAATCGCGACATATGCCTGCACAACGATATTCGCTGTCACCTTGGGCGCCTTATTGGCGAAGGGGCTCATGCCGGTTGCGGTGTCGCTTATTGATCCGCGCTTGATCGAAGTGACTCTCGCAAGCGCTGGTGATATTCCTAGTTCAAACGGAACGCCGAGTCTCCTGTCGATCCTCGGAGAACTCGTTCCGCGGGGAAATCTGTTTGCCCCGTTTCTCGAAGGTAATCTGCTTCAGATAATCTCAATAGCGGTAGCCGCGGGGGTGGGAACGCTCGCGATTATGAATATGACCGAAGGTTCTATGGTCACCGGTGCACGACTGGTGGTCCAAATTGCCGAGTTTGGAATGGGACTGTTTCTGCGATTGCTATCGTGGACCATGGTGCTCGTGCCACTCGCAACATTCGGCTTCATGTTCGACGCAATCGTGAAACAACAGAGCGTTCAAGCTATGTTTGCGATTATTGGCTTTGCCCTCGTAATTGTCCTCGGCTTAGTAGCGTTGATGGTTGTCTATGCAATTGGCACCAAGATCATTCGTCGGATGACGATTTCCCAGATAGGCCGAGCTACCCGTGCGCCACTGTTGATCACGTTTTCAACAGCGAGTTCATCCGTGGCCATGCCCTATACCATGAAGGCCGCAGAGGATGGTTTCGGTGTCGCGCCTGAGATTGCCCGAACGACAGTGCCGCTCGGTGCGACCGTCAATATGGACGGGACGAGTGTGTATCAAGTTATGGCATTGGTGTTTTTGATGAGCCTCTTCGGCCATGTCGCAGGCGTTACGGTTACGGCGGGCACGCTTCTGAGTGTCGCGGTGTTGGTGGTCTTGTATTCCATTGGCACTCCAGGAGTACCTGGTGGAAGCGTTAAGGTGATTCAAGATGTACTTGTGATGTTTGGTATTCCACCTGGAGTCATCGGAATTATCTTACCTATGGATCGTCTGCTCGACATGTCTCGAAGTGCTGTCAATGTGAGTGGTGATCTCTTTACGGCCAGTGTGACGGACCTAATTTGTAGGGATAATCGCCAAGACGGCGACCTCTAAAGGGCGGAGGTTGGCCCCGTCGCTGAATCGGTTGCGGGTCGGTGCTGTCTCAGGTCTTCTTGTAATCGCCGTGTCTGCCTAATCCCTCTGAAAAACGAGACGCGCCTTTGGCCGAATCATGGCGCATCTGAGCCCGTCCGCCGAGCCATTCCTATTTCATAGCCTCACCGACGGAGCGTCCATGTTGAACAATCGTCGAGTAACGATTTGCCCTGACGCAGATCTGCGGGAAGCGTGCAATCTTGTGGGCCATCGCCTCGGCGTCAACATGACCGGTTCCGTCGTTCACGAGCGAGACTTGGGAGACATATCTGAGGTCCTAACCGGAACAAAAGGCCCAGCCCTTTCCCAGAGAACAGCGACGGAGACGGAGTCGTCCGCCTCAAAATCGAGAAATGCCTAGGTGAGTGTTTCGTTGATGCCGGATCCATTGCGTTTAGAGCCGCGGCACGACTATGGATAACGGTCTTCACTGGACCATTGTTCTCTTTACGGACAGCCATCTCGTCCTCGGGGAATCTATTCTTCAGAAATCAATCGCAGAACCAAGGCGGCAAATTCATCGCCACGGTTCTCAGTGCTGCAATCTGGATTGTTCTGGCACCCACCGCCACCGCCTGTCAGCAATAATGGGCGATGTCCCTCGTTTGGCACAATTGTTAGCGTGGCACCTGGGATATGAGCCGCAAACTCGCGTCCCCATTCCGGTGGAAAGATTCGGTCATCCTCGCCGAAAATCACATGTGCGGGTTTATTCCAGGAAGCCAGCGCGGTAAAGGCTTGTTCCTGACGAGTGGCGTTGCCCGCTTCCGGTTGCTCAAACGGTAGCATCCAGGGCCACCGCAGGGCGCCGGCTACCGCATTTTGGCTATCAAAAGGAGCTTGCACTGCCGACCCCTCAGCGCCAGGTCGGTTGGAGAAATCGATCTGCTGAGAACGCACATTCCACTCTCGGAGGGCGTCAGTGTATTCATAACCTTCATGATGAAGCCACGTGTTCAAAATAACTAAGCGTTCAAATCTCTCAGAATGTTCCGTGGCGAGGATTAACCCATTTGGTCCGCCCCAGTCATTCACGACAATAGTAATATTTTGAAGGTCTAGCTCTTCCATGAGAATTTCAAGCGTCTCGACATGATGGTCGAGGGTGTACCAGTCGAGGTCTATAACTTTGTCACTCTTGCCGAAGCCAATGTTGTCCGGCGCAATAACTCGATAGCCTGCCGCAGCTAGCTCCGGAATCGCTTTGCGATACATATAACTCCAGACCGGTTCACCGTGTAGCAAGATCATCGTACCTGCCGCGCCAGTGCCTTCGTCAACGTAGTGCATGCGGAGGCCATTCACGTTTATGTAATGCGGTTCGAAGGGATATTCGTCGATTGCGGCAAAACGTTCGTCGGGTGTCCGGTGTACGCCGGAAGCAAACTCTTGGCTGTGACCTAGAGGAGTAAGAGTTGAGAACGAAAGAGCGATGATGGCACTACAGACGAAAAAGGTGTTTCTGTTCACTTTGAGAGTCTCCTATGACGGTGATTGACCTTGACGATGATATACCGAGCAATACCTAGCACTACGTCCGAGATCACGTTCTCTGCAAGCGTAGGTTACACTGTTCGGAGATGTTGCCTGATGATGCGTTAAAACGGAATCTACTTATGAAAGATATCTTTGTTTCGCTGCTGATCGTCTTTGTATCAACGATTTACACGATGGGCCAGGACTGGCCGCAATGGAGAGGCGAGGACCGTCAAGGCGTCTGGCATGAAGACGGCATTATCGAAAGTTTTCCGGCTGATGGATTGAAGGTGAAATGGCGGATTTCAATTGGTTCAGGGTACGCGGGGCCGGCTGTTTCGAATGGTCGTGTCTTTGTCTTGGATTGGATGGAAGATGCCAGCTCTCGAACACTTGATGGCACGGAACGCCTCTTGGTCTTGGACGAAGAGACTGGTCTTGAGTTATGGACAGCTGAGTGGCAGACGTCCTACCGAGCGTTGATGGGGTCATATGCGATCGGACCAAGAGCCACACCAACGGTCGACGGAGACAGTGTCTTCGTCGTGGGCGCAACTGGACGGCTCTTAAGTTTTGATGTGACAGATGGCTCGAGGAACTGGTCGGTCGACTACGTTGAGGACTACGACATGTCGGTTCCGCCATGGGGTGTGGCAGGTGCTCCTCTAGTTGATGACTCGCGCCTGATTGCGATCGTAGGAGGGCAGCCAGATGCACTAGTTGTAGCGTTTGATAAACGGACGGGCGAGGAGGTGTGGCGGGCCCTCGATGTGGTTGCGGAATCTGGATACGGTCAACCAGTGATTTACGAGGCTGGTGGGGTCCGACAGCTGATCATTTGGCATCCGACCGGACTGACTTCGTTGTCTCCAGAGACCGGTGAAGTGTATTGGGAACAGGCTTTTGAGACGGCTGATGGGATGACCGTTCCAACACCTGTCAAGAGCGGTTCGTATCTTCTTGTGAGTCAGTTCTACAACGGCTCCTTGATGATGCGATTAAACGCCGATAGCCCGAGGGCTGAGCTGCTTTGGCAGGGGTCGAGTAACAGTTTTGAGCCCGACGCGAGCGACGGACTTCACTCGATGATAACAACGCCTATTGTGATTGACGATTACGTGTACGGTGTTGGTTCCTACGGAGAATTGCGCGGATTAGATGCGCGTACTGGTGAACGACTCTGGATGAGTGATGAGCTGACGCTGCAGGAAATGTGTGCCACAGCATTCTTCGTTCAAAATGGAGACCGGTATTTCATCAATAGCGATGACGGCAAATTGGTGATCGCGACCTTTGCCCCTCGAGGTTACGTTGAACTGGATCGGACAGACCTGATTGCTCCGACGTCTGAGCCAGCCCGGGGGCACTGTCCTGACCGTTTATTTAATTGGGTGCACCCGGCGTACGCAAACGGCCATATCATTCAGAGAAACGATCGGGAAATCCTGCGAGCGTCACTGGCTGCATCCGACTACTAGACAACTGTGAGTAACGAGGACGTCCAAGCGTAGAATAGCTTGTCAAATACCGTTGAACGAATCATCTCAGTGAGGGCGGCGCCGTGATTCCCGACGTTCTCTGATCCAGCGACCTGCCTCTCGACGATCCTGTTGTCGAGCCTTCATTTCCGTTCGAATCTCGCCAGCTCTGGTCTGCTGCTCTAAGCTGAGGAGCATCCAGGTTTGAGCATGAATGGTTCCACGCAGGACGGCCACTTCGCTTTGGAGATTTCCAAGGTCGCTGGACAGCGATCGAATGCGACCCTCGTCGAATATCTCGCTTCTGACGGCGTCTTCGAGTGCCCCTTTCGTTCTGCGAATCCGTTGCCCGGCGTTACGAAGACTGTCGCCATGTTGTTGCCAAATTTCTCGAACCTGATTTCTTTGGGCTGGCGTTAACCTCAACTGCTGGAGGGGTAATGTCGCCATACCTTCGCCTCGTGAATTCCCTCTCTCTTGGCCGAATGCGTCAGATCCGAACACGACTAGAAGAAATAGGATAAGGAAACATCTGAGTAGCAGCGTGACGTGATGCTTGGTGTGTGAGTCTTTAACCTCGATGTCCAGATTCATTTCGTCCTCCTGCCTTCTCTAGACGACGGGTCGACTGAGAATGTTCCAGAATGACGACGAGCCTGTCGAATGTTCTCAGTTTCCTTCGCCACAGGTGATTCGGCGCGCCTTGTTGTGCGACACGATCAATCGAGCCTTATTTACAAGGCGAATAACCGTAATTCTTCCGGTATCGTGACTGTTTGTAAACAGTCGTCTGAGTCATAGAGAGCATTGTTGACCAGTTTACTCACGGGAGTCACCGTCATTCGCGACGATGGATATGGCTTCTCGAATGGCTTAGACGGCATGTCCTGCGTCTCGGTGTTGAACCAGGCCTGTCTGTCTCTTTCATTTAGTATGACGGGCATGCGGCCGTGAAGACTGCTCAATAAAGTGTTGGCACGTGTAGTGAGGATGGTGAAGGTGTGTATCAGTTGGCCAGTTTGATTCGGTGACTGGCTCCAGAGGCCGGCAAAACCAAATGCGGCACGATCATAGAGTTGAACAAAATAAGGTTGGCGCCCGGACGCAGTTGATTGCCATTCGTAAAATCCATCAGCTGGTACTATGCACCGGCGGGAGCGAAAGCTATCGCGAAACAAAGGCTTCTCGGAGACGGTCTCAACCCGTGCGTTAATGGCGCCACTGCCGCTCTGCATTTTTCGTGTAAGGTGAGTTCTAAAACCCCATTGCATCTCTTTGACTTGGCTGGTCAAGGTGCGGTCACGGACGATAACCGATACCATTTGGCCAGGTGCCACATTGAAACGCGGGTGATATTCCGTGTCTGACGTGCGGCCCAGTAGCTCTCGTAGGACCGATTGTGGTTGTGAGAGAGCATAGCGGCCGCACATAATTTCTGGATGATAGGAGATACGTTCATTCAGTGCAATGGAATGGTATACAACCAACCGTCGGCGGTCTGGGATACTCGGTTCTGGGTTAGGATTGTGGATTCGTTCGTTTGATTAAAGGAACTGCTGATGAATGATGACGGCAATGCGCCTTCTCCGGTTTATTGCATCAATTGCGGCGCGCAAGCCAAAGGTGTTGCGAATTATTGTCACGATTGTGGGTCTCCAATCTATCGAGGCTCGCAGGCGAAAGTGAACGACGCTCTTAGCGATGACGAACTTGGATATGAGGATCGTGGTAACCGAGAGAAGACCTCTGACTCAAGCCGCGCCCAGACAGGGTTTCAGTCGATAGATGGATCTGCTGACAGAGGTGGGTGGGCGAAGACCTCGTCTGCCTCGGAAATGCTGCCATCGATAAATCACAACAGGCCATTCGAGTATTACTTGATGGCTTGGAAACGGTACGCGACGTTTAAGGGGCGGGCACGACGGAGCGAGTACTGGTATTTCGTTTTGTTTAACTCGTTGGCCACCTTTGGCATAGCCAGTCTGGAAGCGACGATTGGTTTGTCGAGTGAGTTTAATGAGAGCCTCTTGGCGGATTTGTATTATCTGGCCAGCTTATGTCCGACGGTCGCCGTAGGCGTCCGACGGATGCATGACACTGATCACGCGGCCTGGTGGCTGTTTGTCCCATTTGCCAATCTTGTGTTCCTTTGTCGAAATGGGCAAAAAGGGCTAAATCAATATGGCCAGGATCCTAAAGATTCCAATGGTGTCACAGCGACGCCAGTGAGCAGTTCAGCAGGATACACGGTATAGGTCGAAGGCCTGAAGGACAACTGATGTTCCGAGCCTCGGTCCAACATCCTTCGGAGAATTGTCTATTCTTGGCCGTCTATTGTGAACCGTTTGGCCTCCTCGATTCCAGGGAGCTGAGATGAACCCCTCCAGAATTCCAACAGGGTTGCGTAATGCGCCTTGGCGGCACGAGTATTACCACTGGCCGCAGCGGCTTCTGCGGCTCCAAGCAATGAGTGTGTCCGTCCAGGCATACGTAAAAGTGACGCTTCGAATTTCTCTAGTGCGTCTTTCGATCTTCCGAGTTCCATGAGAATTTCGCCATACAATTCATAGGGTGGTTTGATTGGATTGGCAGCTCCATTAGGCAACCGCTGGCCTAAGGCAATTTCGATCGCCTCGTCCATGAGAGATATGGCAGTGTCACCGTCGCCTTCATGTGCCCTGATCGCGGCCGATAGTTCCTTGTGACTGATTTTGACGCTGGCGGAACCATCGGTTGCCTTCTCTGCGAGTTTCGCCTCCGCCGCTTTTGCTGTCTGCAAGTCGTTTAATTTAACTGCGCTCAATCCAGTCGCGAGCAATTCGGGTGCTGACGATGTGTCCGTGATGGGCTCGACCTTCCAGTCTTCAGTTTCGACCACATACCTGGCTTTTAGTAGTGAGATCGACCTCACTGCACGCTCTTGGCCATCACTCTCGTCGGCGACCATTTCGATACGACTAATCCAGGTCTTTGCCTTCTCGTAGTCTCCAAGCTGCAAATCGCCGTATTGGCCCCAGTCAAGGGGATGCACAGTGTCGCCGACGCTGTCACCAGGTTGCCATAAATCTCGAGCCGCATCATAGGCCCGCTGATTATGATTTGAGACAAGGTCCCACATGCCGTGCTGGATAAAAATGTGCGTTGGCATATGCCTAGCGTGAGCCACGGCAGGCGCGATCTCCATGTATTTCATGGCAGAAGGTAGGGCTAGCGGAGCATGAATGGGATCGTCGAAGGAGTGGATAGCGTAGTGAGGTGCACCAGGGTGAGTCGGATTGGCCTTGAAGACGTCTAAGGCAATCGCGCCGGCACGCATTTCGAGTCGTCCGGTTTGGTCGCGTAGCGCCCGTGAAGCACTGAGCGTAGCCACCGCATAGAAGGTGGCGACTTCATGATCGTTTGGATATCGCTCATACAAATCTGCCATCGCCTCCATATAGGCGACGCGACGTTCGTCGTAGCTCCCCTCGTCACTCCAGAGCACTTCAACGGCATTCAAGAAGCCGGCCTCGCGTTCGGTTTGAGCTTTAGCCGCTCGCGCTGCGCGTGTCGAACCGAGACGAGCAAGCACTTTTCGTGGGTTGTCTTCGTCCGGAGTTGGGCCTCCAAATAGCGGGTGGTTGTAACATAAAGTTTCGCCCCAATAAGCGAGAACGAAGTCGGAATCTAAATTCTGAGCCGCTTGAAATTGTTCAATAGCCTGTTTCCAGCCGAAGCTGTGCAGAATAGCGACACCGCGAAGAAAATGACTTTGAGCTTCGGATGACTCCGTGGAAGTTGGAAATTCCAATGAGCCGACGGAATCAAACTGAGCGAAGGCCGGACTTGCGGCGAGTGAGCACAAAAGCCCGATAATTAGAGTGCGATTC
>CAYFER010000025.1:0-35205 GCA_964342185.1 uncultured Vicinamibacteraceae bacterium | reverse complement strand
CAGAGTCTAGCACAGCATCACGTGGAGATTACGTCTACTGTGCTGAAATTGCACTCTGGCCGCGTCTGAGTACGTATTTTTGTATTTTTCCGGTCGCAGTTTTGGGTAATGCAGATACAAATTCGATCTTACTTGGCACCTTAAAGTGAGCCATGTGTTCTCGTGCGTACGCGATCAATTCGTTTTCCGTCACTTCACTATCTGCTGCACACAACACGAATGCGTGCGGGGTCTCTCCCCACTTCGGATCGGGCATTCCGACAACCGCCACCTCTTGAACCGCCGGATGACGCATCAGAATTCCTTCGACCTCAACCGATGAAATATTTTCGCCCCCACTGATAATGACATCCTTAAAACGATCACGAATTTCAACGTATCCATCCGGATGCACCACCGCCGCGTCACCACTGTGAAACCAGCCACCTCGCATGGCTTTTTCCGTCGCATTGGGATCGTTATAGTAGCCTTCCATAACGACGTTCCCGCGAACAACAATCTCTCCCAACTTCTGCCCGTCTGTCGGAACAGGTTCACCCTGCTCGTCAACCACCCTGAGCTCGCCCGAAGTAATCAGCTCAACACCTTGGCGGGCTTTGATGACGGACCTCTCTTCAAGAGTTAAGGCATTGTGTTCGGGCCTCGGTTCGCAGATAGTGATAAAAGGGGCAGTCTCGGTCAAACCGTAGACCTGGGTCAGATCCCAGCCAAACTCTCCCTCAACTCGTTGAATAGTTGCCGCTGCTGGAGGTGCTCCGGCCGTAAGTACACGTACTCCCGACGGAATTTCTCCGCGTAACTCAGGCGACGCTGTAGCCAGTCCGATCAAAACTGTGGGTGCGGCACAAAGCATAGACACAGATTCGTCTCGTATAAGACCAAAAGCCATCACCGGATCAACTTTCCGTAAGCAAACATGCGTACCGCCCACCGCCGTGACAATCCAAACGAACGTCCAGCCGTTTGCATGGAACATCGGCAGAGTCCACAGGTAACGGTCCGCACAGTTCATCGGTAGGTGAACCAATGTCCCAACCGCATTCATATAGGCGTTGCGATGGGTGATCATGACGCCTTTCGGCCGTGAGGTGGTTCCACTCGTGTAGTTGATTGTCAGCAGGTCACGTTCGTCAATCGATGCAGAAACAAAAGTCTCTGATTCCGCGTCAAGTAACGCCTCATAGTCATGCCATCCGTCCTTCGCCCCTTCGAGAGCGACAAAATGTTTAACGTCGGTGCAAGATTCGCGAACAGTATCGACGGTTTCGAGATAATCAGCGTGAGCACATACGACTGTTGCACCGCTATGTTGAATGATGTACTCAATCTCGTTCGGTGTTAAACGAAAGTTGATCGGAACTAGGACAGCTCCAATCTGCGGCACGCCGTAGAAGGACTCGAGCAGGGAATGCGTATTCGGAGAAATGTACGCTACTCGAGCCCCCTTAACCACGCCAAGACGTTGTAATGCCGCCGACCATCGGTCACACCGGCCGAAAAACTGCCGATAAGACAACCGTAGTGCCCCATCGACAACAGCCTCACGGTCTGGGTAAAGCGCGCGTGCACGTCGTCGGAATTCGAGTGGTGTCAGCGGAGTTTCCACGGATCCTCTCTCGATTTACTTCTGCTGTGGTCCAACGGTGTTCCGAAGAACTCCGGCATGTTCCAACTCAATCTCCACGACATCGCCGGGCTGCATCGCAGTCGTCGATCCAGGCGTACCAGTAAAAATCATGTCGCCTGGTTCGAGTGTCACATACGTGGACACGTAACTCACAATCTCGTCTGGACTAAAAATCAAATCTTTCGTGCGCTGCGCTTGCATAACTTCTCCGTTCAACCGGGTCTGTAGCATTAGGTCGTTGTAGTCAATACCCGCAACCATCACCGGCCCAACCGGTCCAAACGTATCAGCACCCTTAGCTCGGAACCATTGAAGGTCTCCCTGCTGCCACACCCGCTCACTGACATCATTCCCTGGTGCCACAGCAAAAATATAGTCGGCGGCATTGTTCATTGAGACGTTCTTGGCCGTTTTCCCGATGATCAAAACCATTTCACCTTCGTAATGCAGGTCCGTAGCGTCCGCGTAATAGGTAATCTCCGCATCATGCGGGATAATCGACGTCGGATACTTGGCGAACAATCCTGGGTATTCCGCAGGAGATGGCTCGGACAAATGACTTACATAGTTAAACCCAACGGCTATGACCTTTTGCGGCGAGGTCGGCGCCAACACTCGGATATCACCGATCATCACCGTCTGGCCGGTCCGCTGGACCGAGGTAAAAACATCCCCTTCTAACTCATGAATGACCTGACCTTCAAGAATCCCGTACGAAACTTTGCCGTTATCTTCATATCGAACATAACGCGTTACTTCTTGGGCGAACGTAGAACTACTAACCGCCAAAACAAGCGTCACAACCCAGCATCGACCTGCTAGCCACATCTCGTCTCTCCGAAGGTTAAGGTTTAAGAATTCGGAATATAGCACCGATCGCATGTGAAACCCAGGAGACTACACGTGTGCACGGCAGGCCTGTCGCCACATCACAGCACGTTGTGAACATCCTTGGAAACCAAGATGTAAAACCTTCTGCCTCTGAGTTCATCCCATTTGATCCACTGAACCGTATCTTGACTCCAAGTGCGACCACCAGAATTGATTTTGATTCCATGATCGTCGTTGGTTACCAACCATGCCCCATATAATGGCCCGATGACATTCGACTCTCTCAGCCCTGACGACTTGATGTCGCACGAACGCCACCTCGCCAACGAGTTTGAACAGCTCAAGGCCACTGGTCTGCAATTGGACCTGACTCGAGGCAAACCGAGTCCCGAACAACTCAGTCTCTCTGATGAAATCGATACGACTTGCGATCGTCAGTATGTGGTTGACGACGGGACGGACGTCAGAAACTACGGTGGTCTGTTTGGGATTCGCGAGGCCCGTCGTTTAGGCGGCCAACTCTTGGGAGTAGACGAAGATCTGGTTATTGCGGGCGGCAACGCGAGCTTGACGTTGATGTATCAATACCTTTCGAACGCTCTGTTCTACGGCCCTCTTGGCCAAGGCACGGCGTGGCAAGACGAAGGTAATCCACTCCGGTTCCTCTGCGTCGTTCCGGGTTACGACCGGCATTTTACGATCACGGAATCACTCGGTTTCGAGATGGTCAACGTTCGCATGCAGGAAACCGGTCCTGATATGGATGCCGTTGAACAACATGTTCGTGAAGACCCACTGATCAAAGGAATTTGGTGTGTCCCGAAATATCAAAATCCGACTGGCTACACTTTTTCAGACGACGTAGTACACAGATTTGCTGAACTTGGAAAAATTGCTGGACCACACTTCAGGATTATGTGGGATAACGCTTATGTCGTACACACGCTACACGGTCAGGGAGACTCACTTGCCAATCTAATGGATGCATGTCAGAACGCAGGCACAGCAGATTCTGTCGTCATTCTCGGCTCAACCTCGAAGATTACCCGGGCTGGAAGTGGTATCGCGTTCCTCGCGTGTTCATCAGCCAACCTGAATCACTTTAAGCAACGCCTTGCCGTACAAACGATTGGTCCGGACAAGGTCAACCAATTACGGCACGTTCGGTTTCTGCGAGACCATAAAGGTATTGACGCTCATATGCAGCGCCATGCTGAAATTGTCAGACCAAAGTTCGAAGCCGTACTCGGACACCTTGCTGACGGCCTCGACGGCATAGCTACTTGGACCCAACCGAATGGTGGTTACTTTATTTCTGTGGAGGTGCCGCGGGGAACCGCGGCCACAGTTGTCCAACTAGCCGGAGAGGCAGGCGTGAAGTTAACCCCGGCAGGTTCAACGTTTCCTTATGGAAAGGACCCGGACGACTCAAACATCCGGTTAGCCCCAACATATCCAACCCTTGAGGAAATCCACCAAGCAATGCCGGTTTTTGTGACAGCCACCAAACTTGCTTTCGCACGCCAGTGCCGTGAGCGCTCGTAAGGAAATCGCACCTACCTTAGGCTGATTTTGAAATACATTGCTGAATAAAGTCAGTGACAGCGTCAAAATCGCTGCTAACGGTAACCTCGGTCGGCAACGCAGGAATCTCGTCAGGGCTCTTGAGAAAGGCTACAGCTGGAGTGCCGTAGCGAACAGCCAAGCGAGCCTCGCCAGCGGTGCCAACACCACCGGGAAGTAAGACCACCACCGAAGACGTCAGGATATTGATGTGATTCCTAGACATAGGCTCATCACCGGAAAAGTCTCCAACCCCAAGATGCGTAATAACAGGAATGTCAACCCATGCATTAAAGTATCCGACAAGAGGCGTCCTGATGGACTCAGCCGTAGCTGTAGAACCCGTTGGAACGATACCAATGACACAACCTAAGCGGCCGTCAACTTCGGCGAATGCCCGTGATACGGCACTCATTACTCCTTCACCCGCTCCAGTAAGCAGGTGATAGCCTTGACTCGCTATCCATTGCCCTAGTGGACGTGCCCTTTCTGGGTGACCTTCAACGTGTGACCCCATCACACCGACAATCGGTCGACGGACTCTAGTGAGTGACAACGGTGACCTGACCATGGTCGAGATTGTATCTGGCTAGCAGTTTCACGGATGCGCCAAGCTTGAAAACCGTCGGGCGGTTATAATCCGAAACGGATGATGAACCAAATGTTGGCAGCGCTATTTTGTCTACTTGTGGCGGGTTGTAATCTCTCATCTTCGGCAGGTGGACCCGAATCCCTAGACACCGGAACCGAATCGGTCATGCTCGTCGTCGAGCCGCGATCGGAATGGCGCGTATTGTGGATCGAAGGAGACACCGACCTTCCTGACGGAGCAATGGTCAATTATCGAGCTACTCATGAATTGGCACGAACCACGCCGACGGAAGACTGGACAGCCACAAACTTGATCGATTCGGGCCGAGCTACGGTTCAAGGCGGTCACTATTGGGCTCGGATCAACACACTCAATTGGCCCACTGGAGAAGTTGAAGTGTTGGTTCAATTTCCACTACCGCCGCAACCTGAAATAGTTAACGCCCGTTATGGTTCCTTTGGCGAACACCTCACGGGTGAAAACGTCACAGACCTAGGCGGAATGAAAGCAATCGAGATCACACATCGGTTCGAACACACTCGATAGGCAATGGTTTGAACCGGACGATTGAACCCTCAGCCTTCCTCGGCCCACCATTAAAACCAGGAGCAGACTCAGCGGCCACCATATTCAGCATCCGTCGTCTTGTCGAGCCATTCAATCCCTGAACCAAAACCCACGGCAACCTGAATGAAATGCTCACTCGGTGCCGCACCATGCCAGTGCTCCACATCCGGCCCAGTGTAGTCACTCTCTCCTGGCCCCATTTCCCTGAGCGCTTGCCCACGTTTTTGCGTACGGGCACTTCCCTCCTCAACATAGAGAAGTTGACCGAATGTGTGGCTATGCCACGCGGACCGTGCTCCTGCCTCAAAGCGGCGACGAGACACTCTGAGACCTTCAGCTTCCATAGACGAACTGAGACCGGTAAACCTGGGATCATCGTTCGCTTGATTCTCCGCGCTGACAATCCAATGCGAAGAAACGAAGAGTGCCGCGACCAGCCAAGTCGTAATGCCAATAATTTGTAACACTCGACTTTTCGACGTCATGTTCATACTCTCCTCCAAGCCATAACTGCCTATGTATCGTGTCTAGGTCAATTCAAGACTATGTTAGCGCCATACAAGCAACATGACGCCTTCTACGCTAAAGAGAGCCCTACTCTACGACTGTTACTTCATTGGAGAAAAATCAGTTGAGTCCATAAACACACGCTCAACGCTGGTCAATATGCGTCCATTGACCTGAGATTCCTCTGCTACGCGGTCCCATTCGGGGTCATCACCAAAATCAGACCAGCTTTGCTCGGCCGCCTCACGGCTTTCGTGAGAAAGAATATAAATAAGCGTATTGTCAGAACCTGGGGAATCTTGTGGAACCCAGTAGCCAACATTTGTCATGCCATGTTTTTCAAAAATCCGCATTGTGTGATCTCTGAAACGCGCCATTAAGTTTGGAAGCTTCCCGTCTGGTGTTGTGTAAGTCCGCAACTCAAACACCGGGTTGGCGGCCGCACTCACAGTCGCTGTAGCATCAACCAGTTGACCGACGGCAAAGCCGGCGATGAAGACTACGACTGCAAAACCAATTAATCGAATGTTTTTCATCATGGGACTCTCCTTGATAGTTAACACAAACCTTATGTGACAATCGTCAGTATATGATGCACAGCTCAATCTCACCAGGTCAGACTATGAAGCCTGCTCACCATCATAATTGACAGAACAACCTTTGGTGGAACAAATAAGAACTGTCGGCTTAATCGTACCGGCTCTGAAAATAAACAGGCAACAGCGTTTTGTAACAGCTACACAAAATTCTTGTAGGATCATCTAGAAGCTTTTACCCTAGTGGCGAGAAAGCGTGGCCAAGCGAATAGGCAGTCTGCGGAGATCTCTTGGCGCACTCAAGTCGTTTTTGATGTTGTTTCGGGGCGTGGCGCAGCCCGGTAGCGCGCCTGCTTTGGGAGCAGGAAGTCCTCGGTTCGAATCCGGGCGCCCCGACCATTTACCTCCCGCCTTTGGTATGTCACTACTTCTCAAGACGGCGTCGGCACTCGGACTAACCGTCATCCTGACGATGTTTGTAGCTACGGCCTCACAAGACGCCCCCTATATGACCGTTCAAAACGGAGTCTACACGTCATTACAAGCAGAAAAGGGTGCAGCTCACTACGAAAGACACTGTCAAACTTGCCACGGCGTTAACCTAACGGGCGCCAATGCCCGTGCGCTTGCCGGAGAAGAATTCCTGAAATTCTGGATGGGACTCACGCTTGACCATATGTTTTCACGACTCCAATCGATGCCCCCTGGCGATATGAACCGCCTCGATGCTACCACTTACATCGAACTCTTAGCCTATCTGCTCTCAGCAAACGATTTACCGGCAGGCACAGAACCACTCGCCGTCGATATACTCGCGGATGTCATGATCGAAGGAAAGGACGGACCGCAGCCAGTGGTAGAATTTGCCCTCGTTCAAGTGGTCGGCTGCCTCTCCAGAACAGTCACCGATAACTGGTTCGTTACCGACGCAAGCGAACCACTGAGAACCAGAGATCCGGCCCCATCAATTGACGATGCCCGCACGGTAGCCACATCCATCCAGCTCGGCGACAACTCTTTTGAACTCCTATACGTCTACCCAAATCCTGATAACTTCGAAGGACACCGGGTGGAAACAAAAGGATTTCTAATTAGAGGCGAACAGGACCAAATCAATGTCACGGCGATACAGAGTCTTAACCCGGACTGCCAGTGAAATCCGTCACAACTTCGGCCACGTTAAGGTCGAAAGACCGGTTCAACACCCGCTTCAAGCATCACTGTCCGGAGCGCCTCAGCGGTCACCGGTGAACTCAAGATATTCATGCCGCGATGAACGCCTTCCGCAATGTTAAGAGGCGTCCAACCCTTGGCGTTTCTCTGATTCCACGTCTCAATATCGGCACCATGATCGACCAGCAAGCGAACGACTGATGGAAGGTGCTTATAGGCCGCACCGTGCATCGCCGTCTCACCGTTATTGTCGACATGGTTAATGTCACCACCAAGGTCCATAGCCAGCAACACCGCCTCCATCACTTCGGGCTCTGTTCCAGGGTCTTCGCCAGGCGACGAGGTCCCCAACCCAGCAGCCACCATCAGTGGCGTGGCGTTATCTTCGTTCGGTAACAAAGGGTTGGCGCCAAGTCCGGCCAACAAACCCATCAGTTCGGTATCAGCGGTTCGCGAAGCCATAAGAAAGGGCGTACCTCCAACCATATTTAAGGCTGTAATCCCAGCAGGTGGGCGTTTTGTAATCCTGGCATCAAGGTCGGCTCCCTGATCGACGAGGATCTGCACAAATTCGAGACTACTAACCTCACCAGACCCTTGAGGCGCCGGATTGTTACTCCCAGCAATCCCAGCCTTGCGCACCCACGACACTTGGTGCAACGCCGTCCAACCCCGCGGGGACGCATTGGGGTCAGCACCTCGCTCAAGAAAGCGGGCCGCCAATTCGTAGTGTGCATTCCCAGCGGCCAACAATAATGGATTTAAACCAGGTTCGGGCAACACCTCTCTGGTAACACCGCCCACCGTCTGACGAGGAATCACCTGTAAGTGCTCCTCGAGGTCCGCACCTGAGTCGAGCAGGAACTCCGCCACTTCAATTCGCCCCTCACGTGCCGCGAACAGTAGGGCAGTAAACGCCTTTCCTGATCTGGCGTGCACGTCAGCACCGTGATCGATCAACGCTCGAACAACATCCACATGGCCTTCGGCCGAAGCCCACATCAACGCAGTCTGTCCACGCCAAGTCTCTACGGCATTCACATCGGATCCGTGCACCAAAAGGGTGTTCACCGCGTCCACACGACCGGTTCTAGCAGCAATCATCAGAACAGTTTCACCCTCGGCGAGCGGTATGTTTGCATTCGCTCCAGCGCCAAGTAACAATTCGAGAATTTCAGCGTTGCCATTGGCGGCTGCTAAAGCGAGGGGCATAACTCCATAGCGGTTCGCAGTCGTGGCATCGGCACCTGCCTCCAGCAAAGTAACAACCATCGGCAGGTTGTCTCGGTAGGCAGCCCAATGCAAGGCCGTCGCTCCATCCGGTTCTATGGCATTCACGTCCGCACCATTATCAAGCAGTGATCGAACGACCGAAAGGTCTCCCTGCTTGACCGCATCGTGCAGTGACTCAGCTGAACCGTTGACAACACTACCGCCACAAACGACCCAGCCCAGAATCACAAAACGCAGTAAACGTGTCATTTCCGTCGCCCGCACCAATCCGTTAGAGAGTCACAGGTTCAACAACTCGGTCGGCACGGCCCGTGCTGTCAACAAAACTATCCAGATGAACGCCCACGTGGTCCAGTAGCGTCAGATGCAGATTAGATAACGGAGTGTCACGGTCGAACTTGATATGCCACCCGCCCTTAACCTGTCCAGCGCCACCACGCGCGACCACAATCGGAAGATTGGAATGGTCGTGAACATCAGGATTCCCCATGCCGCTTCCCAGCATGTAAGTACTGTGGTCCAAAAGCGTGCCATCGCCATCAGGCGTTGCTCGCAGTTGCTCAAGAAAATACGCAAACAATGAAACTTGATACGCATTGATTTTGGCTAGCTTCGCTAGCTTGACTGGGTCATTCACATGGTGAGATACCGGGTGGTGCGGTTCAGGGACTCCGATCTGTGGATAAGTCCGGGTGCTTGCCTCCCGAGCCAATTGGAAAGTGATTACCCGTGTCATGTCCGCCTGTAAGGCAAGCACCTGTAATTCAAACATAAGTTTGACGTGTTCCTCCCAAGATTCCGGGATACTAGTCGGTCGGCTCAGGTCGGTCTCCGGAGACTCTTCGGCATGCTGCTCAGCGCGCTGAATCCGCCGTTCCACCTCCCGCACCGTGTCCAAATACTCATTGACACGTACCTTGTCACTCATGCCCAGTTGACTCTGGAGGCGGGACATATCATCTAGGACCCAGTCCAAAATACTGGCGTTCGTATGTCGTTGTGCTCGCCGTTGTTCAATCGTGCCTCCATCACCAAACAAGCGTTCAAACACCGCGCGCGGATCAGCCTCCGTCGGCAGCGGTGTGGTCGGAGAAGACCACGCCAGGCTGTTTTGATAGACACATGCGTAGCCATTGTCACAATTGCCGACCTGCGCAATCAGATCAGTGCCAAGTTCGAGCGATGGAATTGGTGTCTCCTGTCCAATTTCCTGCGCTGCGATTTGGTCAACAGTAGTTCCCAATTCATAGTCACTGCCTTCCGTCCGCTTAGCGCGCATGCAGCTTAAGAAAGCACAGTTCGAAGAAGCATGGTTGCCCGTCGTATACGCGTTCCGGAGCTCAAGATTCGTGACGACTGTCAAATCATCAAGATACGGTGTGAGTGAAGCTAACGACGGGGAAAGTTCTGTGATGCGCCCCTCGGCTTTCGGAATCCAAGGCCCAGGATTCATCCCCATTGGGATGTACACGTATCCAAGACGACGAACAGATCTAGCCACCTGTGCCGCCTTGGCAGACACTGCGGGAATCATCGCATCCAGTAACGGAAGAGCTAGTGTCGAACCTAGCCCTCTCAAAAAGGTTCGTCTGGGCAACGCCATTTTGGTGACGATCATTGTGTCCTCCGCATCTGAAACGGTACGCTCCTGACAATACCAAGTATCAGTGAAGAAAAACGATACTCGGCGGCCTCGACGTCCCGCACAATTGTTCGCACAGCCGAAGCATCCCGATAATCTATGCCACGGCCAAGAGCATAAGTCAGTAGCTTTTCCGTCAGCGTACCGACAAACAACTCGGGTCTCGATAACACTGCCTCACGAAGTCCGGACACCCCACTGAACGTCAGCCCGCCCGGAAGACTACCGGATGCATCGATCTCGCTCCTACCCTCTCCCAAACTTCGCCACCGGCCAATCGCGTCGAAATTCTCCATCGACAAACCGGCAGGATCCATCAGTTGGTGGCAAGCCGCGCACGTCGGGTTCTCGCGGTGTTGTGCCATACGCTCACGCATTGATAGTGGCTGCCCACTAGACCCACTCTCTGCTAACGGAGGCACATTTGGTGGTGGTGGCGGCGGGGGCATGCCAAGCAAATTTTCTAACACCCATTTGCCGCGAAGCACCGGAGAGGTTCGGGTGGCATACGAAGTAACCGTCAGGATACTTCCATGGCTCAACAGTCCGATTCGTTCACCAGCCGGGTCGAGTTCGACTAACCTGAATTGGTCTCCGTACACATGCGGAAGGCCATAGTGTTTAGCCACACGCTCATTCACAAACGTAAAATCAGCCGACAACAACTGCAACACGCTACTGTCCTGTTCCACAATGTGACCAAAGAACATCTCAGTCTCGCGACGAAATCCTCGGCGCAAGTTCTCGTCAAAATCAGGAAAGCTTCGCAAATTAGGCTTGGCAGCATCTAGATTTCTAAGGTGAAGCCACTGAGACGCAAAGTTCGTACTGAGGGACTCGGCTCTGGGATCTCGCAGCATTCGTAAAACTTGCGCTTCCAGCACCCCTGGATCGCTCAACTCCTCTCGCTCAGCTACAGTCAATAATTCGTTATCGGGCAGACTACTCCATAGAAAAAATGACAGGCGAGTAGCAAGTTCGATATCACTCAACCGATACGCTTCACCCGATGCTAGGCGATGAGGATCCCGCTCCACACGAAACAAGAACTCCGGACTTGCCAAAAGAGCACGAAGAGCCGTTTCGATACCCCCCTCAAAGTCACCCTGTTCATAACCAGCGTCGTAGAAATCTAGTAGCGGATCGATGTCTCGATTGGTGACCGGTCGCCGATAGGCGAGTCGTGCAAGATTTGACACAATCGTTTTTGCACACTCTCGCTCCTGCGCAACCTCATCTGGACGACAGGAAAAAATCCGTTCTCGGCTGGGTGTTCGTCCTGCTCCAGTCGACTCATAGGGTCCCGTAATTGAGACTGAACGTACAGCCGGCTGAACACGGGGATGTCGATTCATATTGAAATGAGCCTGGTAGGGTTGACGCTCAGTTTCGATCAACGCCGAGTTTTTCTTGATAAAACTTGCACCAACCTTGTGCGGTCCGGCCTTCACCAACACTCGAACCACCAACCCCTTATCAACATCCTCATCAGCGTAGTAGTCCCCGAACCGGTTGCGATTCGGAGTAATGGTAAACACGCCAATTCGTTCGTCATTCAGAGTAATTTCAATGTCATGGGGTTCAGTCAGGCCTTCAACGTTTTCGTTGCGATTTCGTGACAGCCACACCTGGATGTCGTACTCTCCGTCAAGTGGAAACTGGTAGGTAACTGCTGCGCCACCGCGTGTACCAAAAGGAAGACCGTCAAAATGATTTTCTTGAGTCAGGTCAACTGGAAGAACAACCACATGACTGTCCAAGCCGAGACCAACCGGACCAACTGCTAACCGACTAATTTTTTGGGCCGCCGACAGATACCGTTCCATAAGAAGTGGCGACAAACCTACTACTCCAACATTATCGAACCCAAAACTAGCATCGTCTCGAGGTAATAGAGCGGTTACGTCGACATCCAATGCCAATAGGTCTCTGATGGCATTGCGATACTCTGTACGAGTGAGTCGCCGGAAAGTATCGGTGCGACCAGGATTCAAATGTTCCACCGCCAAACGATCTAATTCAGTCTCCAAATGCGAGACCATATTGGCGTAGGCATCTTCGTCTGGACGTGGCATTCCAATCGGGGGCATCGCCCTAGCCCGTAACTTCCGAAGTGCCCGTTCCCAGAGTTCAATATCTGTACCAAGATTACTCAGGTCGGCAGTATCCAGCACAACACCACCAACTAGAGCTCGACCGTTATGACACTGAACGCAGTAGGTCCTAATGAAATCTGCTTGGCCACTGGAGGATAGAGTTTCAACCTCTGACTGAACCGCGCCTTGAGCTTCGGCATGGGCAGACGATAGAAACGCCACAAGCAGTCCCGCGGTAACACACGCGAACATACGACCGGCTTTCGTGGTCACATCAACCTCCGGTGTTGGTTACGGAATTATACGATGGTACCCTTCTGATACGAACTGATAATGGCTGAGGCCGTCTAGTGAAAAATAGAACGAGTGATTTGGGAATCGCAAGCTCAATATTGATCGCATCAGCAGCGATCTTATTTTCAGCCTGCGGGGCGGCGCCAGAACCCGTCCGAGTTCTGCGGATTCCCGAAGAAGGACGGATGCCCCAGGCGGTAAACGATAAAAATGGCCTCACCCATCTAATGTATTTCCGGGGCGCTATGTCCGGCGGTGACCTTTATTACTCACGCTGGAACGCGGAAGCGCCTACATGGACAGCACCAATCCGAATCAACAGCGAACCTCGAACATCGATCGGAATGGGACCCATGGATGGAGGTGACATCGCGCTTACTACAGGTACCACGGAAAATTCTCGCCTACACGCCGTATGGTTCCAGAACAACCCATTGAGGCTGTTCTATACACGGAGTACCGAAGGCGGGGACAATTTCGAGCCACAACGGACACTGGTCGAGATCGAAGACAAAATCATTGAAGCCAGACCCAGCATAACAACTGACGGACGAGACCAGATATTTATAGCGTGGCATGGTGCACCAACTAACAAAACTGACGACGCCAACCGCGCAGTCTTTCTTATGACCTCTCAGGACGGAGGCGAAACCTTTGAACCACCGCGTGTCATCAGTCCCCCCGAAAAAGGTGCGTGTGGCTGTTGTAGTCTCGAGCTATTTTTTGACGAGGGAACCGTCTGGATCTCGTATCGTGGAGCCAAAGACAATGTCGGCCGCGGGCAACGTCTCTTGCGATCAACTGGTCCGGACCAGATGTTTGCAGACGAATTGATTCAACCTTGGTCTCTCGGTGCATGTCCTGTAACCACGACAACATTCGCCAAGGCGCCGGATAGAGTCCGTGTGGCTTGGGAAACGGCGGGAGAAATCTACTTCGCTGAAGTTAACGACCTAGCTGATGTTGTCTCCCCAGACGGAGAAGCCAAATTCAGGCGAAAAAACGCAACCATCGCCACGAACAACCGCGGTGAGACCCTACTCGCCTGGGGCGACGCGCCGGGATATCGAGCTGGAGGAACACTGAACTGGCAACTGTTTGACAGTAACAACCGGGCTATCTCGGAAATGGGATCAAACCAAGACACCATCCCAAGTGGAAGCGGTCCGGCCGTCACGGTACAATCCGACGACACGTTTTTACTTTTGTACTAAAAGATTCAACCTGATCAACTGCACGTGTCTGGCTAAAAAAACGCGCGCCCGTGCCACGTTCGTGCCGCATTCGTCTCCCAACGACCGTCCCTCACGTCGCCGAGACGAGTCAGCGTATTATCAAACACCGTGGTGTCGAGACTTACTTCGCCATCAGCAACTAAGGCCAAGAACTCTTCCCGGGCTACACGAGCTATTTCGTCTCCTCGACGAAATAGCACTGGGGCATGGTCTACCAGCTCCACACCCAGTTCCTGCTGCAGCGTCTTCATTTGCCTGACCAACGCGTCAACGGAACAACCAGATGGTCCGACCCGTTGTTGATCGACCGCTATGAACAAAAACCGGTCATACCTGATTTCACGTCCTGCCGTGAGAGGCATGTCGTGAGCACCCCATTGAGCAAGAAACCCATCAACACTCGCTAACAATTGCGTTTGTTGATCATTTGAAAGAACACGGTCCGCAGAAAAAATCCAAACACGCGAATCCGCCGGAAGTTGTGCAAAGTCAATACGTGGCATAGAGGACTAGAATACATCTCGTGGCTCAAGAACTGAAGATCGAGACAATTCGTACCCAAATCACTGGGCGTTATCTTGTACGACCAGCTCGTTCCACCAATCCGGCCCCGATACTCATTGGATTCCACGGTTACGGCGAAAATCCAAAGCATCACCTAGACGAACTCGTGTCAATTCCGGGCCTAGAGAACTGGATTTTGGTATCAGTCTCTGCCCTCCATCGGTTCTATAAACGAAAAACTGGCACTGTCGTCGGCAGCTGGATGACCTCGGAAGACCGTGAGCACTTGATCTTGGATAACCTGCGATATGTCGACGCCGTAGTTGAGAGTGTATTGAATACACACTCCACAAACGCAAGAGTCGTCTACAGTGGCTTTTCCCAGGGTACTGCGATGGCGTACCGCGCGGGTCTGCGAGGAACCACCCCAACAGCCGGGATCATGGTTCTCGCGGGCGATATCCCGCCCGAACTCCAGGCCAGCAAAGATGCAACTTGGCCCAAGATCCTTCTGGGACGCGGAACCGCTGACTCCTGGTATACCGAGGAACAGATGAGCAAAGATGTCACGTTTCTTCGGTCGGTAAGCACATCCGTCAACAGTGTCGTGTTCGACGGTGGCCATGAATGGCACGACGACTTCCGCCAGGCTGCGGCGCAGTTTCTAAAAGCCACCCAGGTCTAATGCCAAAACGGTTCGTAATTGATACAGGACTGCCTGGGACCGTATCGGGCCTGCATTATCCCGCTAAGAGAAATTGTGCCGACCAGACACTTCTAATTCTGGCGCATGGCGCAGGCGCCTCACAAGACAGCGAGTTCATGCGCTGCTTTGCTCTCGGCATGGCGGTCCGCGGCATTGATACAGTCACGTTTGATTTTCTCTACATGTCGCAAGGCCGTCGGGCCCCGGACTCCAAGTCGAAACTCGAAGCAACCTACCTGGCGGCAATCAAAGAAACACAGCAGACTCTGCCGTCCATGGCATCCCGTCTTGTCATCGGAGGCAAATCAATGGGTGGACGAATTGCATCTCAAATTATTGCGGCCGACCCAAGTCTCAAAATGAAGCTAACGGGGTTAGTTTTTTTGGGCTACCCCTTGCATCCTCCTGGCCGCCCCCGAACGAAGACGAGATGAGCATCTCGCATCGATCACAACTCCCATGCTTTTTGTACAAGGAGGTCGTGACTCGTTCGGGAACAAAGATGAGATGCGACCAGTCGTTGATGCCTGCCAACAGGGCAGCCTCCATGTTGTTGAGGGCGGAGATCATTCGCTCAATTTGCCGAACAAGATGAACCTTACGCTCGGCGAGGTTTTTGATTCCGTTCAAGACGTGATCGGCCGATGGATTGAAACGCTTTAAACAGACTCCTTCAAGTTCACCGCGTCAAGGAATGGCATCATCCCACGTAGACGAGAGCCAACTTCTTCGATCGGATGCGCCTGCTCTGTCTTCCGAGTTGCCATAAACCACTCTCGACCGGTTTTGTCTTCGTTGATCCAGTTGTTTGCATAAGTGCCGTTTTGAATTTCCGCCAGAATCTTTTTCATCGCCTGTTTGGTTTCCTCAGTCACCACCCGCGGACCGCCCGTGTAATCTCCATGCTCGGCAGTATCACTGACCGAGTACCGCATGTAGTTCAATCCACCTCGGTAAAACAAATCGACGATCAGTTTCAATTCGTGCATACACTCGAAATATGCGACCTCAGGTTGATATCCAGCCTCAACAAGCGTCTCGAATCCCGCTTTGACTAGTGCACTTACCCCACCGCAAAGAACCGTCTGCTCTCCAAAGAGATCTGTCTCGGTCTCTTCGGCAAACGTGGTTTGGATGACTCCCGCACGAGTTACACCCAGGCCTTTGGCATACGACAACGCTAGGGCCTGAGCACCCCCCGTCGCGTCTTGTTCGACAGCAATCAATGCGGGTGTGCCTCCTCCTTCAAGAAATACCTCGCGCACGCGGTGCCCGGGGGCTTTCGGAGCAATCAATGTCACATCAACATCCGGAGGAGGCTGGATCGTCTTGAAGCGAATATTAAATCCATGGGCAAACATCAACATTTTCCCGGCGCTCAAATGTGGAGCGACTTGCGTCTGATAAATACCAGCCTGCGTTGTGTCCGGGGTAAGTAACATCACCACGTCAGCCCAAGCTGATGCCTCTGATCCAGTCAAAACCGTTAAACCTTCGTCCTCGGCCTTTGATTTCGACCGACTCCCTTCGTGCAACGCAACTCGCACATCGACACCGCTATCCTTTAAATTAAGGGCGTGAGCATGCCCTTGTGAACCGTAGCCAAAGATGGCAACCTTCTTGTTCTGAATCAGTGAGAGGTTTGAAGCATCATCGTAATAGATCGTGGCCATTGAAGAGAGTCCTCGTTTTCTAGGTTCCCGCATCCACAACTGGATGCAGTCTCACGTTGTGGGTTAAACGTAGTGCCGTACTATACCGAATAGGAAATGTTCTCGTCGTCTGGGTTTGTTTTCGCAGTAACACGAGGCGGTTCGGGAGGTTCGACCATGACACTCTGCGCCCCACGCACCATACCGACACGACCGGTGCGCACAAGTTCAAGAATTCCATAAGGCTGCAAAACCTCCAATAAACCGTTAATCTTCGCCTCGGTTCCGGTGGTTTCAATAATTACAGCATCCGGCGCCACATCAACAACACGGGCTCGAAAGGCATCAACCAATTGCATCACATGGCTGCGAATCTCCGGAGTAGCGGTGGCCACTTTAACCATGGCAAGTTCCCTATACACCGAAGCTTCAGCTGTGATGTCGTGAACTCGAAGCACGTTGACAAGCTTGTAGAGATTCGCCTCCAGGCGACGGGCACCATAGGTATCACTCTCAACCAAAACTGTCATGCGCGACACACCTGGTTTTTCAGTATGGCCAACCGTCAGTGATTCAATATTAAAAGCTCGTCGTCGAAACAGCGAAGCCACACGATTCAAAACACCAGGCTTGTCCTCAACGTAGATGACTAGGGTGTGTTTCATGATTACAAATCCAGGAATGACACTGCCGGTCTAACCCCCAGGCTTCCTCAAAAAGTGAATGCCCCGCAAGCGTTATCCGTCCTAATCATCGTCCGCAGTCTCAATAATAGGAGCCTCGCTCGGTCGACGAATCATGTCGTGCAAGTCCGCTCCAGCCGGAACCATTGGATACACTGTATCCTCTTGCTCAACTTTGAAATTAATCACCACGGTACCTTCACAAGAACGAGCCTCCTCCACCGCCGGAACAACCCCGTTCCGAGTGTCCACCGTCACTCCTTTAAGTCCGAAGCATTCTGCCAACTTGGCGAAATCTGGACTCAGCAAAGGAGTTGCAGCGTACCTACGCTCATAGAAAAACTCCTGCCATTGGCGAACCATTCCAAGATACCCATTATTGATAATTGCAATATTGATTTTGAGTTTCTCTTGGGCGATGGTCGCCAATTCTGCCATGGTCATCTGGAACCCACCATCGCCAGCCACCACCCACACTTCTTTCTCAGGACACGCTAATTTCGCCCCAATGGCAGCCGGTAGTGCAAAGCCCATAGTCCCCAGTCCGCCTGATGTAATCAAAGAACGGGGATGCTCATGGTGGTAGTACTGCGCTTCCCACATCTGGTGCTGTCCAACGTCGGTCACGACAACCGCATTTCCTTCAGTAAGACGCCAGATGTCGTTAATAACATGCGCAGCATACAGGTGCCCACTATCGGGAAGATTCTGAATGTCACGCACCGCCACGTCACCCTTCATTTCGTCGATCGCAGACAACCAACTCTTCCGGTTCCCCTTCTCCACATGTGGCACCAAAGACTGCAACACTTCTAACAGATCGCCCGCGAGCGCCAAATCAACCTTTACATTTTTATTGAACTCAGCCGGATCAATATCCACATGAATCTTAAGAGCGTTAGGCGCGTAGGTCTTGAGGTTACCGGTGACCCGGTCATCAAACCGCATTCCTAACGCCACCAGCAGGTCAGCTTCCTGAATAGCCTGATTCACCCATGCCTCGCCGTGCATGCCCATCATTCCTAGATTGAGCGGGTGTAACGCCGGCAAGCCGCCAATACCCAACAAAGTCATCGCGACCGGACTTTCTACCTTTTCGGCAAGCTGGCGAACTGCGGTCATTGCACCCGAAAGCAACACACCATGCCCAGCCAGAATTACTGGTCGCTTGGCGCTATTAATTAACTCGGCTGCCCGCTTGTACTCGTCTGCTGTTGGACTGAGATCGGGGCGATAACCTGGTAGCTTTACATCACTTGGGTCCCATTGCAGTTCCGTCGAAAGTTGCTGAGCATCCTTCGTAATATCCACAAGCACCGGACCGGGCCTTCCGCTGCGCGCGACGTACATTGCCTCATGAATCGTTGGCGCGATCTCCTCCACACTGGAAACCAGATAGTTATGTTTGGTGATAGGCAATGTAACGCCGGTGACATCAGTCTCCTGGAACGCATCAGTTCCGACGACTTTACTGCCCACCTGCCCAGTGATACATACGAGCGGAGATGAATCCAACATTGCAGTTGCTATCCCCGTCACCATATTGGTCGCTCCAGGACCGGAAGTGGCTATCGCTACGCCAACCTTACCACTAGCACGAGCATATCCATCCGCCATATGTGTCGCACCCTGTTCATGTCTAACTAGAACATGGCGAATCGGATAGTCCAACAATGCATCGTAAGCGGGAAGAATTGCTCCACCCGGGTAGCCAAAAACAGTTGTGACTCCCTCGTTGACGAGCGCCTCCCAAATAATTTGCGCGCCGCTTCTCATTCGTGACATGAATTATTCCCCGACGTCAGAATCTTCCCTATGCAAAAGCCATCGGTACATCGCCGACATTTTAAGAAAGCTAATTTATGCCTGCGATTCAGCTTGTAACTGCCCCAGTTGCAGCCGATGACACCAACCGTGCATATTTCCCCATCACCCCAGAATCGTAACGGTCACTGGGTGGAGTCCAAGCGGCCATCCGTTCGGCCAATTGAGCATCAGTCAGCGCAACATTCAACGTACGACTGTTCAAATCAAACTCTACCGTATCCCCTTCTTGAATAGCCGCGATCGGACCTCCACTGGCGGCTTCCGGGGCAACATGACCCGCCATAAGCCCGCGAGTGGCTCCGGAAAACCGTCCATCAGTCAAGAGTGCAACTGACTCTCCAAGACCGGCACCCATAATCGCTGCTGTCACCGCTAACATTTCTCGCATACCGGGTCCGCCCCGCGGTCCTTCGTAGCGAATGACCACTACATCTCCGCTTTGAATTCGCCCCTTCTCAACAGCTTCAAATGCTTCCTCTTCGCTATCGAAGACACGAGCAGGACCCGTATGCTGCATCATGGCATGCCCAGCAACCTTCACGACACAGCCGTCTGGAGCCAAGTTGCCCCTCAACACCACAAGCCCCCCTGTAGTCTTTATCGGATCAAGAACGCCATGGACTACCTTTTGACCCGGTGTTTCCTCAGAACTAGACGCCTCTTCCCCAACCGTCCGCCCAGTTACCGTAATCTCATCCTCGTGGAGAACCCCCAGTTCTTTGAGTCGATTTGCGACCAGACGAATACCGCCAGCCTGAAACAGATCAGTGGCAACAAACTGTCCACCTGGCTTTAAATCAGCTAAAAGCGGAACATCTCGATTGATTCGGTCAAAATCGTCCAAGTCGAGGGGGACCCCGGCTTCACGAGCAATTGCCAATAGATGGAGCACCGCATTGGTCGAACCTCCGGTGACTGCGACCGATGCTATGGCATTTTCAAGCGACTGCCTCGTGACGATATCGCGAGGCTTCAAGTCCCTCTCAACTAGTCCCATGAGCGTCTCTCCCGCCTTCCGAGACACCACGGCCTTCGAAGCATCCATCGCAGGCACTGCGTTCGTACTCATCGGTGAGACACCCAGCAATTCGCACACCGTCGCCATCGTGTTAGCCGTGAACTGGCCACCGCACGCGCCTGGTCCAGGACAGGCCGTCTCCTCAAGCGCGCATAATTGAGCGTCTGTCATTTGACCCGCGGCATGGGTGCCTACCGCCTCAAACACATCCTGAATCGTGACAGCCTGACCTTCCCAGTGACCCGGCGCAATCGAACCTCCGTAAAGTAGCAGCCCGGGAATATTGAGTCGGACCAAGGCCATTACACCTCCCGGAATGGTCTTATCGCACCCGACAAGAACTACCAGACCGTCGAACAAGTTTCCCCGGGCAACAAGCTCAATCGAGTCGGCTACGACCTCCCGGCTCACCAGCGACGCCCGCATCCCTTCACTCCCCATAGTGATACCGTCAGAGATCGACACTGTATTGAACTCCATCGGCGTCCCCCCAGCATTCCTGACACCTTCCTTGACCTCATCAGCGAGACCGCGGAGGTGGTAATTACACGGACCGATCTCAGTCCAAGTATTGGCAATGCCGATAATTGGTCGCTTTAAGTCCTCGTCTGTAAATCCGACCGCCTTCAGCATTGCTCGCGCCGGCGCTCGACTTGGTCCTTCTGTGATCGCTGCGCTTCGTCTTGTTGTCGTCATATTTGCCACGGTTACGCTAAATTACAAAAAAAAGGGCCATCACCCATGAGATGATGGCCTTAACTTACTTTCTAATTTTCTTTCGGCCAAATCATCCACTGCTTGAGCTGGTCACCGTCGGCGCAACAACGCCGACAACAGTAATAGCGACAGCAACAATCACACATAGACCCATAACTATTTCCAATACCCTATTGGCTTACTTTCAACCAAACACGTAAGAAGATACATTGTAATCCCCTACAGGCGATAGAATTCAATATTATATAAATTACTTTATTATAAATTTTTATTCTGTGTAAGAGCACCTTCCTTTTGTTTTTAAGGAGTGGTCCCCCAGAACAGCTCAGCAAGAAACCCCGCGGGAATTCCTACTACCAGCAAAGCCATGCTGACTAGTAAGAATCTCGTAAATATCGGTACTCTCTGAACCCGCTGAGATACAATCCTGCTTACCGCTTCCTGTCTATCGATCGCCTCATACGCACGGTTAAGGCTATCTTGGTCAGTCACATCAAAGTAGTCTCCTCCGAAGTCTCGAATCAGCGTGATGAATGGCGGAATCGTGGGGGCCTCAGGCGTGGCCGTCGCTGGATTCTCAGCGTTGATGTAGATCACATATGGAACGATATTCCGCCGCTTAAGCTGCGCTAATTCAACGCCAGGAATTTCGTCAACATCAGCATCGGTCACAATCAAAACAGCTCGGTGCTGGCCAACCGCTGCCCCTCCACTCGCCTCATCTTGATCGAAATGCTTCATCACAGCCCGAAGTGCTTCTACGATATCGGTACTTCCCTCGGTCGGAATAATTCGAACTTTGTCTGGAGGAATAAAGAACCTATCTAGGGCTGCACCAGGCTCTGGAGCCAAGATTTTCACGGTGGCGTACGGCGCTTCCATCACTTGGAAGTAATACAATTCGTCATCTAAGACGAAATCGTCGACCATGTAGGGAAACGACGAAAATAACCACAACGACACACGATCGTTTTTCTCTCGCCGCATTTCAAGAAATCTCAGATGCGCCTCCCTGGCAATCTCCGCCCTCGATTGTCCAGTCTGCGGAAACTCCCAGGCCATAGACAACGAAGTGTCAACCAAATCGATTCTGACTCTCGACTCAACGTCACCGGTAATTTCTTCGGTCGCTGTCAAGAATGGGTCTGAGAGTGCAATCGCAACACCAACAATGGCAAATGCCAGCAACAACTTGGGCGTGTTGTATAAAAGCATTGCGGCCATACCCCTGCGATGCTTACGACCAACAAGATATCCAGAGTGATGCCGCGAATGACTCCTAGCGGTAAACGTCATACGAGCGACAGTCGCCATCAGAACCAGGACTAAGAGGATTGATAACGCAAGAGACAATTCGACGTCGCCGTAACGCACCTGATCAAATTCCGTCTCAGCGAGTTCAAGAGTTCTCGCCCAGATGAAACCAACAAATTCAGTCCACTCCATCCACATAAAAGAATTCAACCTAGACAAGCCAACAAACGTTCAGTGGAACGCCCACCACACTCAGACGCCTCTAGCTCCCTGGAATCATGATATGGGCAGCGGAAGTGCCAGACTCCATAATCCACGAACCGCTTTGGCTATAGCCACCTTCGATGGGAAGACCCAACGTTTCACCCGTCGCAAATGGGACCGCGATCGTAATGTGCGGCCGGTTCGCGTTCGCAGACTCTCGATCTTGACCATTGACCGAATACCAAACGCTACCGAACTCCGGGACTTCACGACTCCCGTCAGATTCCTGGGACTGAAACATCGATTGAACTTGGTCCGCATTGTTAGACGCCATGCGGACCTTATGATTCTGCGCTGCGCGGGCCAGGTTTCCTGTGCTCGTGCATTGAGCGCTGAATCCCCTGCCCGGTTCATTGGACCGGTCATAGCAAACAAGCCCGTTCGAACCTTCTCGCAGTGTTTCATGACTGCCATCGTCGGCAAATCGGATCACGGTGGCGTCCGCTGCCATCGCAGCCGGGGAGGCCATCACAGCCCGTGCAATCTCTTCATCAGAGGATTGAGCTCGTACAAACAATGATGCCATCAATAGAAAACAGAAGACTATCGCACTGAACTTCATGGAATACCCTCCATTCAAAATACCAAGTGTAAACGACACGAATACTTCAAGATCAGGCGCACCGTGGTCACCGCTGCCGACACGGTCGGCCCAAGGTAGACTAAACGTGATGGTCGCATTAGCCAAATTTGGAGATCAGGGCCCTCCCACGCCGTTCGCGGTACAGACAAGGATTGAGCCGTCACCGGGACAGAAACGGACAAATCCCACAGAAGATATACAAAAACACTCAGACAGACTCTCAGAAACCTTGGCAAACGATTTGTTTTACCGATAGGCTGCATAATCGCCTACTCGGGCCACACGTGCAACTAATTGCATAATTAGACAAACAGATGTAGCGAGGACACACGATGACAAGAGCCTGTCGGGCTGTAACGATGCTGACAGCTGTGGGAACACTAACCACGCTTCTGACAGGAACTGTTGTAGCTGAAGCGGGGCAAGGCACAACAACACGCCAAGGTACACCACCTACAATTTCAACTGGCGGACGTACCGACTGGGGCAGCCACAATCTAGACCTGCATAACCGTCGCTATGCGGAGCTTGACCAAATCAATACAACTAACGTGAACCGACTCCGTTCGGAATGGTCTTTCACCGTACCTGCCGGCGTCGACGTTAGTCAAGTAACACCCCTTGTCGTCGACGGCATGATGTATTTTCACGCCGCGAACATGGTCTTCGGTATTAACGCAGCAACAGGTGAATCAATCTGGACGCTCGAACTTGATGTTGCCGAGCGAAATCGGGTGCGTGGCCCCACTTATGCAGAAGGAATAATTTACTCATACAACGGTGCCAACCTCGTTGCGGCCGACGCCAAAACAGGAGAATTAGTGGAATCCTTCGGTGATGGTGGCGTTCTCCCCGTCGTCGGACTCGCTTTGCAGACGAAATACCCCGATGTGTACCCCCCGACTCTCGACCCCTATTCCATCGGCTACCGGATCACGAGTGCACCCACATACCACGACGGAACATTGTATTTAGGCTCCGCATTATCGGAAGGACATATTCCTGGTGGTCTTGTAATTGCCACTGATGCCACAACTGGCGCTATCAAATGGGTGTTCAATACGATTCCACAGCGTCCACAAGATGAAGGGTGGGAAATCGCGAACCCTACGTGGGGAGACGGCCAGCGCGTCGGAGGTGGGGTTTGGACACAACCAGCGATCGATCTCGACCTGGGACTCCTTTATATCAACGCTGGAAATCCATCACCTGCATACGACGGGTCAGCGCGCCCAGGCGCCAATCTTTTTACGAATGCCACTATTGCCCTCGATCTCGAAACCGGTGCACTTGAGTGGTATTACCAAGCCGTTCATCATGACCTTTGGGATTGGGACCATGTCACCGGTCCGGTGCTGTATGACATTACCCGTAACGGGCAAACCATAAAAGGCGTCGGTGCCGCCGGCAAGAATTGCCTCCTTTATCTCTGGGACCGTGAAACCGGACACCCACTAAACCCCATGGTCGAAACTCTAGTTCCAACTGATACCAATGTCCCCGGAGAAGTGGTTTATCCGACACAACCTATCCCGCATACGGCACGAGGCGTTCCAATGACGCCCCTCTGTGCCACGTATGTCAATCTCGACGATCCCGAACTCCAGGCTCAAGCGAGGCAGATGTATTGGCCTTACTCTACGAATGAGCATTACATCGTGGCGCATGGTGGCTCCAGCTTCGGTTCGCCGGCCTTCAGTCCACGCACGGAATTGCTTTATGTCACAGGAAAAAACGCGGCCGTCTCACTTACCGTCAAACCGGTCGGCGATAGCCTTGAGGCAGGTCCTGACTCGAGAGGTCACACCGAAAACTTTGAAGAACTCAGCCGAATCCCGAGCTACACACCCAGCACAGCGATCACAGCCTACGACCCTGTCAGTGGTGAAGAACAGTGGCAGCAAGTATTACCAGCGGTAACATCGATCGCAGCAAGTGGAAACCTAGTCACTGCTGGTGACATTGTCTTGCAAGGCACTGACGATGGCAGCTTCTATGCCTTGCATGCGGCGACGGGTGAACCGTTGTTTCAATACAGTGCCCCTCGCCCGATACGGTCGAGCCCGATCACTTACGAAATCTCAGGGAAGCAATATATTTCAGTTGTCGCGACGAATACTGTAATTGCGTTCGCGTTACCGTAAATCTTGCTCGGACGTCTCAAAGCATTCGTTCAATTTGTTTAAAACCAATTTTGGTCTGTGTAAACGTTCCAGTAGGAACAGACGCAACACGGCGCAGTGAATCGCTTCGTGTCCGTTTTAACGCTCCTGCGCACGGGCTCCACTCAGGGAATTCGGCACAGCATAGTTGCCTTCGTGGCACGCGTACTCAAACTGTTGGTATTTGTCGTCCTGCTTAAAATTGAATGCGACTGTCCACGGGTGCGTGTATGTATCCGGGTCATCAACGGTCAACTCGTACCGCAGGGTATCTTGATTGACCAAGGTGAAACGCTCAACAACATGTCGCTGTGGCGTTTGGGGGGCCCTGGATCCTGGTCCTCGCTGATTCTCGACTAAGCGAAAATTGGTCGACTCAACAATTAAGGTATTCCCGTTCCAATGTCCTCTGGGATCTCCATTCCAAAGTCGAACCTTGTCGTTCACATGAGGACCCGCATCAATGGGAATGATCCGAGCATTGTGAATCATCTCACTCAAAATCACGACATACCCCGGAGATTGAAAGAACATCTTGCCGTTGTTGTAAGCAGTCGGCATCATGATCCCATACGTACCGCGCGACAGGCATCGGTCGCCTGATTCCATCGTTTGGTAGGAATCGTGAAGATGGTTGCCAGCCCGGTGAAACTCAACGCTGGCTTGTGCTTGTTCAGTCATCGAAGGCATCTTGCCAGTCGAGGGCGAAATCAACAATGCCGGTGCGTCCGCGGCATCTGGCTCTTTCCAGAACCAATCAAACCAATAGTTCGCGTACGCACCCACGCCTCCACTGGTTTCAAATCCATTCCACGTGACGGCCTTCCGCGAGTCGGACCGACGCTGGACATAGGCCTGAACCTCCTCAGCAGACACGTCCGACCCGCTGAGTTCCTCGGGCAACTCGAGAGGAATGTGAGCCGCACCAACGTTGTTCCAAGTACCTCGAATGTCAGGTTGGCCGTCTGCGAGGTATCGCGGAGACCAATCAGCTGCTGAGCTTGACGACGATTGGCCGAATGCCGGAACCGTCAACCCCAGCATTACCGCAAAAACTGTCGTGCATGTGACTAATGGTTCTCTGTTCATCAAGCACCTCAATTTCAAAACTTCAATAAACCTTAAGGTAGACCAAAAACGATGACGCTGGCTGTCGCCGGTGGCGTCGGCCACAATGACGACGTATTGCCGGCCATTAAGCTCACATACTGCTGCCCGCCAATTGCATACGTGGCAACACCGCCATTGTTCGGAGTCCCGGTGTTAAAGCGGAACACCTCCGCCCCATCAGCGGCATCTAGCACCAAAAAATCTCCCGTCAGTTCCGCGGTGAACAATAGTCCAGCCGACGTAGCAGTAACCGCAGCTAGCATCGGTTGCGGTGACTCGTAACGCCAGCGCAGCTCACCCGTTGCTGCGTCGGTCGCAGTGAGATATCCCCGGGCCTCTTCGTAATCATCGCCTTCGAATCGACCGCCAAGCCATCGTTGTCCCCTGAATTCTTCAGCCGCGATGAACGTACCGCACCAGTCGACGGCCGGGGTATACAGTAAATTCAAGTTCGGGTTATAGGCAGGACTGTTCCACTGGACACCGCCAAGTAGCCCTGGACAAGCTCGCACGCCAGACGAGGTCACCTCTGCACCGGCATTTTCACGTCGTGTTACCGGTACGTTGTAGATCTGTTGGTGACTATCGCGGTCAAGCAAATGTAATAACCCGTGCTTCCCAGTTGCCGATACGACCTTTCGGCGTTCACCAGCGATCGTCGTGGAAAAAAGTGGAGAGGCGTGAGTAAGGTCCCAATCGTGAGTGTCGTGAGGGGTCGCTTGAAAATACCATTGCAACTCGCCTGTTCGTGGGTCAAGCGCAATCAAAGAATTTGTGTATAAATTGTCTCCCTGTCGTGCCTCGGCATAAAAATCAGGCGCCGGATTTGAAACGGCCACATACAAAAGTTCATTCTCGAGATCCAGACTAAACGGTGTCCAGACAGCTCCGCCGCCAATGAGTTCACTAGTGGGATCGGACCAAGTTTCAGCCCCGGGTTCGTCGGGCTCCGGAATCGTATTGAATCGCCACACCGAGGATCCGTCTGTCAAGTTGAACGCGCCAACCCAGCCGTGCACACCGCGTTCACTACCCGCCGGTCCGATAATAATCAAATTCTCAAAGATCAAAGGTGGCATGGTGAAGCTGTAGCCCTCCGACGCATCAGCTGCAATCGTTTCCCACAATAGATCACCAGTAGCCGCATCGAGGGCTATTAAGTAGCCGTCGAGTGTTCCCCGAACCACTTTCCCATCCTTCAGACCAACCCCGCGAGTCATTGGAAAATTTCGTTGGGCTTTCGGAGTCCACTCGTGTCGCCATCGTAGTTCGCAAGTAATGGCATCAATCGCAATAGTGGACACTCCGGCTGTCAGATACATGACGCCTTGATAAATGATTGGATGGGTGTGAAATGGCCCGGGGTCACCAGTCTCATACGTGCACACTGGCTGCAACGCATTGGCGTTACTTCGATTAATCATATCTAGATCCACATAGCGCTGACCGTCATAGGAATGATTCGCGTATAGCCAGTCAGTACTGTTTTCGCTCGCGGTATTTAGTTCTGCTTGACTTGGACCTGGTTGAGCCCAGCTTGCTTCAGACAAAAGGCCAACCGTCAACATCGCAACACAAAGAACACCGATCAATTTCGAGAACATGAAATAACTCCGATAGCCAGCCCGCAGCATGCGACGGCGTTAAGGATTATATGGCCGCAGCCATCGGTCCGTGAACCGAAGTCTGACTACAGCATTTGCCCAGACGCTTGACCGTTACCCCCCGAGAGGTAAAACAAACTGCCATCCTTCATCAAGTCGTCTTGGGATACGACTCCGTGCATCTCCACAACCACACACGACGATGTCCTGTTCCATGCACGCCTTCAGAACCGTTTGGAAAGCGGCGTCAACCTCTGGGTAGATTTCGGCGCCAGGAGGTCCAAGACCAAGATCAATACTCATATCTCCAGGCACCACCATGATTGCGCTTAGTGGAGCTCGAAGAATTTCAGCAATATTTCTGACTGCCTCAGCCGATTCGATTATTGCCACGGCAAAAAGTTCGCCGTCAGGATTCAGTGGCCATACGTCGGCCCGGCGATGGTACTCTCGCGCATTTCCGGAACGCCACAGCCGAATCGCCTGGCCTGGTCCCCAACCGCGCTCCCCTCGTGGCTCTGGGGACACCGCATCTTTCATCGGGGGATAGCGCATCGCACGAACCAAGCGAACCGCTTCTTCCCGGGTGTCAACGTGCGGCAGGATAACGCCGAACGCTCCAAGGTCGAGAACCTGCTTAATGGCCCATCGAAAATCCTCGTCGCCGTCCTGTGGGATCCGTACCAGTGGAGCCAGTGGTAACCGCCCAGTGGCATCTCGGTCTTGGTCCATTTCCGACAAAATCATCTGCAATCGTTCGGCGGAAAACGGTGAGTGTTCCATATCGATGAAACGCCAGTCCTCGCCTGCGATCGCCGGGCGGTCTTCCTCAAGCGCGACAATAACCTTGTTCAAACGCTGCCGCTGTTGCTCAGCATCCTGGCTCGCTTCAAGAAACACTTCAGCACACATCGCACCAAACAAAAATATCGCGGTCACTGTGACGGCACATCGAGTTGTACAGGTCCGGGCGGTCTTCCGCATGACATACTCCTTCTCGTTAGGCTTTAATCGCGGTGCGTGCGCCGCAAGTTCATTACAACGATACAGGCTAATCCTTCTATCTCAAGAGCGATCGCTGCCCACAGTAACGACAGTCCCATTCACCCAAGATTCGATGGCACCTGGTTGAGGTCAAGTGGCCCTAGAACTCCCTAGTCCAAAAACAGACACTAAAAATGCAATACAGTAAGACACCTAGGACACTCTACACATTACTATTCATCCAAGCCTGAGACCCAAAACGATTGGAGCGGAAATGATGCACGGAAGATGTGGACTAAGCGTGCTACTCGTAGTAACTGCTTGCATGATTGTCGACGCCCAAGAGAACCGACGTCCTTTAAGCCCAGAAGGTCGCTCGGCGACTCAAATCGGCGGACAGCATTTTGATGGACGACAAGGATATGTTGGCGGCGAATGGATCGAAATCAGCTACGGTCGACCAATCACTCGTGGGCGCGAGCTGTTCGGCCCAGAAGATTTCGTCGAGTTTCTAAACGACGGCGCTCCTGTTTGGCGAGCCGGGGCAAATGTGTCGACTCGACTTTTTAACGACATGCCAATTGAACTCAATGGCACCCGAGTCCCGCCAGGCGAATACACAGTTTTTATTGAGCTCGCTCGCGACGATTGGACTTTCATTCTTTCCAGCTTGCAGGGTCAAACGGATGGCTTCGACGAGGATGATCCTGATTCGGTTTTTGGTGCGTATGGCTATACGCCATCAAGAGACGTTGTCAGAATGTCCATGCAGACCGAAACCCTGGCATACTCCCACGATCAACTTCACTGGCAGTTTCTTGATATCGTCCCGACTGGGGGTAGGCTAGCGATTTTCTGGGAGAACCAGATCGCCTCCGTGGCATTTCGGGTCTTGGAGTGATGTCGACCAAAAGCGAATCGCTGATTTGTCGCCCTAGGCACAGTGAATCGGGTAATAGTACCAACCATTTCAAATTTCTCCCTAAAACAAGAAACTGAAGTTGACGTTCTTCATGGCGGTACCCGTCTCATCCCTGTAACATCAAGAATAATGTCATATGCGCCCGTAGCTCAGCTGGATAGAGCATCGGCCTTCTAAGCCGAGGGTCGCAGGTTCGAATCCTGCCGGGCGTACCATTTTTCAACGACTTACCGGTCCCACTTTTTCGGCGGGTGGCAAGTTGTGCCCAATTAATGTCACCCCTATCGTATCCAACGCTACTGCCTGATCTATGCTGGATACGGTATGATCTTTCATGCTTCGGCCGAAGCCGGACCCCCGCGGGAGCTCGGCCGGCGTCGTCGAGACGCAACTTCTCGATCTACCCCAACCGCTCGTGCTCGACTGCGGTAGCCGGCTACCATCCGTTCACATCGCCTACGAAACCTACGGCACATTGTCGCCAAAGTGCGACAACGTGATTCTCGTCTGTCATGCACTCAGTGGTGACGCCCACGCGGCCGGGTATACCCGCGCGCCTACCTCCGAGAGCACGCGAGACGGCTTCCGGGCTGAGGAGAGAGACGGCTCCAAACGAGGTGGGCTCGGCTGGTGGGACGGCATGATCGGTCCTGGTAAGGCTTTCGACACAGACCGGTTCTTCGTCGTCAGCTCCAATCTACTGGGGGGCTGCAGGGGAACGACAGGTCCCTCGTCCTCAAATCCGGCAACCGACCGACCCTATGGTTCAGACTTCCCGGTCATCACAGTAGCCGACATGGTCCGTGCCCAACGAGCGTGGCTGGCAGAGCTCGGCATAAAGCGACTTGCGGCGGTAGCCGGCGGATCGTTGGGCGGTATGCTAGCCCTCGAATGGGCCGTGCTTTATCCCGACGCCGTCGACGCGATCATCCCGATCGCATCGACCCATGCGCTTCACGCGCAAGGACTCGCGTGGAACGCCATCGCCCGTAATGCCATCACCGCAGACCCGAACTGGCAAGGCGGCCACTACTATGGCACCGAGCGTGCACCGAGCGCAGGTATGAGCGTAGCCCGAATGCTTGGTCACATCACCTACTTGTCCGCTGGCGCACTGCAGACCAAGTTCGGGCGCCGATTACAAGATTCGACAGATATCCAATACCAGCTGACGAAGCCGGAGTTCGAAGTGGAAAGCTATCTACACCACCAAGCCAACACCTTCGTGCGGCGGTTTGACGCCAATACCTATCTCTACATGTCGCGAGCGCTCTCCTACTTCGACCTTGCCCGTCAGTACGGTGGAGGCCAACTCGACCGTGCGATCCAAAATGTAAGTGCACGAACCCTGCTCATCGCGTTCAGTTCGGACTGGCTCTACCCAGTAACAGGGTCAGAGGAACTGGCAATGGCGTTACAAGCCGCCGGCAAGGAAGTAGAGCTACACGTCATCGACGCACCCTACGGACACGATTGTTTTCTGCTGGAAGAGGCACAACAAACCCCAATGATCCAAGGATTTCTTGAGCGCTAGGAGGCCCACTTCATGGAAGAAGAATCTCGACGGTTAGGGTTCGAGACCCGGCAGGTCCACGCCGGTCAGCGACCGGACCCGAACACCGGCGCCCGCGCCGTGCCCATCTACCAAACAACGAGCTTTGTGTTCGAGGACCCGGACTCGGCCGCGGCGTACTTCAACCTACAGGAATACGGGAACACTTACTCCCGCATCATGAATCCGACGGTCGCGGCATTCGAGGAGCGCGTAGCCAATCTAGAAGGCGGTTGCGGTGCGGTTGCCTTTGCCAGCGGCATCGCGGCACAGGCCGCAGCGCTCTTTACCCTCTTATCACCCGGGGACCATGTTGTCTCGTCGTCAGCGCTCTACGGTGGGTCGGTAAATCAACTCAAGCACTACTTGCGAAAGATGTCCGTGGAGCTCAGCTGGGTCGACCCAGACGACACCGACGCCTGGCAGGCGGCGATCCGCGAGAACACGAAGGCGTTTTTCGCCGAAACCATCGGAAATCCTGGTGGCAACGTCCTCGACATCGAGAGAATCGCGGCAATCGCCCACGAGCACCAGCTACCGCTCCTAATCGACAACACGTTCGCCACACCGTTTCTCTGTCGCCCGATCCGATGGGGAGCCGATATCGTGGTTCACTCTGCGACCAAGTTTATCGGTGGACACGGAACCAGCATTGGCGGTGTCGTGGTCGAGTCGGGTGAATTCAATTGGTCCAACGGTCGTTTTCCGGTGGTGGCCGATCCTTCACCGGCCTATCACGGATTGCAGTTTCATGAGACCTTCGGCACGTACGGCTATCTGATGAAGCTACGGTTCGAGACCTTGCGCGACCTCGGCGCAGCAATGACTCCGTTTAATGCGTTCCTATTTCTGCAGGGACTCGAGACGCTGTCGTTACGAATGGCTCGGCACGTCGAGAACGCCGCCGCGGTCGCTCGCTATCTTGAGTCGCACGAGCTGGCCTCGAACGTCACCTACCCCGGCCTACCGACGAGCCGCTACGGCGCACTGGTTGAAAAGTATCTGCCAGACGGAGCGGGCGCGGTCTTCTCGTTCGACTGCCACGGGGGCCGCGAGGCGGGAAAACACTTCATTGAAGGTGTCAGCCTATGGTCCCATCTGGCCAACGTCGGCGATGCAAAGAGTCTCATCATTCATCCGGCGAGTACCACCCACCGGCAGCTCAATGACGACGAGCTGCGGGCGGCCGGCGTCGGCCCTGGCACCATCCGGCTCTCGGTCGGCCTCGAAGATCTCGACGATCTTATCTGGGACCTTGAACAGGGTTTCCGGCAGACCACCGGAACCGCGGGATCGAAGGAGGCGTCATGTTCGATCTGAGTCGCTATCAGCATCCCGCAACTATTCGGCACGTCCTCGACAGCGCGAAGACAATTGCTGTGGTGGGCCTGTCGGCGAATGAGCTACGAGCGAGCCATTTTGTCGGTTTCTACCTCAGACGTCATGGCTACCGCGTGATACCGGTCAACCCACGCGAGAAGGAGGTCCTGGGACAGACGAGCTACGGTAGCGTGTCCGAGGTAGAGAGCCCAGTCGACATCGTTAATGTTTTTCGTGCACCAGACGCACTCCCGGCGATTGCCAAGGAAGCGGTGGCCATAGGCGCAAAGACTCTCTGGTGCCAGTTCACGGTAATCAGCGAGGAAGGGGCACAAATTGCGGAGGACGGCGGGCTCTCGGTGATCATGGACCGGTGCATCAAGGTCGAGCACGCCCGCTACCGCGGGCGGATGCACTGGCTCGGTTTTAACACCCAACGCGTCACGTCGGTGCGGGGCGATCTGCAATAATACGGGACGGAACTTTCATCGATATCGTCGCCTGACCAACAACGGGGGAAATACATGCCTAGATTCGTCATCGAACGTGACATTCCTGAGATCGGCTCAGCCGAGCGCGCTGCACTGCGTGATGCGGCCGCCAAGTCGAACGAAATACTCGCCGCCATGAAAGCGGAAAAAAAGAATATCCAGTGGGAGCACTCCTACGTCACCGGCAACAAAACGTTCTGTATCTACATCGCCGACGACACTTCATTGATCACAGAACACTCTGAGCGCAGTGGCTTTCCCGCATCGATCGTGACGCCAGTACGGAAAATGATCGATCCGGTCACGGCCGAAGGCGAGGATTAAGCAATAGTCGGACGCTGAATCCGACAACACAAAGGCCTTCAGTTGGAAGAGACGTTACGCGACAGTGCGCCGCCACCCAGCGATCTCGGACATCGGAACCACAGCGAGCGCGGCGTGCCCAATGATTCCGAGGCCAAACACGCGCTTTTCGGTCCTCGTCTTACCCCGACACCACTCAAAATTCAATAAAGTCCTCTTGACCGTGTTCGGTGTATACTTCACATCTTTTGAAGTAAGCTGTATTTGAGGACCTATATGACATCCAGGACTCTGTCGATTATTGGCTATCTGGTTGTAGTGGCTGGAGTTACCGGCGTCCATGCACAGCCGCTGCAATCATCAGGAACCTCACCACCGGTTCCTGACCAACAAGCCTTTGTCACGCAGTATTGCGTGACCTGCCATAACCAGCAGACACGCTCGGGCGACCTCACCCTTGACGCCGTGGACGTTACGAACGTCGCCGCCGATGCGGAAACATGGGAGAAGGTGGTCCGAAAGCTTCACGGCGGGCTCATGCCCCCACCGGGAGCGCCGCTCCATCCTGACAGAACAACAACTGACAGCTTTGTCACGTGGCTTGAGACGCAGCTTGACCGCGCAGCGGCCGCCAATCCCAATCCGGGCCGAACGGAAACGTTTCACCGTCTCAACCGGGCTGAGTACCGCAACGCCGTTCGCGACCTTCTCAACCTTGATATAGACGTTGCATCGTTGCTTCCGGTTGATGGCTCCAGTTATGGCTTTGACAACATAGCGGGCGTCCTCCAGGTCCCGCCTACATTGATGGAGCGCTATCTCACCGCGGCAAAAAACATCAGTCGTGCCGCCGTCGGAACTCCTCCATCGACTCCGAATTTTGATGTCTTTCGCGTAGCAGCCGACTTGCCCCAAGACGACCAGATCGACGGTCTGCCATTAGGCACGCGTGGAGGCACGCTGATCCGTTACAACTTTCCTGCCGACGGCGAGTACACCATCCGCGTACGTCTCGCGCGTGAAGCCGTAGGAGCCGGCGGAATTGATGTACCCCTTTACGATGTGGGACAGCAGCTTGAGGTCGCGCTGGATGGCAAACGGCTGGAGGTGTTTACTTTGCCTGCGACGGAGCGGGGAGCTCTTGCGTCTCAAGTACGTGACCCACGCCAGCCACGGGACGCGCCACCGCCACCACCACGGTCTCGCAGATATCAACGCGAGGACCGAAGCGATGTAGACGCGGATTGGGAAATTCGCTTTAAGGCTAAGGCTGGGCCACAAGACATATCGGTAGCGTTTATCAACAGGGTGCCCGCGTTGCTCGAGAGTCTCAAGCAACCGTACTTGCATCCCTACCCTAGCGGGGCAGGCTCACTCCCGGGATCCCGCAAGGGCGCATATCTCAGTCGGGTCGACATCACTGGCCCCTTTGAGGTCGAAGGACCAGGTGACACGCCGAGCCGTCGACACATCTTTATATGTCATCCGGCAAATCCTTCCGAAGACCGCGCGTGTGCACGGACGATCATTTCGACATTGACTCGACGTGCCTATCGGAGACCAGTCACTGCGACAGACCTAGAGGGACCACTCAGATTTTACGACCGGGGTCGGGCAGAAGGCGGGTTCGAGGCAGGTATTGAACTCGCGATT
>CAYFER010000024.1:0-35323 GCA_964342185.1 uncultured Vicinamibacteraceae bacterium | reverse complement strand
CCAACACGTGAGAAATCCACGACAAAATGATCGTCGTCCGACCGGTGCCATTAACAGCACCATCAACGACAGCCCGATCAACCGCAAACAACCCATGTGCACTCTTCATCGTGCCAGCCACAACGGTCTTACCGTAGAACTCATCAACGTAATATTTATTCGTCAACACTTTGTGTGGCCCAGCCCATTGTTCTGCCCACCGGCCAGAGACTTCTGGTTGCTGGACATAATTCCGGCGAGCTAAAAGGATCCCCCCGACCGCAAGAAACACTGAAATTCCCATAAGACCAAACTCTGCGGCATGCGACAGGTGGTGATCGTCGTCAGCATGTTCAGTTGACCCGGCCACAAAACTGGGCTCCAAATAGTGTTCGAGCGCATTCGGAATCCCAACGGAATCACCTAGAACAGCAGGAATCCCAACATAGCCAGCCGCTATCGCTCCAACTGCCAGCACCATCAGAGGAACAGTCATTGCTCGTGGTGATTCGTGTGGCCCGTGCCACGCATGGCTGTCTCCATGGCCGTGGTCATCGCTTTCAGCGTGTTCCCACGATGGCCCACGATAATCTCCATAGAACGTCATGTAGATTAACCGGAACATGTAAAACGCTGTCATTGCTGCAGTTATTGCGCCAATCACCCAAAGGACCGGACTCGCCATAAAGGTGTACGCCAAAATTTCATCTTTACTGAAGAAACCCGCCAATCCAGGAACACCGGCTATTGCAAGGGCACCGATAAACATAGTTAGGAAGGTAATCGGCATGTACGCTCGTAGCCCCCCCATCTTGGTCATCTCCTGTTCATCGTTCATCGCGTGGATAACCGACCCGCTGCCCAGAAACAACAGGGCCTTGAAAAACGCGTGGGTCATTAGATGGAAAGCCGCTGCCCCGAACGCCCCTACACCGGTTGCCAAGAACATATAGCCCAACTGCGAAACGGTTGAATAAGCTAAGACCTTCTTGATATCTGTCTGCACGAGCCCAATCGTCGCCGCGATCAACGCCGTCGCAGCACCGACAACCGCCACGATCATCATCACCGTTGGCGCGTGAGTAAAGAGCACAGCATTACGGCAGACCATGTAGACGCCGGCCGTTACCATCGTCGCAGCATGAATTAGCGCCGAGACTGGAGTCGGCCCCTCCATCGCGTCAGGCAACCAGACATACAGCGGAATCTGGGCACTTTTCCCGACAGCACCAATAAACAAAAACAGGCAGATCAGTGACAACACGCCAAACGCGCCAGCTTCGACTGGCATATGTGAGGCGGCTTCGGCAACTTCGTGAAAATCTACGGTGCCAAACGTGAAAAAGATAAGAAAGATACCGAGGACGAAACCCCAGTCACCTACGCGGTTAACAATAAACGCCTTTTTCCCTGCGTCCGACGCACTCTTCTTGGTATACCAGAACCCGATCAGCAGATACGAGCACAGACCAACACCTTCCCAACCCACAAACATCACTAGGAACGTGCTCCCCAAGACCAGTGTGAGCATGAAGAAACAAAAGAGGTTCAAATAGCAAAAGAACCGCGCATATGCGGCACGGGGCTCGTGGTCCATGTAGGCGGTTGAGTAAACATGGATCAGGAAACCAATCCCAGTAACGACTAGGATCATCATGCTTGACAATGGGTCCAGCGTGAATGCCCACGGAACCTCAAACGCACCCATTCCGTTGACCGTCTGGAGGGGAATGGGTGGAATCCAGTCGCCCAACGTAACTTGATGAAACCGGGTATCGGTGCCAAGTAGCTGAACAAACGCGTTAACCGACAAGACTAATGACGCAGCCATGGTAGAGCAGGCTAGCAATCCAGCCGTCCGCTTGCTGAAATAGCGAATGCCAATCAGACCGTTAAGTGCAGCTCCGATACCCGGAAGTATCGGAATCAGCCAGATCAGATCCATGAACGTCGTCGCCCTCCAACCGAACCCTTCTGCCTTTTCATGAAATTCATCCTCACCATCTCATAATCGTCATTTCATCAATATTGACAGTTTCTTTATTACGATAAAAAGCCAACAAAATACCAAGGCCGACGGCCGCTTCGGCGGCTGCCACCGCAATAATGAAGACCACAAACACCTGACCAGACAAGTTCCCAAACTGATGAGCTAATGCGACTAAGTTAATGTTGACCGCATTCAAAATAAGTTCGATCGACATAAAGATGATGATGATGTTTCGACGTACCAAAACTCCGATCACGCCAACCATGAAGAGCCCTGCCGAAAGCAGCATGTAATGTAGTGGTGTGATCTCAAGCACAGTGATACCTATAAACTTCGTTTAGCCAAGACGATAGCCCCAACCATCGCTACCAGCAGCAACACGGAAGCCAACTCAAAAGGAATCAGGTAATCGGTGTAGAGCACCCAGCCAAGTTCTTCAGTGTTGCCGCCCTGAACGCTCGCCGGAAACGACCTCACGGAACCACTAACTGCGTTGCTAACTGCTCGCGTGGATGCTACGTAACCGATGGCCACAAGCTCAACTAGAACCACAAGCGCCAAGGCCATGCCGACTCGTCCAAGTCGACGACTATCAACATGCTGCTCTGGTGCACGCTTAAGGTTTACAAGCATGACAACGAACAAATACAACACGACGATTCCACCGGCATAGACCATGATCTGAATCACGGCAAGGTATTCCGCATTGAGAGTCACATAGAGCGCCGCAATCAACAAAAAATTCAACACCAGAAACAACACACTGTGAACGGCACTTCGAGCCGTTATCACTAGGACACCTAAGCCCAGGATCAGCGCCGCTAACGTATAAAAAACGACTGCATCAAGCATCAGAGTCTCAGAAAACAACCTTTGCGATTCCGGTGATAACTAGATTCCCCAAAGCGATAGGAATCAGCACCTTCCACCCTATATTCATTAACTGATCGTATCGATAGCGGGGCAAAGTAGCCCGCAACCAAATGAATACATAAAGAAAGACGAAAATTTTGCCGATAAACCAAATCCAACCAGGAATAATTCCAAAAAAATCGAATGCCGGAACATTGGGGAACGGCGCCATCCAGCCCCCCATAAACATAATCACAACTACTGCTGAAATGACGATGATGTTCGCGTATTCCGCCAAAAAAAACAGGGAAAAACGCATCCCGCTATATTCAGTGTGGAATCCTCCGGTCAGTTCTGTTTCTGCCTCGGGCAGGTCAAAGGGCACGCGATTCGTCTCAGCCAGGCCACCAATGAAGACCAGTATTAAAGCGACCGGCTGAAGAAAGCCGAACCAGACACCCGCATCTCGTTGAGCCTCCACAATTCCAACTAAATTCAGTGTGCCAGCCGTGAGAATCAGACTGACCAAAGTAATTGACACAGCAATCTCATAGCTAATCAGCTGTGCTGACGCACGAAGACTTGAAAGCAACGGATACTTGCTATTGGATGCCCAGCCGCCCAAGATGATTCCATAGACGCCAATTGATGTAACGGCCAAGATGAACAGCAAGCCAACATTGATGTCACTAACATAAAACAAAGGATCAAAACCAAACGGTACAACAGAAAAAACGACCAGCGCCGGAACCAAGCTCATGATTGGTGCAATGGTAAAAACCCACTTATCCGCCCTAGCGGGCGTGATGTCTTCCTTAAGAATTAGTTTTATTGGATCAGCCAGAGCTTGCAGGATGCCGTGCGGTCCTACACGCATGGGGCCTAGTCTCGACTGGGCCCACGCAATGACCTTCCGCTCCATAAGAACAAGGAACGTCACAGACACAAGCACTGCATTTAGTAGCACGACAATCTTAAGAAGTGGAACCACAAAGGTATCAAGCATAGAATCGTTCCTACCCAGTCAGCGGTCCACCTCACCAAGCACGATATCTATCGTGCCGATCAGCGCTACGACGTCTGCCACAAGATGGCCTTCCACAAGCCGACTCAATGCTTGCAAATTACAGAATGACGGTGGCCGCACACGAAAACGATACGGGTTCGTCGATTTCCCGTCGCTCACCAAGAAATATCCGATCTCGCCCTTGGGCGACTCTACCGCGTGATATGTTTCTCCCGCAGGCGGCTTGAGCAGACGCGGAACTTTTCCCATGACCGGACCTTCTGGGAGCCCCTCAAGCCCCTGACGAATGATCCGAATAGACTGTTTGAATTCTTCCATTCGAATCAGATAACGGTCGTAAATATCCCCTTTCGTGCCAAGAGGGATATCAAAATCAAACTCTTCATACGCGGCGTTAGGTTCATCCTTTCTCAAGTCTCTCGAGACTCCTGAACCACGCAGAGGAGGTCCACACAACCCGATCGCCGTCGCTTCCGCACCAGAGATGACTCCGACGTTACGAGTCCTCTGGAGCCATATCCGATTGTTCGTCAGCAATTGCTCATACTCATCCAGCTTTGGTTCCATCAGATCACAAAACGCAAGGACCTTTTTATCCCATCCAGACGGGATATCTAACGGCAAGCCACCGACTCTCATAGCGTTGTAGGTCAAACGAGCACCACAATATTCTTCAAAAAGGTCCAGCACGAGCTCCCGTTCGCGGAAGGCATACAACAACACGGTCATAGCGCCAATATCCATGGCGTGAGTACCCAACCAGAGACAATGACTCGCGATTCGCTGGAGTTCCGCCAGTATCGTGCGAATATAACGAGCGCGTCGAGGCACCTCAACCTGCATCAATTTCTCAACAGCTTCACAGTACCCAAGATTGCTTGAAGCGGCTGCCACATAATCCATCCGGTCAGTTAGCAAGATTATTTGGGTCCAGTCTCGGTTCTCACACAATTTTTCGACACCGCGGTGGATGTAGCCAATTACACAGTCAGCGTGCACAACACGTTCACCATCCAAACGGAGGACCACTCGAAGCACTCCGTGGGTGCTTGGGTGCTGCGGTCCCATGTTGAGCACAAGTTCGTCAGTATCAAATGCAGAGGCCGAAGTCGCGGCACGTGGAGTCTGGAGAGTCATCAGTATGGCTACTCGATTTCAGCTTCGTCAGGGAGATTACGCAAGCGAAGCCAGTCCTGTGGGTTCTCCATCAGAAATTCGCCTGGGCCCTCCAGTGGATAATCCTTACGTTGAGGGTGACCCTGCCAATCATCCGGCATCAAAATTCTTCGAAGATCTGGATGGTCAACAATATTGATACCAAATTGATCATAAACCTCACGCTCGAGCCAATTGGCAGCGGGCCAGATTTCTGTAACCGACGGAACTGGATCTCCCTCACCTGCGCGGACCTTTATCCGAATGCGGTGCCGCAAAGGAACTGAGTACAGGCAATAGATCACATCGAATCGTTTCGCGCGGGGTGGCCAGTCTGTTGCGGTTACATCCGAACAATAATCAAAAGCAGTAGAGGGGTTATCACGGAGGAAACGTCCAACCTCAAGCAATCGGCCTGCGGAGACAATTACGGTCCAATCACCGACCCAATAGCTCACTTGGTCGACCGCATTAGGCAATCCATCTTGGAGAGCCTTGACGAACAAAGGAACTTCAAGATCATCGGGTGGCGCCGGGTCAGTCGGACCCTTCGGCGGTTCCGGGGGAGCCTTGGGTTTGGGCTTAGGTCTCACTTTGGGCGCGGCTGCGGGTGTTGCCACTGTCTTGGTCTTCGCTGGAGACTCGACTGAAGAATCAGCTGGCGAGGGCTTTGAATCGTTGTCAGGCCTCTTCTCGTCAGTCATCAGATTGTAATCAGACCCAGTCCAGCGCGCCCTTTCGCCACGCATACGCGTAGCCGACGACCAGAATCAAGAGAAACACCATCATCTCGATCAGACCAAACAATAACAACTCATCCATGATCACCGCCCACGGGAACATGAATACGGTCTCAACGTCAAAAATAACAAAAAGCATTGCAACTAAATAGTACCTGACACTGTACCGATCTCGGGCATCAGTCTCTGGTTCAATCCCGCACTCGTACGGCTCAAGTTTTACACGGCTGTAGCGCTTGGGGTGCACCAAACCGGACACGATCAAGGTGAAGATCGCGAAGCCGATCGCCACTAGAACGAAGAGAAAGATTGGGATATATGCGTCCAACATTTAACTTATGGAACCTCTCGCGGTGATCGCTCGCGCCAAACAAGACTGGCCGTCGCAAGTGACGCGATTTGAGGACCGAAAAACCGCGCTATTTGTAACACGCGCCATGGTAAGCGGTCAAGAAACAGCAAGTATCACAGAAAATTTCGAACAGACTAACATGCCTCTTATTTAAATTGATCTTCGACTGTCGGCGCAGGCTATTGTTGGTCTTATATTCTATCCGCCGGGAATTCTTGACACTCACAAAGGGCTCTAGATCCACCCGAATGATCAGTCTTCGAATGAGGAACCTCGTTTCTAGCTGAGACTGCTATACTTCGAAAGGTGTTCAAATACGCTCGAATCCGTTTTAAAATCAGAGGTTTTCTTATGCGAGACACCTCACTGGGCTTGATATTCTTGAGTCTTGGCCTCGTCTTGTTCGCAGCCGAAAAGGTCGCCGGAACACAATCCGTTGAACGACAGCTAATTGTCAGTGTTGTCGACTCAAACGGCACACCCATCGCTGACTTAGACGCTTCCGATTTTGTTGTAAGGGAAGACGGGGCCCGGCGAGAAATTCTGGATGTCCAACCAGACACGGAGCGGAAACAGATCGCATTACTCGTAGACACCAGCCAAGCGGCGGCTCCTGCCGTTGGTGACTTTAAGAGAGCTGCCAAAACCTTTATAGAAACGATGGGTGAAGGAAACGAAGTTTCAATCATTAGTTTTGGAGGCACACCTCGCATTTTGACCGAGGCTACCGGTGACCAGTTGGTGCTGAGTGACGGGGTTGACAAGATTTTCTCTTATTCCGACACAGCCAGCTACTTGCTCGATGCCGTAACAGAAACCGTCCAAGGATTTGAGCGACGTTCAACGCCGAGACCGGTCATCGTCATCATGACAACACTTGGTTTAGACCACAGCAGTGAAGATGATCGAGGCGCTTTGGCTCACCTCAAGAACGTTGGGGTCACAACGCATTCTCTCGTCCTCACACGTTCAACAAATAGCCGAAGCGGCTTCGGTGGGCGTAATAGTCCAGGCAGTGTTCTTGGAAACACTTTCATTCGTGACCCCTTCCCGACCCACAACGAGCAACGCAATAAATTCTTAGACCAAGCTTCGCACGAAACGGGAGGGCACCGCCGGGACCTGCAAACGTTCTCATCTGTTGAACGAGCCATGAATGAGTTGGTGTCACAACTGGAGAATCAATATATGTTGGTCTATTCCAGGCCTAGCATGCTCATCCCGCCAGAAGAGTTCGACGTCACTGTAAACCGGGAGGGGGTCAACGTGCGCGCCACGGCCGTCCTCAAATTTGAACGATGAATCAAAGAATCGGCATCATAGCGATTGTCATGCTAGTCTGCGGGCTTTCGGTTGCAGTAATTGGCCAACGACAAGCTATCGAAACACTCGAGCAGCAACCACCTCAACCACCATCTTTCCGCACCGGTGTCGACGTCGTCTCTCTCAATGTCACCGTTACCGATGGTCAAGAACGATTTGTGACAGACCTGACCCAAGATGACTTTCTGCTCTATGAGGACGGCGTCCTACAAGAAACTACTTACTTCGCTCGTCGACAACTTCCGATTGCTTTGGCACTCCTGATGGATACCAGTGCAAGTATGGACGAGCGAATGACGACAGCTCAAGAAGCGGCAATCGGATTCTCTCGCCGACTGCGCCCCGAAGACTTAGCGGAAATCATCGACTTTGACAGCCGTGTTCACATCCTGCAGTCTTTCACCAACAGCGTCGACGCCCTTGAAGAAGCAATTCGACTAACATCGGCCGGGGGGTCAACTTCGCTCTACAACGCTCTCTATATTTCTCTGCGTGAACTCAAGAAGGCTCCTCTCAGAGTCGAAGATGTGAGACGCGAAGCAATTATCGTCTTATCCGACGGTGAAGATACATCTAGCCTCGTGAGCTTTGAAGAAGTACTTGACCTTGCCCATCGTTCAGAAACAGCAATCTACTCAATTGGGCTGAAGAGTGATGAGGAAGGCTCGGGATTCAGGGAAGCTGATTTCGTCCTTCGAGAATTAGCCCAAGAAACCGGCGGCCGTGCTTTTTTCCCTGACCAAGTTGAGGACCTCGCCGGTATCTACCAACAGATTTCTGACGAGCTTTCGAGCCAATACTCTCTAGGATATGTCTCCGCGAATCCTCTCCGAAATGGTCAGTGGCGCCGTATCGTAGTGCAGCTGAAACGTGAAAATACAATCGCTCGTACAAAGCAGGGATATTTCGGACCTTCTGGGATTTAACAAACAATGAATAGTTTACCTCTCGTCTTCTACCTCATAAGCAGCGCAGCTTACGCAGTACACTTCGCCAGACGAAGCGAACGGGCTGGCCGAATTGCCACAGTGATCCTTGTGGTAGGCGTTTTGACGCACACCTTTCTGATTGGAATGCAAACCATGCAAGTTGGTCACTTCCCGTTCGTGGGCACAACGGGTGCCGTGTCAGCATTTGTCTGTCTGTTAGCAATGTCCTATCTCTACACAGAGATGATGACCGATGAACGAGCAATGGGAATATTTATTGTCCCGTTAATGGCCTTACTGCAGATCATTCCTTCCGTGATGAACTCTGTATCTCAACGACCACCAGTTCTCGATAGCCCGTGGTTCGCAGTTCATGTGTTGGCACTCCTATTCGCCTATGCCAGCTTCGCGTTAGCGTGCGTTGTAGGAATCACCTACGTACTTCTTTTTAAGGAATTGAAGACGAAGCATCTTGGATTTTTCTATGCCCGCCTACCCTCGCTAAGAGTTCTCGATAGTATGAACAGTCGAGCGGTCGCAGTTGGCTGGATTTTTTTGACGCTTGGACTCGTAGTCGGCACCGTCTGGTTACTCCAGCTCCAGCCGAACACACTGGATCCCCGTGTTCAGGCCATGTCGTTACTTGACCCAAAAATCTTCATTGTGTTGCTGTGCTGGGTCGTTTACACATTCTCACTTTATGCGCGCCGGTTGATAGGTTGGAACGGGAGACGAGCAGCGCTTCTCTCAGCGTTCGGATTCGCCGTTCTACTGCTCAACTTCGTGCCAGTTGGCTACTTCGTCACACAAAGCCACAACTTCTATTAATCGGCAAATAAGTGGCGAAATAACACTCGGGCAACGTTGACGCATGAACCTAATACTCGTCGGTGCTAGCCATCACAGCGCGCCAGTTGATCTCCGCGAGCGAATTGAATTTTCGCGGCGTGGTTTGCCGGAAGGACTCTCTGTTCTGGGAGAACTAGTAGGCATCAACGAAGTCGTAGTTATCTCAACCTGCAATCGCTCTGAGATATACGCCGCCTGCGAGGAACCCTCGCAGGCGCGGGAAACCCTCATCTCTTTCATGTGTTCGTATCACGACGTAGCTGAGTCCGAACTTACCACTCACCTTTATACACGGCACGATAACGATGCCGTCCGCCACCTGTTCCGGACAGCGGCAGGGCTTGATTCCTTAGTCGTCGGCGAACCTCAAATACTCGGACAAGTCAAAGATGCTTACACAACAGCATCCCAGCAAGGCTACACCGGGGCATTGCTCAACCGACTATTTGATTGGTCCTTCGCCGTTGGAAAGCGGGTTAGATCAGAAACCGGGATCGGTGAAGGAGCCGTATCGGTAAGTTACGCAGCTATTAAATTGGCGAGGAAAATATTTGGAAGCCTTAAGGGGCTTCGAACCCTTTTGGTCGGCGCTGGAGAAATGGCTGAATTGACCGCGACCCATTTGCGGTCACAAGACGTCGAGCAGATATTGGTGGCGAGTCGCACCCCAGCTCGGGCCGCAGTGCTAGCCGCAAAAGTAGCTGGCAATTCAGTGCCTTGGGAGAGACTGGAAACCGAGTTAGGCGAGGCAGATATCGTAGTAACCGCCACCGGATCGGTACAACCAATTGTTACCCGGCAACAGGTCACGACGGCCATGCAGCCTCGCCGTAACCGCCCGTTGTTCATTATGGACATTGGACTCCCGCGTGACGTAGACCCCTCCGCTGGAGATCTTGAGCAAGTATTTCTTTACAACATTGATGACCTTAGGACGATCGTGCGCGAAAACCTAACGAAACGCCAATCCGAAGTAGACCATGGAGAAAGACTGGTTGAAGAAGAAGTTGAGCGGTTCGTAGCTTGGCTTCGCTCACGAGCAGCAATTCCCACAGTCGTAGCACTTCGTCACCGGTTTGAATCGATCAGGCAATCGGAGATCAACCGAGTTAAATCCAAACTGGCTTCGACCTCTGCGACCTCGCATGAACGAGTCGAAGAAATCATTGAAGAGGTCACACACCGAATCGTAGAAAAGTTACTTCTGCAACCTACCGAACAATTGAAAGCAGTCACCGACGAAAAAGTCAGCGCGGCCTATACCGAAGCCGTCAACCGTCTTTTTAATTTGGTCGAAGAGTCTGACGAGATCGACACGGAGAAGGCCTTTCCGCCAACCCGGCCATTAGTCGCGCCGCCGAGGACTCGTTGAAGCCGTTTCGAATTGGTACCCGCGGTAGTCCCCTTGCCCTCTGGCAAGCTCGTGCCGTAGCTACAGCAATTGAACGGAGCAAAGAATTCTCGTGCAAACTCGTCGCAATAAAAACGACGGGCGACCGCCTGTCAGAAACCGTACTGTCTGAAGCGGGTGGCAAAATAACCTTTGTCAAAGAAATCGAACAAGCATTGCTTGACGAAGAAATTGACGTTGCAGTGCATAGCGCTAAAGATATGCCGTCTGAGTTACCAGACGACCTCTGTATTACCGCGGCACTTCCCCGCGAAGACCCTCGTGACATCCTGGCTCTTCCTGCACACCAATCAAAATTCGTTACTGACAATGCCGAAGACATTTTCACCTCACTAGGAGATGACCTGCGAATCGGAACAGGAAGTGTACGCCGAATTGCACAGCTTACGGCTCAGTTTCCCACAGCTAGGTTTAAGGAGATCCGTGGCAATATCGACACCCGTCTCCGTAAATTGGACGCCGGAGATTACGATCTCATCGTATTGGCCGCAGCGGGACTGAGGCGTCTAGGGCTTGCTCATCGAATCTCAGCATACCTGTCTGCAGAGAAGTGCGTGCCGGCACCTGGGCAAGGTATCGTTGCAATCGAAACACGAATATGCGATGAACAGATAGCTACAGCACTGGCACAAATTAACGATCAAACAGCCATGGCGGCGCTCAAAGCTGAGCGGTCGTTATTGAATACGTTGGGTGGCGACTGTCATGTCCCCATTGGCGGCATCGCAACCCAGGAAGGCGAAAACCTAACGCTACGAGCAATTGTGGCATCAACTGATGGGACCCACGCACTGCGGGAACAGCAACGTGCACCCGCGAGCGATGCAGTCAAACTAGGACAGGACGTAGGCAACGTTCTTATCAAGGCAGGTGCAGACAAGATTATCTCGGATCACTTTTAATGAAATTAGCTTGCGTCTACTTGATCGGTGTCGGCCCAGGAGATCCTGATCTCATTAGCGTTCGTGCGCTTCGACACCTAAAGACAGCAGACGTCGTAGTCTACGACTCGTTGGTACACCGGCGGTTGTTGCGGTCAACACACCCGGAGGCCGAACAAATTGATGTGAGTTCGGCTGTCTCTAAAACGCTCAAGCAGGACGAAATTAATTCGTTGCTAGTCGAAAAATCCCGTAAAGGCAAGACTGTCGCGCGGCTGATGTTGGGTGACCCGTTTATTTTTGGTAGCGGATGGCAGGAAGCTCTCTTCCTCGAAGAACAGGGTGTTCCGTTTGAAGTAATCCCCAGTATCCCTGTGTCCGTTGGAGCACCGTGTTACGCAGGCTTTCCTCTGACTCACCCTGACACCGGAGATGCGATTCTCTTTCTGCGTGGTTCTGGAAGCGAAACCACCTCTCCCCCGAAAGTAGACTGGGACAAAATCGCCTCGCTTGCCGTCACACTAGTTAGCTATGCGGATGGCGCTCGGATCGAAATAATTATTGATGAACTGCTCAAACGCGGCCGGTCCCCAGAAGAACCAGCCGCGTTAATCAACCAAGGTACGCTGCCGAGGCAAACCACAATCTCAGGTTCACTCCTTGACATTCAAAAAGCCGCCCGTGAAATAAACGGGCGAGAACCAGCTGTCTTAGTAGTCGGATCAGTAGTTGAATTCGGGAAACGACTCAGCTGGTTTGATTCAAAACCACTCTTTGGCAAGAGAATTCTAGTCACTAGACCAGAGACACAGGCTGCAGATCTGGTCAAGCGGCTCTCGAACCTAGGAGCCGACCCTATAGAAGCTCCGATGATTAGAATCGAGCCACCCGACGACTATGGACCTCTGGACAAAGCCTGCGAACTAGCCGACACCTTCGACTGGGTAGTTTTCACCTCTGTTAACGGCGTAGATTCATTCTTAAAGCGGCTCATCCACGGCGCTAAGGATATACGTGAGTTACGAGGTGTCCGTCTCTGCGCGATTGGACCGGCCACCGCGGCACGTCTGGCTGAATATGGTTTAAAAGTGGACTTGATTCCTCCTGAATATAGAGGAGAAGCTGTTGCAGAGGCTCTTCGTGGTGCTGACACACTGTCGGAAAGAAGGATCCTACTTCCTCGTGCCGACATAGCCCGCGAGTTACTCCCCGATGAATTAAGACGGGCTGGAGCAAAAGTCGTTGATGTGACCGCCTACCGGACTGTGCTTGCCGGAGGAGAAAAAGACACGGGTCCCGACGTCTACAAGATGCTTCTAGATCAAAAGATTGACGTGGTAACGTTTACCAGCGCTTCGACTGTTCGTAATTTCGTCAAGGCACTTGGTCCAGAGCCTGCGGCGGACCTCCTAAACACTACAGTTGTAGCTGCGATCGGACCCATTACTGCAGAAGCAGCAAACCATTTAAACATCCAAACAACAATCATGCCGAGTACATATACTGTGCCGGCACTTATCGACGCCATCGTCGCGCACTATGTCGGGACACAATCCACGATAGGATAATCATGATGGACTTCACGCTCGCTCAACGCCTTCGTCGGTTACGGCAATCACCTAGTATCCGTGATCTTGTGCGAGAAACTCATCTAACCCGGACTACACTGGTTTACCCACTGTTTGTTTGCACCGGGTCTAAAATCCGCAAAGAAGTACCATCAATGCCGGGCGTGTTCAAGCTGTCGGTCGATCAAGCTCTTGTCGAAGCGAAAGCCGCGGAACAAGACGGACTTCGAGCCGTTTTACTTTTCGGTTTGCCTGATAGCAAAGATGACAATGGTTCGGCTGCCTGGGACCCTGACGCCCCAGTTCAATCAGCGGTGCGGGCGATCAAATCTCAAACGGAAAACCTATTGGTCATCACCGACGTATGTCTATGCGAATACACATCCCATGGACATTGTGGCGTCGTTGAAGGTGATCAGATAGTGAACGACCCTACAGTAGAACTACTGGCACGTACGGCCGTTTCGCATGCTACCGCCGGAGCCGACATAGTTGCACCATCAGACATGATGGACGGACGTATCGGAGTGATTCGACGCGAACTTGACATTGCGGGCTACAAACAAACAATCATTCTTTCTTACGCTGCGAAGTACTGCTCGGCGTACTACGGTCCCTTCCGTGATGCTGCTGATTCAACGCCGTCATTCGGAGACAGACGAACCCATCAAATGGATCCTGCCAATGTAAACGAGGCACTGCGAGAAGTTGCGCTCGACCTTGAAGAAGGTGCTGATATTGTGATGGTGAAACCAGCCCTACACTATTTGGATGTCATTTCAAAAGTGAAGGATGAATTCGCTTGTCCGACCGCCGCCTACCACGTCAGCGGTGAATATTCGATGTTAAAAGCTGCAGCACTTCAGGGGTGGGTCGATGAAGAACGAGCGATGATGGAATGCTTGACCGCGATCAAGCGGGCAGGGGCTGACATCATTATCACTTATTACGCGCGTGAGGCCGCACAACGCCTCTAGTTTCAAAAAATACTAACCCGAATCCAATTGAACACTGTTAACCTTCAAACTCTATAACAATTTCCTCAAGTGCATCTGTCGTGAGCTCGTCGCCAGGTGGGTAACCATTTTCCCGCAGAAGATAAGAAAGCACATCAATATATTCCTGCTCACTGAGACCTCCTGGGTCTTCCTCAGGCATAGTGTCCACCGTGAGAATCATTAGCTCAGCCAAAATCTCACCGTCCCAGCCTTCCAAAAATTCCTCGCCAAGCAAAGTCGGACCTTCCTCGGAACCCTCAAGATCGGGCATGTGACAACTCTCGCAGGTCGTTTGATATACACGAGCACCTCGACTGGCCTGTTGCTCCGTATAGACACCATCGGCCAGCAGCAACTCTTGTACTGACGCACGAGGATCCTCGCGTAATGGAACAATGGCCAACAAAGTTGCAACCACAATCAGCACCACAATCATCTGAAGTAATTTAATTCGAGCTAACATCTCTTAATTTTTTCACCACGAACCCTAAAGAATCAACTTGACGGCTTAATCTGTTCTTGTTTCTTTTAATTATCCGTTTCGTAAGAGACGTCATATTTGCTGAGACGTGATATCGTTCGTCCCTTCATGGCAAATCGCTCAAAACGACTTTTTAAGCGCGCACAACGCCTGCTCCCAGGTGGTGTAAGTAGTCCGGTCAGAGCCTTTGGAGCGGTTGGGGGAATTCCGCTCTTCATTCAACGTGCACGTGGCGCACACATAGAAGACGTTGATGGCCACGTCTACATTGATTACGTCATGTCATGGGGCCCCATGATCCACGGTCATGCGCCCAAAGAACTAACACAGTCAATCCACGCCACCACTAAAAACGGTACCAGCTTTGGAGCTCCGACCACCAACGAAGTGGAATTAGCGAGTTTGGTCTGTCGCTTAGTGCCATCTATCGATCGAGTACGATTCGTTAACTCCGGAACTGAAGCCACTATGAGTGCACTACGGGTGGCACGTGCCGTAACTGGCCGGAACCAAGTTATTAAATTTGCGGGATGCTATCACGGTCACGCCGACTCCTTCTTAGTACAAGCTGGCTCAGGAGCAACAACGCTTGGCGTGCCGACAAGCCCTGGCGTGTCAAGTGCCACGGCCGCCGAAACCTTGATCGCATCGTACAACGACCTAGCCTCTGTGAAAGACAAATTCGCTAAACACGAACGTACAATTGCCGCCATTATTGTCGAACCGATCGCTGGTAACATGGGTGTCATTCCACCAGCTCATGGATTCCTTGAAGGCCTTCGGACACTCGCTCGCCGTTACGGTAGCCTGTTGATTTTTGATGAGGTTATTTCGGGCTTTCGAATTGGCAAGGGAGGCGCCCAAGAACACTACGGCGTGAATCCAGACTTGACATGTCTCGGCAAGATTATCGGCGGTGGCCTACCGGTCGGAGCATACGGCGGGCGCGCAGAACTGATGGATCAAGTCTCTCCGTCAGGCCCGGTCTATCAGGCCGGCACTTTGTCCGGAAACCCGCTTGCTATGGCTGCTGGTGTGTGGGCACTCAAGAATCTTTCTGTAAACATGTACAGACGTCTGGAAAAACTCGGCATCAAGCTTGCTAGTGGACTAAGCGAAGCTGCCAGGGCCGCCGGAGTGCCACTTCAAGTCAATAGTATCGGGTCGGTTCTTACGCCGTTTTTCACCGACGAACCGGTAACTGACTACATGTCGGCGACAGCTTCTGAGACGGACTCTTACGCAACATTCTTCCAGGCGATGTTAGCGGAAGGGATCTACCCACCCCCATCACAATTTGAGGGATGGTTTTTATCTGCCGCACATACCGAGAAAGACATTGACCTCACGGTTCGAGCTGCCCGCAAGGCCATGCAAGCAGTGCACGCGAAGCGATAACCGTGGCTAGGGGAATGACGACAGCCATCGGATACACTACAGAGGGTGGATGGTATGATCGCAAGATCTATCTTTCCTTGTAATTAATGACGTGCTCGCCTCACCACAGTGTGGAAGTCCGTGTCGGCAACGTTCCAATCGGCAATGGGGCTCCGATTGCCGTCCAGTCAATGACACTGACCGATACAGCAAATGCGAACACCACTGCCACACAATGCATCGAGCTCGTCAATGCCGGATCTGAACTGGTCCGAGTAACCGTAAATAGCCCAGAAGCGGCGAAAGCCGTCCCGGAGATCAAACAACGCCTTCTTGACGCCGGTTGCACTGCACCGTTGATTGGGGATTTCCATTACAACGGTCATTTACTCCTTACCCAGTTTCCTGAATGCGCAGCCGCACTCGACAAATACCGGGTCAATCCCGGTAACGTCGGAACGGGTCAAAGACGTGATAGGCAGTTCGTCACGATATGCACAGTTGCCAGGGACCAGGGAAAACCAATCCGAATAGGGGTTAATGGCGGGTCACTGAACCAGGAACTGGTTATGGCAAAAATGCAAGAAAACACGGAAAGTCAAGACAAGCGATCCTCAAACGACATCATCAATGACTGCATGGTGATCTCTGCTGTGGAATCGACAGCTATGGCACTTGACGCTGGTCTCACTAAACACCAGATCATTATTTCGTGCAAAGTGTCACGCCCAAGTGACCTGCTCTCGGTTTACAGAGAGTTAGCTTGCCAGACTGAACAGCCGCTCCACCTTGGTCTGACCGAAGCTGGAATGGGAATCAAAGGACTAGTGTGGTCGTCCTCAGCAATGGGTATCCTGCTCAACGAAGGTATCGGTGACACAATCCGGGTGTCGCTCACACCACGGCCCGGCGGAGATCGCCGTGACGAAGTCTATGCAGCATGCGAACTTCTTCAGGCTATGGGTCTTCGGTCGTTCGCGCCTAGCGTAACAGCCTGTCCAGGATGCGGAAGAACAACAAGTTCGACATTTCAGAAACTCGCTGAGCAGATCGAGAGATACGTGCGAGAACAAATGCCAGACTGGAAAGGACGCTACGACGGGGTGGAGGACATGACAGTCGCAGTCATGGGATGTGTTGTTAACGGCCCCGGCGAATCAAAGGCAGCCAATATTGGCATTAGCCTTCCTGGAACGGGTGAAGAACCGAACTGCCCGGTTTACATTGATGGCCGCCACGCCACAAGTCTACGGGGTAGTTACGATCAATTGGCTGAACAATTTCGAGAACTCGTCGACCAATATGTCGAAGCCACCTATTCAAAAAAATCCGACGTATGACTTCCGACAAGTGGCCGAACACGACCTTGACCTTAAGTTCTGCCATACCCATATATTGTTGAAATCAGCTGTCGTAGCCTATGCCTATCCGATTGATCGCAATTGACATTGACGGCACCCTTCTAGACAGCCGTGGTCAATTACCATCCTCAAACCGTGATGCAATTCGTGAGGCTCTACAATCCGGCGTTGAGGTAATGTTGGTCACAGGACGGAGCTTTCATCACGCTCGGCCGATTGGCGCCAGGTTATCCGACCGTCTACCGTTAATTGTCAGTAACGGGGCACTTTTGAAGCAGCAAAACGGTCAGACTCTGCACCGCAATTTACTCGACCCGGCGGTCACAAAAGCAATAATCGAAAAAATACGTGAATGTCGAAGTGGCGCCGCACTCATTTTCGACCGTGAAGGTCCGACCCAATACCTATTCGAAGGAATCGACTGGCAACATCCTAATCGTCGGCAATATTACGAAAAGAATCGGAGATTCATGACTGAACTCTCACCGCTTGAAAATGGCTTGACCGAGAGTCCGGTACAACTCGCTTTCACTGGTAGTGTAGAAGAAATGCGGCAGTTGGCTGATGTGGTGCGCAGTCTCGCCGTGTCTAAGCGGATTGCCGTTACACTCACCGAGTACGAAGCTCGAGACTTCTCACTGCTTGATATCACAAACAAGGGCTGCTCAAAGGGCTCGATGCTAACGACCTGGCTCAACCAATCTGGCCTGGATTCTCAAGACGTCATGGCAGTCGGTGACAACCTAAATGACCAAGACATGCTGGCCCTTGTGGGACACCCCATCGTAATGGGAAATGCCGTCGCTGAACTGAAGACATTTGGGTGGCCAATGACCGGTCGGCACGATGAAAACGGACTCGCAGTTGCCATTCGTAAGACTCTTGCACAACAGAATGCCCGCGCGTGATTACAGGCGAAAGGTAGCTACCGTGGCGGGGCTATGTTGAACTGCTTCGATACGACGATGCCACACGGGCACCAAAAGGAGACCTACAAGAATTAATCCTGCCGAAAAACCCACCCACAATCCCACTACCCCCCATCCGAACCAGAAACACAGACCGTAGCCGACCGGTAATCCAACCATCCAGTGCCCAGCCAAGTTGCACAGCATTGGGGTCCAAGTATCGCCTAGGCCTCTCAATACTCCCGTTGCGACAGCTTGTACCCCGTCAAACAACTGAAACACTGCCGCAACAACTAATAGAATCACACCCGTCTCCATTACTCCCACATCAGTAGTAAAACTTCTTAGGATTGTTCGCGGGATCGCGAAAAACAAACCAGCGACTACACACATAAAACCAGCCCCAATTGCGAGCGCAAGCCATCCAGAATAGCGAGCGGCCGCTGGCTCTTGCCGACCGATAGCATGTCCAACTCGAACGGCACCTGCAGCCGAGATACCGTATGTCACCATAAATGTCAGTGAGACTATGTTGAGCACAATCTGGTGAGCCGCTAACAGATGCGGTTCGAGTCGACCTGCAAGAGCCGTCACGAACGCAAAAACACCCACCTCCAATGTCATTTGAACAGCGGCGGGCCAACCAAGCTGAATGAGCTCGCGTAGACGACCGAAATCAAATCGCGTGTCTGGTGGTTCTGCTGCCAAGCCATTGTCATTAAATCGATGGCGGACACGCCACACGCAAAAAGCCAAGGAACCGCACATATAACTTCGTGACACACACGTCGCCCAGGCCGCACCTTCGACTCCAAGTTCTGGAAAGCCCCAATTGCCAAAAACAAACAACCAATTCGCGATCGCGTTAGCTATGTTCGCGGTGAGTAACGTGAACATGATGGGCTTCACCATGCCAACCGACTGCAGGTATCGACGTAACACCGTAAAAACAAGCAGAGGCAGGAGACTCCAAGTGACAATTCTTAGGTAATCTCGTATGAGATCTACTACCCCCACATCGAAACCCCAAGTAGAAACAACTCGCTGAAGGATCCACGCTACCAAGGTCAGAGGAAAGGTCAATCCAACAGCGAGGACAACCCCATGTCGGGCCCACACTCGACATTCTGTAAAGCGCTGGGCACCAAAGGCCTGAGCTATCAGTGGGTCAAGACCGAGTAATAAGCCAATGCCGACAACCGCTAGTGTGAGAAACAATGCGCTGCCGACACCTACAGCGCCAATGGCCTCTGGACCAAGTTGACCAACCATGCCGATATCAACAATCTGCATGGTTACCCAACCGACCTCAGCAGCAATGACTGGAAGCGCAAGTGAGAGCATTGGACGAAGCTCTCGTTGCAACGAGACGATTTTGTAGCCGGACTTCACAGGTATTGGTAGTTAGTCACTACACTCAGAGTTATACGGAGTAGAACTCCCTAACGGAATGATCGTTCGACCCGCTACATCACAATGGAGAAAAACTGGTTCTTAGAAAGGAACCGCAATCCTACCGCATTAACGCCACGGGACGACCCTCTCTATCCAGTCAATACGCATCAGGTCGTTGTAAATCACAGTAACCATCAATGTCATTAATAGCGCGAAACCGACCATCATCATCCGCTCTTTGAGTTGCATACTAAAATCACGGCCAGATGCACCTTCGAGAGCTAAGATCAGGATATGGCCACCATCGAGCACTGGTATAGGTAGCAGGTTGAGCACTCCCAAGTTCACGGATATCAGCGCCATCAAATTAAACAGCGCGACCAAACCCAGTCCGGCGGCCTGACCGGAAACTTGGGCAATCCCGATTGGGCCAGCCAGCTGATTAACCGAAACCCCGCCGGTCAGCAAGCCGCCCACCGTTTGAAAGATCAAGCCTGCCCATTCGTAGTTCTGCTCAAGACTAAGGTTAAAGGCCTCCAAAAAACCTGGCTCGATCGTAGTAACCTCATAAGCACTCAACCCAACACCGATCAAACCAACATCCCCAACAAGGGCAGGTGTTACTTGTATTTCCTTTAGGGTGTCACGCCGCCGAATGGTAAGGCCCAATGTCCGGTCTGCGCTCGCGTTAATTCGTGCGACTAATTCTGCGCTGGTAACGGGATTTCCATTCAAAGCAACAATAACGTCCCGGGACTCTATTCCCGCCAAGTCAGCCGGTTCACCCGGAGTAACACTGGTAATCTGCGGTTGGATAATCGGTTGAATGCCAAGGCCAATTGAGGCTATGTCATTTTGCGAATCTGAACTCACGTTGATGGTACGGCTCGACCCCCCGGAGTCACGGGCAACAAGAGAAAAGCTCTGCCCTGCCCGAATCCCAAGCGCCAAACTAAGCTCCTTCCAAGTATCGGTCGCCTGGTCTTCAACACTTACAATTCTGTCCCCGACTTGAATTCCAGCGCTTTCGGCAGCTGAACCTTCCGTGACCATCCCAACGACCGGCGGCTCCTCTTCGAAAACCGGTCTATCTGCCCCCTGATACAACACAAAGGTCATCACAATGATCGCAAGGAGGAAATTCATTACCGGTCCCATAATCAATATCTGGAACCGCTCCCATTTCGACTTGGACATAAATTCGTCATCCGCGCCGGTATGATGACCATCCGGGTTTTCACCGGCCATCTTTACAAACCCACCTAAAGGGATAGCACTGATGCAATATTCAGTATCGCCCCTGCGAAACTTGGCCAGCTTAGGTCCGAATCCCACAGAGAACGTCAACACCCGCACGCCAACCCGGCGAGCCGCCAAGAAATGGCCGAGCTCGTGCACAAACACCAAGACCCCAATAACGAATCCAAATGCCAGAATAGTAGTCAATCAATACTCCGAGCCCAACCAATGTAAACCAATGAGTTCAAGGTAGATCATCGCTCTTTCGATTCTATCCTGCCAACGAGCTCACGTGAAAACCGACGAGCCCAACCATCAACCTCAATTACGGCAGCCAGCGACTCAACGGCAGACCAACCTTGCCGCACTCCACCCTCCAAAGCTTGGTCAATTAAGGAAGAGATACCAAGAAATGAAAGGCGTCCCTCAAGGAACGCCTCAACGGCGATCTCGTTCGCAGCATTGAGAATGACGGGGAATGCAGGCCCACTCTGTAAGGCACGATACGCCAAATCAAGACAGGGAAATCGACTGACATCAGGCTGGGAAAAATCCAGACTCCCACACTCAGTCAGATCGAGCGAGGGCAACTGAGTCTCCCATCTGTCGGGATACGACAGCGCGTATTGGATTGGCAGACGCATGTCGGCCACACCTAGCTGGGCGATCATCGATCCGTCACACAACTCAACAAATGAATGCACAACCGATTGCGGGTGCACAACGACGTCAATACGGTCAGGACCAAAATCGAATAACCATCGCGCTTCAATGACCTCCAGCCCCTTATTCATTAACGTGGACGAATCCACAGTGATTTTTGGCCCCATATTCCAAGTCGGGTGATCCAATGCTTCGGTGGGCGTAACGCTCCTTAGTTTATCTGCAGGCCAGTCCTTAAACGGTCCGCCAGAGGCTGTCAAGATAAGTCGCTTGACATCCCGCACGGCACGACCATGCAAACACTGGTGGATGGCATTATGTTCGCTATCGACAGGTAAGATCCTAACGTCGTGAACCCGCGCTTCCTCCATCATCAGAGCTCCAGCCATAACCAGTACTTCTTTGTTGGCAAGTGCAATAGTTTTTCCAGCTTTTATCGCAGCCAGAACTGCCTGCAGGGCCGCCGTTCCAGACGTAGCGCACAAAACGATATCGGCATCAGGAAGTAGCGCCACTGCCTCAAGACCTTCAGAGCCAGAAGGACCATAAATTTCACCAAGGTTGGTCACGGAACCCAACGCCTGTTTGACTTCCTGCATCGACGTTGACGAACCCATCGCAACCAGATGCGGTTTAAACTGACAAACCTGTTGGACAAACTCGTCAACGTTTGTACCGGCCGCAAGACCGACGACCTTTAGGCGGTCAGGATGCGAAGCCACAACGTCGAGGGCACTACGGCCTATTGAGCCTGTGGAACCAAGAATCGAAATTCGTTTCACCGATATGCCCTAAATCGTTAGTAGAACAACCGTATAGTAGACTGGAGCCGTTAACATAAACCCATCCACACGGTCCAAAACCCCACCGTGGCCAGGAATCAAAGATGAAGCATCCTTAATTCCTGCAGTTCTCTTGAGACTCGACTCAAAAAGATCGCCGACAATACCTAGACCAGCTAGACTGGCTCCCAGTAAGAATCGCAACATCAAACCAATCTCAGGAAGCCACCAATAACCGCCGAGTCCCATCACGGTAATACCTGCTACTAACCCAAATACGGAACCAGCAATAGTTTTATTGGGACTAATCGCAGGAGCGAGTGGACGTCTCCCGATGGCTCGTCCACCGTAGTACTGCAAAGTGTCGCTAGACACGACAGTTGCAATGAGCAAAAGAAGAACTTCTGGGCCGAACCGAAATCGGAGTGCTGCCAACACTCCAAGAGGAACTGCCAAATACAGCAAACTCAATGTTGCGGCCGACACTGACATAAGCGTCGACTGACGCCTATGAGATAACTCGACGAGAATAATGCCCACAGTCGCCAGCATCAAAACAACTGGGAAAAAACCGGGAACCAGTACAAAGGCCGCACAAGTAACCATTGCTGCACTGGCTGTCACCGACGGAGAAAATGATGCGCCTATCCTGGACCCTATTTCTGAATACTCCAAAACAGCGACAAGGAGAACCAGTTCCACAACTGCCAGCGTCCAGATCGGTGCAAGAAACCAGATAACACCGATAAAGACGGGAAGAAGAACAAGAGCACTGAGCACACGGGTCATACTTCTAACAGAACACCCCTAGCGTTCCATGCTGGCGGCTTCAACATTGATGCCACCGTAGCGGCGGTCACGTTTCTGATAGGCAAGAATGCCTTCAAGAAGATGGAGAGACCGAAAGTCAGGCCACAAGGTTTCGGTGACCCAGATCTCAGAATATGCGATTTGCCACAACAAAAAGTTGCTCACTCTCATTTCACCACTTGTACGGATTAGTAAATCAGGGTCGGGCTGTCCCGCCGTGTACAACAGTCTTTCGAATCGAACTTCATCAAGATCTTTTGAACTCACGCCTTGGTCGATTGCCTGCCGAGCTGCATCAACGATTTCTGCCCGCCCTCCGTAATTGAGTGCAATATTGAACACCATTCCTGTGTTGGATTTGGTCTTCTGCTGACCAAGTATCAATGCACTCCGCACATCGTCCGACAATTCCGTTTCCCGGCCTATAACGTTGAAGCGAATATTATTGTCGATCAGAGTCGTAAGCTCGAGACGAAGATACCGCTTGAGGAGTCCCATAAGCATCGAAACTTCAGCTGCCGGCCGCTTCCAGTTCTCGACCGAAAAGGCATAAAGCGTAAGCACCTTGATGCCGACTCGAGCTGACAATTCGACTACCTCTCGGACGGAGTCGATACCTGCCCGATGCCCCTCAATCCGAGGCAAGCGGCGTTCAGCCGCCCAACGACCGTTACCGTCCATAATCACTGCAACGTGATCAGGCAAACGGTCGAAATGGAGCTGGTGGGTTAGGTTGGCTTCCTTTGAGCCTGTTGGAACCCACGCCAGAACTTCTTCAAGACTCATGGCAGGAATCGAGCAACAAGACAGATTAAGTTATTATGATAAAAGGTGTTAACAAGGTATTCAAGTGTCTGAGTAATCTACGGCTACCAAACACAGCCCCATGGCCGGAGCAGTTGGCCCTGCCAGGGCACGCGACTTAGCAAGTAGAACGTCTGACATATCGTTGGCCTCTCTTCTACCAAGGCCAACCTCAACCAGAGTGCCAACGATGGTACGCACCATATAACGAAGAAAGCCATCACCAACGACGTCAATTGTGACAATTCCGTCCGGTTTCACGCGAATTTCGATCGCGAAAATCGTACGAACCGTTGTGGTGACCTCCGCCACAGTAGCGGCCGTCTGAAATGACGCGAAATCGTGTTGGCCAATCAACGCAACGGCGGCCTGGCGCATTACAGCCAAGTCCAGAGCATCCCCGATATGCCACGCGAACCGACACTCCATAGGGTTTGCTACCGTCGCACAATTGATCCGATATTGATATGACTTGCGACGTGCTTTAAAACGGGCATGAAACAATCGTGAAACCGTTCCCACATCGCGCACACGTATATCTTCTGGCAGCTTGGCGTTTAGAGCACGCCTAAGCGCGGATGCAGTAATGCCATGCTCTATCTCAAAACTAGCAACCTGGCCCAACGCATGAACCCCTGAATCTGTCCGACCTGCGCCATGAACCGTAACGTGACTGCCTTCAATCTCTGCAACAGCTGCTTCCAGACGGGCTTGAATCGTATCGACACCCAATTGACGCTGCCATCCTGCGTAATTGGTGCCATCATAGGCAATGGAAAGTTTGAAAGTTCGCAAGCTCCCAAGGTCCCCCAAAATCACAAACCGGGCCGAGACCCCGGTTTCATAATGGGAACGCCGCTAGCACACTGTGGACATTCAGTCGGCTGGTGCGTCGGCCAGGATACTTCGGCAAGAGTCTCAAACCTGATGCCAAAATCAACATCGGTACCACCTCGATTTATCACCGACGCGACACCTATAACTTCTGCCCCAAGGTCACGGGCAACGCCAATTGTTTCTCGAGTCGACTTACCGGTCGTAATGACATCTTCCACAACCAGCACTTGTTCTCCCGGACGAAGTTGAAACCCACGTCGCAATGACATCTTACCCTCACGGCGCTCCACAAAGAGACCCGACACGCCAAGTGCACGCGCGACCTCATGGCCGATGAGAAGTCCGCCAAGGGCGGGAGACAACACCACATTGGGTCTCCATTCCTCTACACGTTGGGCAACCGCCACACCAAGTATTTCAGCGAATTCTGGATGTTGTAACACTAATGCACACTGGAGATATCCAGGACTATGAAGCCCAGACGACAGTTGAAAATGACCTTCCAATAGCGCGCCACACTGGGTGAATAAGTCTACGACCTGATCGGATTTCATAACTGGGAAGAACGCTGTCCAGTCTGATGTATTCGGCTCAGTATACAGGCTGACCACATGGAGAACTACCGCAAGATCGGTGATAGACTCGGTCTCGTGGTAGACCTGTCGGTCGTCATCATTACAGAGAACGAAGCAGAAAACATTGCTGACGCACTTGAATCGGTTAAATGGGTCGACGATGTCGTCGTAGTTGATTCGGGAAGCTCAGACAGAACAATCGAAATAGCGAAACGCTATACAGAACGGGTCACAACCCGACAGTGGGAGGGCTACGGTTCGCAGAAAAACTATGCCACTGGCCTTGCTAGTCACGATTGGGTCTTATCGATCGACGCTGATGAGCGCGTCTCGAAAGAATTAGCAGAAGAAATTCAAGCCCTGATGCAGTCCGCACCAGTGATGCAAGGCTATCGGATCCCTCGAACGACAAGGTATCTCGGTCGATGGATCCGCTCTACGGACTGGTATCCTGACCGACAGCTTCGCTTGTACGACCGCCGGGTAGCAAAGTGGAACAGTCGGTATGTCCATGAATCAGTACGTGTCCAAGGTCGCGTCGGTTCGCTTCGCGCAGAACTCTATCACCACTCGTACAAAGACATCGGCGAGCATCTTTCTCGGATGAATCGCTATACGACGCTCGCTGCAGCACAAATGATGACTGATGGCCGGCGAACTAACTGGCTTGACCTAATTGCTTACCCTCCCCTCGTATTTTTCAGAAACTACATCTGGCGTAGAGGCTTTTCAGACTATTTGCCTGGATTGATCGTTTCGTTAATGAATACTTATTACGTGTTTTGCAAATACGCCAAGCTGTGGGAACAACAGCCAAAATCAAAAAGGGCTTCAGACTAACTGATGGTTTCACTTCACGTGGACACCGCCCGGACGTGGCGGGGTGGCCAGAACCAAGTGCTACTCACTGTTCGAGGGCTCCGCGCACGGGGACATGAAGCTACAATCATTGCCCATCCTGACGGAGAACTAAGCCGGCGACTGCAAGAAACAGACGACCTAATTCCGTTGACTCCACGGACAGAAATGGACGTTCTGGCAGGGTGGAAGCTCGCTCGGCTAATCCAAGAACGGCAGCCTGACATCCTACATGTCCACGACGCACATGCAGTTGCAGTTGCCGCGCTGGCTATGTCATTCGTAAGAACAAGCATACCGACTCGTGTCGTAGCATCCAGGCGGGTGATTTTCCAGTTGGGACAAAACATGTTCTCACGCTGGAAATATCGCCGGGTCGATCGTTTCATCTGTGCGTCTTCGTTCATCCGGACGACACTAGCCAACGACGGTATCCCACCGAAACGACTCGATGTCGTTTACGAAGGCGTGGACTTAATGAATTTGGACGCGGCTCCTCGTCTCAACCTACATGAAACGTTTTCTCTTCCAGAGAATGCACCGATCGTGGGAAATGTAGGTGCACTCGATCCAGACAAGGGTCAACAACATTTGATTAAAGCAGCGCAGTTGGTAATTCGTAAAATTCCTAATGCTCAATTCTTAATCGTGGGTCAAGGAGTGCTAGAAGCGACACTTCGACGGCAGATCAGGAGTTTGAATATAGAGAAACAGGTACTACTTACTGGATTTCGTTCGGATGTGTTGTCACTGCAAAAGGGATTCGATGTCTTTGTAATGAGCTCCCTGAGCGAAGGTTTGGGAACGTCAGTAATAGATGCCATGGCCTGTGGTCGGCCAGTCGTTGCGACCAACGTTGGTGGCTTGCCAGAATTGGTTGACCCAGGAAAAACAGGCCAGTTGGTTTCACCTCATGACCCGCGGTCTCTCGCAGACGCAATTCTCAACATTCTTCAGGACAAGACTCTTCAAGTGCGCTATGGCCAAGCTGCATCCAAACGGGCACGTCAACTCTTTAGCGCCGAACGGATGATTGATGAGACCCTTGCGGTTTATCATAGGATGGCCGGCATACTCCCCGTAACGGACAATCCTGGTCCTGCTGCGACCGCCTAAACCCACATGCATTCTGCATTCCTAGATGACACATTGAGAAGTCATATTTCACTGGGTCACCAGGATCTAGTCGCCGGAGATTTTTCGTAATCTCCGTTGCCATCCGCCAGCCTGGAGTCCTATATGAGGTCAGTCTTAAACACTGACTGACTCGGACAACATGCGTATCCAGTGGTACTACAAGCCGAGAACGGTCAACTCGAGACCAAACTCCACAATCCACGTGGTCGCACCGAACCATCCAACGAAGAAAAAGATTCAGCCGCTTACACGCACTACCAGCTGACGGCTTCGGAAAAAAATACCAGACACCTTGAGGGGAGGTCAGGTCACGATAGATCAGACTAAGGTCAACTGTGCGCACGCGTGTGCAAAAGTTGTCGAGTGCCGACCCTATATCCTCAGCCGCTCGATCGTAACCTCGGAGGAAGAACTGTTCGATCGACCCCTCGGTCTCAAGTATGTGGCGTAACACCGCCAGAAGGGCCAGCAAATCATGTCCACCTACCCAGCGATGGCGAAGTTCCCTAATACGCCGATTCGTACGACGTAGGTTAAATTCACGCACGAACGAAGCGGGTGACCGACCCATCTCCGATAAGAGACCTTCGGCAGACTTGAGTACACTGCTTACCCGTCCAAAGGCGAGGCCCGATGCAAGAAAACCAACGATTTCTTGATCCGCCGGATCGGAATAACGATGTACAAGCTGGATTGGATCCGTAACATCTTGCTGGCGATCAAAATCTAGATAAAGTCGATCGAGTACGGTTCGAACTGAATGTAATCGCTGATCTGTAGTCCGATCTCGCAACACTGACAACTTTCACTTCTGGTCAACGGATCCGGTAACCCGTGGTGACCCAAGCGCTAGAACGCCGTAACTGGAACTCCAGTTGCACAAAGAGGACACTCGTCGACTTGAAAATTCTGTGGGGCCTTGTACTCGGCAAGCGCGATATGAGGAAATTTCGACTCGGCAAGTGCTTCTAGCCGGTCATGTATAACAACTGTCCCAATTACTACGCCACCAGCCTCGGCGACCAACTCAGCACAATGTTTCAACGTCTTCCCAGTATTACAAACATCGTCAGCCAGAAGAACATGCTTACCTGACAAGATTCGAGTGTAAGTTTGTCTCAGCATTAGCCCAGTAGTCCGGTCAACGGTGAACGGTGCAAACTTGCACGGCGCATGTACAAGACTGCGTCGACCATCAAGTAATCCAGCAATTGTATGAGCCAGTAGAGCTCCACCCGTCACTGGCCCAACCACTACTTCAGTCCGATCAACTAATTCTCCCGGTAGAAGATCTATTAGATCCTGAGCCAAGCGCCATATCAGAGAAGGCTCTTGAAACAGTTGATGAGGATTGACATATGCAGAACCGTGGTACCCGTTGCCATAGTCGAAATGCCCGTCAACTATGAGCATTTCACAGCGTTGGAGGTTGCGTAGAGCTTTCCGGCGAATGTCTTCTTCACGTTGGGTGTTCGGAGGTAAATCAGGGTTCATCGATAAAGTCTCACTATTGGCGTTTCTTCCATAACCTAATACCCTCTTAGCTCCATTTCACTAACTGGTAGCCACTTCATCGAAAACCTCAGCCCCCGTAACACCACTAGCTTTATAGACCATCCGACCCCGGACCATCGTACCAGCCACCGCACCCTGCAGCTTCCAACCATCGAAAGGCGTGTTTCGTCCTTTCGATCGAAATGCTGCTGCTGAAATTTCCACGGTCGACTCAGGTGCAAGAAACGTGATGTCAGCGGGCTTTCCTGCTTGCAAACTGCCCGCCTCCAAACCTAGAACACGGGCAGGATTGACGGCTAAAAGTTCTATTATCCGGGACAATGACAACGTTCCTGTGTGCAACAGTCGGTCAAGAACCAATGGCACAGCCGTTTCGATGCCGACAATTCCAAATGGTGCACTGTCGAACTCCACAGCTTTTTCGTCCGCGTGGTGCGGAGCATGATCGGTAGCGATGACATCGATGCTGCCATCCACAAGCCCCTGGATCATCGCATCCCGGTCAGCCACCTCACGTAGTGGCGGATTCATCTTGAGGTTGGTGTCGTAACTTAAGCTCTCATCGGTTAACACAAAATGATGTGGTGTCACCTCGCACGTCACAGAAATATCGCGGTCCTTTCCCGATTGGACTGCTCGAAGTGAGCCTCGGCTGCTCATATGAGCTACGTGAACATGCCCACCCGTAAGTTCGCTCAATGAGACATCACGTTCGACCATAATTGATTCTGCCGCACCAGGAATCCCCCTAAGACCAAGGACAGCGGCGTTATAACCTTCGTGTGCCGAACCATCACCCTTTAACGACGGATCCTCGCAGTGATTAATAACAGGCATATTAAACATGGACGCATATTCTAGAGCTCGACGCATCAAAAGACTGTCCGCCACCGGGTGGCCGTCGTCAGAAACCGCCACACAGCCTGCTCGGTGTAATTCACCGAACTCAGTCATCTGGTCGCCCTTCGATCCAATCGACACAGCACCAATCGGATAGACTTTGGATAATCCAGCTTCTTCGGCTCTTCGAAGAATCAACTCGGTCACTCCACTATGATCGTTGACCGGTTCGGTATTGGGCATACAGGCCACTCCCACAAAACCACCGGCTACAGCTGCCTGCACCCCAGTTGCAACAGTTTCCTTGTGTTCTTGGCCTGGTTCTCGGAGGTGTACGTGAATATCTACCAGCCCCGGACAGATCACTATTGACGCCGGCACTTCAATGACGGTTGCGTCATCGCAAGACAAGCCTTTGTCGACCTTCGAAATTAGGCCATTCTCGATCTTGACGTCAAAGATCCCATCTCGACGATGCTCAGGATCAACAACACGTCCGCCCTTGAGTAACAAGGAGCCCGATATTAAAGAATTGGTGTGGTCAGGCATGCTCAGCCTCCCCCTTCTGACCCAGCTAGTAAATACAGAATCGCCATCCGCACAGCCACACCGTTTGAGACCTGTTCCAAAATCACTGAGTCAGGCCCATCCGCAACTTCTGAGGAGATTTCGACACCTCGATTCAGCGGACCTGGGTGCAAAACAATCGCATCCGCCTTGGCTAACCGAAGTCGGTCTCTAGTAAGACCGAAGAGTCTAAAGTATTCCCTCAATGACGGAAAAAAATGTCCACGCATTCGCTCGGTCTGAATTCTGAGCATCATGACTACATCCGCTTCACTCACGGCCGCATCGACCGACGTTGTTGCCGTCACTCCAAAGCGATCAATCCCTCGAGGCATCAATGTGGCCGGACCACAAACCCAGACCTCCGCACCTAAGGCGTTCAACAAAATTACATTCGACCGGAGCACTCGGCTGTGTGCCAAGTCACCAACAATCGCAACTTTCTTGCCCTTGATAGAAGGTTTGTGTTCACGAATCGTTAATGCATCCAGAAGTGCCTGAGTCGGATGCTCATGCATTCCGTCTCCGGCATTAATGATTCGAGAGTTGCCGATGTCTGCAAGCATATGACATGCCCCAGAAGCACCGTGCCGCAAAACGATCATGTCAGGCGCCATAGCCTCGAGGTTTCTTGCGGTATCCGCAAGTGTCTCACCCTTCAGTAAACTTGATGTCATCGCTGCGACGTTCAGAGCATCAGCACTTAGCCGCTTTTCGGCAATTTCAAACGACGTGCGTGTTCTTGTGCTTGGTTCAAAAAACAAGTTGACGACCGTCTTCCCGCGAAGCGTAGGTACTTTCTTGATCGGACGTGTGCCAATCTCCTTCATAGCCTGTGCAGTCTCCAAAATCAGGAGAATTTCTTCCGTTGAGAGATCGGAAATACTCAGAAGATGTCGCGACCTCAGTTTCGGTCGGTTGACATTCGTGTCACTCGAAGAAATTGAATCAGCTTGTTCATTCACGTGGCTTCTCCATCAACCACCTGAATCTCGTCAATACCATCGATCTCAATCAGCTTGACCCGAACACTCTGCTTCGGCGAAGTGGGAAAGTTCTTGCCGACGTAATCCGCCTTAATCGGCAATTCTCGATGACCACGATCAACTAGAACTACAAGTTGTATAGATTGCGGACGCCCGAAATCGACCAATGCATCCAGCGCCGCCCGCACGGTGCGACCGGTGTACAGAACGTCGTCAACTAAGAGGATCCGCCGGTCATCAATAGAAAATGGAATTTGAGTTTCGCGAAGCAATGGTTGAGGTCCGACCGTTTGTCGCATTAAATCATCTCGATACAAAGTAATATCGAGTGCTCCGCAAGGAATCTCTCGGTCGACAATTCCCTGCACGTTCTTCGCAATCCTTTCAGCGATTGGCACGCCACGCGTGCGAACTCCGACGATTGCCAGTTCCTCGAAAGCGCGGTTCCGCTCAACGATCTCATGGGATATTCGCGTCAGCGCACGCCCAATTCGATCAGCCTCAATCACCGTAGGCAAAGTCGACCTCGCAAAGGCTGATATTCAACAAACAATGACGGTTGAAAGGAATAGGTGTCCCAAGACCTGGGCCCTAGAAAGACAGTTTTACTTCGACAGTAAATAGTGAGTTTCAAAATACCCTCTTCGTGATCTCGCCGGGTCACCGTTAAAGAGATTGGAATAATCTTATCAGGTTCAGTAATCATCGGCCAGACGATGAACGCTGGTCGTGGCGAAAAGTAAATTAGATTCTTTTTTCTGGAGAAGTGTCGAGAACGGCGTCCGTGCAAATGTGTCGAAACTCTTCGGAATGATAGAAAACCCTTCAGGTATACTTTCGGTCATGCCGATAGATGTTGATGCAGTGGTCTTGTCAAATAATCGGCTCTCCCCGAATTACAACGTAGTTGCGATTGCAGCTCCAGAGATCGCCACGCAAGCTCAACCCGGCCAGTTTGTCATGGTTAAACAAACCCTAGACTCAGAACCTCTTCTGCGAAGACCTTTTTCAATCTTCGAAATCTTGCGGAATGAGGATGGAGAATCAAAAGGACTGTCCCTACTCAACAAACCGGTCGGCACGGTCACGCGGAAACTCTTCAATATTAAAGCCGGTGAACGCCTGCAATGCCTAGGACCATTAGGTCATCCCTTTTCGATCGTTAGTTCTCCCAGAGCAGCTTGGATGGTCGCAGGCGGTGTTGGTCTAGCACCGTTCCTGACCCTTGCCGAAACACTACGCGAACAGCAGGTTGAAACCACTCTTTTCTATGGTGGACGTTCAACAGTCGATTTGGTTCACCTAGAGTCATTCAAGCGACTAGGTGTGCACCTTGTGTTGGCTACCGAAGACGGCAGCCGTGGTGAGACTGGTTTAGTGACGCTTCCGCTTGCTCGCGAACTTCAAGCCGTATCGACAGACCAACCTCTTAGCTTGTACGCGTGCGGCCCGACTGCAATGATGCAAGTGGTCGCGGAACTGGCACACACCCACGGGAGATCATCAGAAGTCTCATTGGAGCCGGTGATGGGATGTGGTCTAGGAGGATGCTACAGCTGTGTAGTGCCCATTCACGTGCAATCGAATACTACGTCATCACAGCTGGTCCGGTCGTGTCGAGAAGGACCCGTATTCGGCGGAAACCGAGTTGTGTGGCCTGAACTTATATGACCGTAACTTGATCATGAATTCTGTAGATCTCAGTGTGCAATTGGGAGACTTAAGGCTGCCTAATCCCTTAGTAGCTGCAAGCGGATGCTTCGGATACGGCCTTGAATACGCTGATGTGGTCGACCTCTCCACTCTTGGCGGCATCGCGGTCAAAGGACTCTTTCTAGACGAGCGCCAAGGACACCCTCCTCAGCGAATCGTTGAAACGCCGAGCGGAATGTTAAACGCCATCGGCCTCCAAGGCATCGGGGTCCATCGTTTTATCGATGACCAACTTCCGGCGCTTCGTGAACACAGAGTCAATATCTTTGTAAACATCTGCGGTTCGACAATTGACGAATATGCAGAGCTTACACGGATTCTTTCTGACACAGAAGGCGTAGCGGCCCTTGAGTTAAACATCTCCTGTCCTAACATCAAGGACGGAGGTATTACTTTCGGGTGTGACTTGAACGGCACTTACAACGTTGTCGAAGCTGTACGAAAAGTCACCAAGTTGCCTGTAATTCCTAAGCTCACGCCCAATGTCACAGATATCGCTTCCTTTGCCCGTGCAGCCGAAGAAGCCGGGGCTGATGGCGTGTCCTTGGTAAACACTTTTTTGGCCATGGCTATCGATGTGGAAACACGGCGGCCAAAATTATCTAATGTTGTCGGAGGCCTTAGTGGTCCCGCCATTCGACCTATCGCAATTCGGATGGTTCATCAATGCCGGGAAGCAGTAAAGATTCCCATTATGGGAATGGGAGGTATTGCCAGCGCAGATGATGTTGTTGAATTTATGATTGCCGGAGCGGACGCTGTGCAAATTGGAACCGCAAACTTCGTGGACCCCTTTATTTGGTCGAAACTTTTGAAAGGCCTCACTGAATATCTGCGTCGTCACGGCCACCTGTCAGTCCAAGATATCGTCAATTCTATTGACCTCTCTGAGTTGCAGACAAACACTGGTGAAACATGGACCAGCTCCTAGTTGCCCTTGACGTAGACTCATCCGATCGCGCCTTCGAACTTACGGACCAACTTCGAGACGTCGCCGGTGGCTTCAAAATCGGCAGTCAGCTATTTTGTGCTGAAGGAACCAAGCTGGTCCAAGACTTGGCCTCTTCGGGACACCGAATTTTTCTTGATCTCAAGTATCACGACATTCCGACTACCGTCGCGGCCGCGGTACGTGCAGCTTCGGAACTTGGCGTCTGGATGTTGACGGTCCATGCCTCAGGGGGACACGACATGCTGGTTGCGGCGAAGGAAGCAGCGGCACGGTTGAAAGACGGTCCCAAGATAGTGGCCGTCACCGTACTCACTAGCTTTGATGATAACAACCTACATGACTTGGGTATCTCACGTTCTGTGCGGCAACAAGTTGAATCACTCGCACAACTTGCAAAATCAGCTGGAATTGATGGAGTCGTAGCCTCACCGCTAGAGATTGAGTTGATTAAAAAAATATGTGGTGATGAGTTTATTGTGGTCACACCCGGAATCAGAAATCCTACGGTCGACATACTGAACGACCAGAAACGAACGATGGATGCCTCCGCCGCAATTCAAGCCGGCGCCAGTTACTTGGTCGTGGGGCGGCCTATCACTGCGGCGGCGGATCCTCTCGCCGCCGCCTTAGATATCACGCAACATATTTCGAAAGATGAATGAGCTGACTTTATACACACGTCCAGGCTGTCATCTTTGCGACATAATGAAGTCGATCATCGACAAGGTTAGTCTTAAACATCCGATCGGATTAACCGAAATTGACATCTCCAAGCGGCCTGAACTCCAGGAAGAATTCAGTAACGATATCCCGGTACTGCTATGTGGTAATCGTGTTCTCGCACGGCACCGAATTTCAGTTTCACAGTTGCTCAGCCAGTTGACCGTGCCGTGTGTAACGCCACACGGGACAAAAAAAATCGGGTAGTGAGCTGATCGCCAACTCACTACCCGATTTGAATTATCTGAACAAATAAGTTCTTAACTTGCGCTACTTAGCCGTGACAAGAAAGTGGCCACGTCGGTTACGCGACCAACAACCTTCCTGTGAATCATTACAGAAAGGCTCTTCTTCGCCCTTGCTCAAAGTTCGCACACGATTACCTGGAATTCCAAGACTCACAAGATAATCTCGAACTGCAGCTGCCCTTTCATCACCCAACGAAAGGTTGTACTCGTTGGTACCTCGCTCGTCACAGTGTCCCTCAATCATGATACTGGTAGAAGACCACCGTCGAAGCCAATCGGCGTTCCGTTGTAGTATCCGTCTCGCCTCGGGCAAAATCTCAGCTTCATCGTAGTTAAAGAAGACAGGATCAAGCGGCGAAGTATCATTCAATTCCTCTAAGCTCATCCGCTCAAACAACTCTTCCTCGGTGGGAGGCGGTGGTGGCGGCGGCGGTGGTGGTGGCGGCGGTGGCGGTGGCGGCGGTGGTGGTGGCGGCGGTGGTGGTGGCGATCGAAGTCTAG
>CAYFER010000023.1:0-35411 GCA_964342185.1 uncultured Vicinamibacteraceae bacterium | reverse complement strand
GCGGCAACAACCGTTGCACCAAATGTGGCACTTCGCATGTCGATAACCTCCAAGACCCGACTAAGCTTTAAAGAGCCCAGACGACCCGTGAGAAAGGAAAATATACCCAGTAAATTTATCCTCTAAGCTGCAACCTGTCAATGAACATCTCCTAAGTTAGTCAAAACTACCGTAATTGCACGGCACTTCTGATCCTAACGGGTTGGGCCATTTCCACTTAGCTGTCCCCCACTGTCAACAGTGGAATGACAAAGCTCCTGTGTTGACAGGGGAAAAATGGTGGAGGCGGCGGGAGTCGAACCCGCGTCCGAAAATACGTCTCCGTAAGACTCTACATGCGTGTCCGCTCTTTACATCTCACCGCCGGTGTCAAAGAGTGGCAGAAATCACCGGTGGCCAGCCCCGATTAATCTCATCATCCCGTGTCGGTGCCACGCGTGATGACCAGCCCACTGTATGGCATCTATCCTCACGCCGTGGACGTGCACGAGGTAGACGCGCTACTTAATTAAGCAGCGAGTGCAAGCTGCGAGTCCGCAGTTACAGGTTTTTCCATCGGATTAACGAGTCGATGGTGCTCGGCATGCCTCCTACGATTCCGCTATCTCCGTCGAAGCCGTGACGCCCCCAACATGAATAAGACAGACGGTCGGACCCATATCCAGGTCCGATGTGCGAACTGACAAGAACAGGCGAGTGATCGTCTTCTCGATCTGCCAGTTCCCATTCTAACAGGGACCTCAACCTTAATTGATGGCTGACATGCATTAATGAAAGCGCCAGAACACTTCACTGAGGGTAATCACGAGCATTTGTCCAAAACAGGCGTATAATCCGCCTGTTTTGGACACACACGTCATCGTGCATCAGTCTTCATTTATGTCCCGTTTGAAGACCCGCCTGCGTCACCGTGCTCAACTGCCGCTCCTAGCTCTTACCGTCATGCTGCAAGCACTGGCCTGCGGTAGCACGGAGAACGAACCCACAGAGCCGCTACCGACGAGTTCCGCGCGACTCTATGAAGGTGCGGTCCTCATTCCCGGGACCGATAGCGACCCGATTGACGACTCCGCCTTCCTGGTTGATGACGGTCGTATTATGGCTGTTGGCAGGCGAGGCGAGTTAGGACTCCCGCCAGGCGCCGCAAATGTGGACCTCTCCGGAAAAACCGTCATGCCTATGTTGGTGTCATATCACGGCCACGTGGGCTACCAGGATGACCTCAGTTATGACGCAGCCAACTACACCAGAGCGACGGTTATCGACCACTTGAACCGCTATGCCTATTACGGTGTTGGCGCAATTGTGTCACTCGGGACGGATGCCGGAGATGTCGTGTTCGAGATTCGTGCTGACCAAGAGCGTGACATGCCAGGGAGAGCGCGGTTACTCACCGCCGGGCGCGGCCTGGCGGCGCCTGATGCGGGCCCTGGTGCCGCAGCACTCCGCGCCTCGGCGTACGGCGTCACCACCGAAGAAGAAGCTCGGGACGCCGTGCGGGAACTCACCGGACGGGGCGTTGATGTTGTGAAGATCTGGGTCGACGATCGGAACGGAAACGTCGAAAAACTTGATCCCCAGCTGTATCGCACAATTATTGACGAGGCGCACGCCCGCGACCTGCCGGTCATTGCACACGTCTACTACGCGGCTGATGCCGCCGACCTCGTCGAGGCCGGCGTCGACGGATTCGCCCATTTGGTGCGCGACGAAGAAATGTCTCGCCCATTGGTTGAGGCCATAGCGAGTAACAACATCCTAGTCATGCCGAACCTAAGCATTTCGGAACGGGGAACACATCAGGACCCTCCTGAATGGCTGGACGACCCGCTGCTCCTCGAAAGTGTTCCAGAGGACGTCATCACCCGCGCAAAAGAAACATTCGACCGACGTACCAGTGAGCGTGTAGATCAGGCGACCAGGTCCTACACCGCGATGCAGCGTAGTCTCGCCAACTTGAACGCGGCTGGGGCACAAATCGTGCTCGGAGCGGACTCAGGGGTACAGGACCATTTCTTCGGCTACACCGAATTGCGTGAACTGGAACTCATGGTCGCCGCGGGCCTGACGCCGCAGGAAACCATTCAAGCAGCAACGAGCCGACCCGCGACCCTTCTCGGTCTCGACGACCTCGGACAATTAACCGCCGGAAAACAGGCGACGTTCATCGTGCTCGACGAAAACCCGCTCGACGACATCAGCCATATCCGATCAATAACCGATGTCTTCATAAACGGCGAACGTCTGGACCGAGACGCGCTGAGCGCCGAATGGGTCGGTCCGTAGCGCGGAGTCACCAGGCCAGATAAGCTTCCTACTCCCCGCTCTCAGCGATACGGTAGAGATGGGTGTCGCTTCGAATAAACAAGGAGCCGTCTGACACCGCCAGTGAAGCCAACGTCCTCCCATCAAGTTCATTTTTGACCACTTCCCGAAACGCGGTGCCCGGCTCAATGACTGTTGTCAGTCCCTCTTCACTCTGAAAATAGATTCGGCCATCGGCATAAACCGGAGACGCCGAGTAATTACCCCACAATCGATCACGCCACCGTCGCTTCCCAGTCGCCACATCAAGACAGGTTACGATCCCGGTGTCGCCGACGACATACAGTTCGTCACCCACCACCAATGGAGACGGGGTATGCGGCGCGCCGCGCCCCAGTCGCCAAGCGACGTGCGTCGGGGTAACATCGCCACTCCCATCGACGCGAACGGCGAGCAGTGCCGGTTGCTGAAATCCGGTCGTGATGAATACGAGACCATGGTCACGGCTAAACACCGGAGCCGGCACATTCGAAAATCCATCAGGGTAGCCCACTCGCCACAGTTCGTTACCGGTGTCGGGGTCCAACGCACTGGTTCGAAAGGCCCCAATAGTAATTAGCACGTCACGATCGCCAACCGTGATCAACAACGGGGTCGAATACGCTTGAGAAATTGGATTCGGCCGTGGGGCTTGCCACCGGACCTCGCCGGTTTCAATGTCTAGAGCCACCACGAATGCCGTGTCGTACCCATCGCAACTCAGGATCAGGAAATCCTCATACAGAATAGGCGACCCCCCGTTGCCATGCTGCGCGTCGTATGAAAAACGGGTCGACCAGACGAGTTCGCCCATCGTCGTCAGACCAGCTGTGCCGTACGCGCCGAAATGCACATAGACTCGGTCGCCGGAGACGACAGGTGTGGGTGACGCAAGACTGTTCTTGGGATTAGGTGCCGCGGTGTCACCAATCGAGAACACTTCCGTGTTGACGACGGGTTCGCCACTGGCCACATCGAAGGCTAGGACACGCAGAGACGTACTCCGAGTCGTATCATCGGTGACGGCCGCCGTCAGCCAGACGCGCCCACTCGCCACAACGGGCGATGACCAGCCATCCCCTTCGACTGCCGTCTTCCATGCCAAATTGTGCGACTCGCTCCACTCGAGCGGAAGACCGTGCTCCAACGAGTGTCCCTGTCCAGTGGGACCGCGGAACGCAGGCCAGTCGTCCGCGTGCACGACAGGTGCCCAAGTAAGAACCAGGACGAGAAGACCGAGTCGGATCGTCATGAACACTCTCTCTCGATTATAGTGACTTCCCTTCGACCTCCGTGATAGGTTTCGACACGATCCGTAAACCTTGCGGCAGGAGTAACACCCAGATGTCATCGAGACGACGTTTTTTGAAACGTGTTGTTGGTATGGGCGCCGCTGTAACCGTTGGCCCATGGTCCTATGCCACACACTCCCAAGAAACTGCCGGCCGCATCGCCGGATTCGACCAAGTGGCCGTGCCCATGCGAGACACCAAGCGGATGGTGGCGTTCTATCGTGCGCTGGGATTTCACGTCAACGAGGGTGAGGCTATCTGCTCCGTGCACGTCGGTAACCACAAGATCAATTTTCACCGCCCCAGTCTCTGGCAACGAAAGACCTTCGCACTCAAGGCTCCGGGGGCGATGCCACCCTGCGGCGATTTCTGTTTTGTCTGGGAAGGTTCGATGACCGCACTGCGCCGCACCCTCAACGCAGCGGGAGCCCCCATCATCGAGGGCCCCAGTGAGCGCCAGGGCGGCCGCGACGGTGGCCGGGCGACCGGCACGAGTGTCTACGTGCGTGACCCGGACCAAAATCTAGTCGAATTCATCGTCTATTCCTGACCTGCTCGCACGACCGGTCAGGCGAGTCAAGCAATCGCCGCAACCAGAGCATCCTCAACAGGTTGGCCGCTCACCAGAGCTAATGCGGTCCCACCGCTACAACACTTCTTCCGTTGTCGCTGATACTGTTCGGGCCACGTCTCATCGACCCGAGAAACTGTCATGAGATACATGTCGACCAGAAATTCGGCATCCCATTTCTGTTACTGAAACGTCCCAACCGGAGAACCAACGAGTTAACCACATAAACCGGCTTCCCTAAGCGCTTCTCTAAGAGCGGCGCCTCGTATCGAAGCCGAAAACACGACACATGCGATGGACGTGTTCAATGACAGCCACTGGACGTGGCAATGAGGCAACACCGCATCTCTTTTTTCTGCCCGCGGGGAGAGATGACGCCCGCCTGCTTGCGACCCGGCTTCATGAGACGACTATAATTCGAAACGATGCAGTACTTGTGGCGCGGCATTTTCGCGTTTGGACTGACCTTGGCACTGTCAACGGTTGTGCAATTCAATTCAACAGCCCAGACATCGCCAAGAGCGGCCTGCGAAGCCCTACTCGACCTCCGCAGCTTAACGTTGACATCTGCCAGACTTGTTGACAGTGACACCACCGGGGTGACCTATTGCTATGTCAAGGGCATCCTATCTCCGGCCATTGGATTCCACACGCAGCTACCGCTACCGGATCAGTGGAACGGCCGCTACTTGACGTGGGGAGATGGTGGAAAAGATGGCGACTTGGATTTTGCCGATGCTCGCGTCGCTGAAGGCTATGCGGTCGCAAACAGTAACACCGGTCACGACAACGGCGTAGAACCTGGCTCATCGTTTGGATGGAACAACCGGCAGGCCGAAATTGACTTTGGCTATCGAGCGGTGCATCTGACGACCGCGGCCGGTAAGGTGCTTACCCGCGCCTACTATGGTATGAACCCCGCGTACTCTTATTTTGAAGGCTGCTCAACAGGTGGTCGGCAAGGACTGATGGAAGCCCAGCGCTACCCCGACGATTTTGATGGCATCGTCGCAGGCGCACCTGTGAACTACTATCAAGCACTTAATGCCAGTCGGATATGGCTGCTGCAACAAGTGTACGCAAACGACCTTGAAGCTTCCCTCACCGTCGACACCACCGGTGATGGCCTACCGGATAGCGACCGCAAACTGGTGATGCTAGCGGAAGAGGTTATGGCAGCCTGTGATGACGTCGACGGCGTGACTGATGGTGTAATCAACGATCCAACGCGCTGTGACTTTACGCCAGCGCGTGACCTTGCCGACATGATGTGTCTGGATGACATCAACCGGGACAATTGCTTCACGCGCGCCCAATTGGCGCTGATTGAAACACTCTACGCGGGCACCCACGACAGCACCGGCACACTCGTATATCAAGGAAAACCGTTCGGGTCTGAACGTGGGTGGCGCAGCCGTCTCTTTCCACACCCGAGCAATGACTTTACTCCCGGCAATTTTGGTATTGCTGGTGACCACCTTAACTACATCTTCTACGAAGACGACCCCGGGGTAACCACCCAAGATTTAACCGACACATCGATACAGCCAAATCGAGAACGGAACCCACCGGAATGGTCTTGGCAGCAGTTCGACATCGACGATATAACCAACGGGAAGGCAGACCTACTAATGTCGATTATGGATGCGTCCGACCCCGACCTAAGCCGGTTCCTCATCCGCAATGACGGCAAGTTACTCCTCTATCACGGCTGGAACGATGTCATGACAGTGGCTCCTGCCACAATCGACTATTACGACCAAGTGGTCGAAACAACGTTCAACGGCGACATAGAGGCCGCGAGAGAACGGGCACGGCTATTTCTCGCGCCGGGCATGGGACACTGTCGTGGAGATGTCGGTCCGGACAGCTGGGATCGTCTGGCTCCATTGGTTGAATGGGTCGAGCACGGGCGCGCGCCTGATGCGCTGATCGCCACCCATTCCACCAACGGCAGGATCGACAACGAACGTCCTTTGTGCCCCTACCCGGACCAGGCTGTCTACACAGGACCCGCCGGCGAGGCGAGCAACGCTAGAAACTGGGTGGCGGAAAACTTCACTTGTCGCACGCCTTAAGGAGACCGTGATGACATTCGTGACGACACTCGACCCTCCTGCCCTCTGGAGCCACTTCGACACGATTCTGACAATTCCGCGTGGATCGAAGAATGAGACGCAAATGCGGAAGATGGTCATCCACGTCGCGACAGAAACCGGACTCGACTATGCCGTCGACGCCACTGGGAACATCGTCGTGCGGAAGCCTGGAACCAGAGGTCATGAAACCGCGGCGACCACCATTCTTCAATCTCATTTGGACATGGTCAACGAAAAGAACAGTGGCCATTCTCACGACTTCCTGAAAGACCCGATCATTCCGCAAAGGTCCGGGGAATATCTCACGGCCGATGGCACGACGCTCGGATCGGACAATGGTGTCGGTGTAGCCACCATGCTGGCTATTATGGAAGCGACTGACCTTAACCACGGCCCCATTGAGTTTTTATTTACTGTTGACGAGGAGACCGGCCTCACCGGCGCGTCGGAACTGGACGCGACACTGCTGACCGGACAACAATTGATCAACCTGGATTCCGAGGAAGAAGGCATTCTCTATGTCGGTTGCGCGGGGGGTGGTGAAAGCCGCCTGACGCTCGACACCCCAACCACCGACGCCGAGGCTACCGCCGTGACGCTGGCCATCCGATTAACCGGGCTCAAGGGTGGCCATTCCGGATGTGACATTCACCTGCAACGCGGCAATGCAATCAAGCTTTTAGGTCGACTCCTCTGGAATGCCTATCTCGACGTGCCATTCTCTCTCGGGCACATCGACGGTGGGAGTGCGCACAATGCAATCCCGCGCGAAGCCTTTGCGCGGGTCACAGTCGACGTTGGAATGAAGGACGAATTTCTGGCAACCGTGGACGCAGAGCGAGACGCCATTCAGATTGAATACGCGCCGAGCGATCCCGAGATCCAGCTAGATGTCGAACCAGTTGATCCGACACCATTCACCTGGAGCCAGTCCACGACGGAAACCATTTTGGGACTTCTGGCGGCCCTTCCCCATGGCGTGGTCACGATGAGCCACGACATTCCGGACCTCGTCGAGACAAGTATCAATCTCGCGACCGTTGAACAGGCGGGGTCCCAGGTGACAATCAGTCTCAGTAGTCGCTCGTCAATCGATTCGGCCCTTGACTCGTTACGCCGGCAGGTCCGTGCCAGCGGTGTGTTGGCAGGCGCGAAAATTGAGGAAGACACGCCATACCCCGGATGGAAACCGAATCTCGATTCCCACCTCCTCAACGTCGTTGCGGCGGTACACACTCGCGAATTCGGTACCGAGCCAGAGGTGAAGGCGATCCACGCCGGACTCGAGTGTGGCATTCTCGGGAAAAAGGCTCCTGGCATGGATATGATTTCGTTTGGGCCGGTCATTCAATTCCCTCATTCCCCCGATGAACGAGTTCACATCGGCTCTGTCGGGCGTTTCTACCGACTCCTAACGGCCACACTAGAAGCTTTAATCTGAAATCGACTCACAGGCCTCCATCGGATGTGTTGCAGCCACCGAGGGAACTCGAATACAACTTAGTGCTATGGTAGGATGCCCGCCATGAATCGAGTGTTAGTAACAAAAACGTTGAGCAGTCTGTTGAGTTTGACGTTAACGATAGTCGTTCTGACGCAACAATCACTAATACGCGCTGAGCAAGAGCACGCCGGCTCGTATGCTCAGGCAGATATTCAAATCGGTCTGCGTCTCTACAGTGGCACGTGTACCACCTGCCACGGCCCTAATGGTGATCTCGTACCAGGAATCGACCTTCGCACGGGTGAGTTCGAACGCGCACCCTCGGACCCTCAATTGATGGAACTCATCAGGAACGGTATTCCTGGTACTGCCATGCCACCAGGGGAATACAACGAAGCCGAATTAACTGGCCTTGTGGCCTATCTTCGCACCATGGGAGATCTTGACCCCACTGACGCAGCGGTTGGCAACGTGGCGCGAGGTCAAGCACTCTACAACGGCAAGGGTGATTGTGCGAGTTGTCACCGGATTGGACAGACGGGATCACGACTCGGACCGGATTTGAGTAACGTTGGCGCCAATCGCACAGCCGCTCTTTTAGAAAGTGCTTTGGTTGACCCAACAGGCTCGATGTTTCCGATCAATCGTCCTGTACGGGTGGTCACCCAAGCCGGAACACTATATGAAGGACGTCGGGTCAACGAAGACACCTACACCGTGCAATTGATCGACCAAAATGAACGACTACGATCTTTAGAGAAATCCTCCCTCAGTGAATTTACGGTCATGGACGAATCACCTATGCCCGCCTACGGAACCATGTTTAATTCACAGGAACTATCTGACGTCGTAGCGTACCTGTTGTCGTTACGAGGACTGGAGAACTAGAGGAATGACGCGTCATATCGCAGCTATCACGATCACGTCCCTTCTGGCAGTTCCGGCGCTAGTCGAGGGCCAGGTCACGTACGAACGAATCCTGAATGCGGCAGACGAACCGGAAAACTGGCTAACCTACTCCGGCAGCTACGATAGCCAGCGGCACACCGGGTTAAACCAGATTACTGCCGACAATGTGACTGACCTTGAATTGAAATGGGTTCACCAAGCGGACTCACTTCAAGCCTTCGAAACAAGTCCGTTGGTCGTGGACGGCATCATGTATCTTACTGAAGCACCCAATACGGTTGTGGCACTCGACGCGAAGCTTGGTCGTGTGTTTTGGGTCTACGAGTACACGCCATCAAACGAATCACGGCCCTGCTGCGGTGCTGTAAATCGTGGACTCGGAATCTTAGGGGACACCCTGTTCATGGCGACGCTCGACGCGAACTTAATCGCGATCGACATCTGGTCCGGTCAACCGATTTGGATGAAAGATGTAGCTGATCCGGAATTGGGCTATGCAATGACATTAGCCCCACTTGTCCTAAAGGACAAGGTTGTCGTTGGCGTTGCTGGAGGCGAATACGGCATTCGTGGCTTCATTGCCGCTTTCGATGCCGAAACAGGTGACGAGAGTTGGCGTTTCTACACAATTCCGGGACCAGGCGAACCCGGCCACGAAACCTGGGAAGGCGGCGGGGATGCCTGGGAACATGGTGGTGCGTCAGTGTGGTTGACCGGCTCCTATGACCCCGAACTCAACCTGACCTATTGGGGTATCGGCAATCCTGGACCCGACTGGAACCCCGACCAACGTCCCGGTGACAACCTCTACTCTGACTGTGTCGTTGCCTTAGATGCGGACACTGGCGAACTGAAGTGGTATTTCCAGTTTACCCCCAATGATGACTACGACTTCGATGCCGTGCAAATTCCAGTGTTGGTCGACTACACCTCACCAAACGGCCAGACGCTCAAACTGATGCTCTGGGGCAATCGAAACGGCTTCTTTTATGTTCTCGACCGAGAGGGTGGGCGTTTCGTTTCAGGGAGCCCATACGTCGACGTCAACTGGGCTGAAGGCTTGGATGACAGTGGAAGACCGGTCGAAACACCACAGCCAGCTGGTTCTCCAACATTTCCTGGAATCTTCGGTGGCACGAATTGGTACTCACCGTCGTATAGCCCCAGTACCGGGCTGTTCTACCTGTCCGCCTGGGAATCCTACGGCGCCATTATGGAGCCAGCTGAAGTCGAGTATCAGCCTGGACGGATTTTCATGGGTGGGCGCACGCGGCCAACCGGAGTCGCTGGTGCCCCTCGCCTACCGGGTCTCGGGCGTGGCCACGTCAACAACTGGACGGCGGAGGCTGGTCGGGGCGCGGTCAAAGCTATCGACCCGACTACTGGCCAAGAAATGTGGAAATTCGAGATGACCGACGTCACCACCAGCGGTATCCTGACAACGGCTTCGGATCTCCTGTTTACCGGCGGACGCGAAGGCTACTTTCATGCTCTTGACGCAACCAATGGCGAACTGCTCTGGAAAACAACACTGGGCGGCATGATAGCGAATGGTCCAATCGCATATGGAGTCGACGGCAACCAATTCGTGGCCGTCGCGGCCGGAAATGGCTTGTTCGTATTCGGCTTACGCGACTAGATCGGTAACGCGGCAAACTTCACGAATCACACGAACTTCATTCGTGAGCGCATCTAAGTGAACGACCGATGCCAATTTATGAATATCAATGCGGCGGGTGCGATACGCAGTTTGAACTGATCGTCCTCAAGAACACCGTTCCCCGTTGCCCGACTTGCCAGAGTGAAGAGCTTCAGCGGGTTCTCTCATCATTCGGCGTGAGCTCAGCGGGCACCCGTCGATCAAACTTACAGTCGGAAAGACGAAAATCCGCGAAAGTGCAGCGAGACAAACAGCATGCAGAGCACGAATACATGCACAAACACCAACACTGACTAAAGTGCACGGTGAATGTCAGGAGAGTCCATGTCTAACGTTGTTCGACGAATCGCTTTCATCGCCGCGGTCGTGGTGGGCGGCGGTCTTTCAATCGGCGCCGAACAGGTCACGCAAGCACAATGGGTCACCGCCTGGAGCACATCCCAGCAAGGACAAGGTAATACTTCATTGTCCAACGCCACCATTCGGCTGATGGCACGTGTTACAGCGTCCGGCGAAGCAATCCGTATCCGCTTAGACAACAGTTACGGAAACCGTCCGCTCGTCGTAGCGGCGGCGACAGTAGGAGAACCGATGCGTGGTGCAGTACTGAGTCCAGACTCGACTCAACCGATCAGCTTTGATGGACGAGCTCAAGTTACCATTCCCGTCGGCGGGAGTGTCCAAAGTGACCCCATCCAGATGCCAGTCCTGTCGCAACAGGACCTTGCAATCAGTCTGCACCTGCCGGAAGCCGATATACGACCCAGTCAGCACAACGGTGCGAGAGTCACATCGTATTTCACGACCAACGGTGCGGGCGACCACACAACCGACGAGACTGGGGACGCCTTCGTTGGGACAACCACATCCATGTTGTGGCTAAAATCCATCGACGTACTCAGCCCAACCTCCACTGGAACAATCGTTGCGTTTGGCGATTCGATCACAGACGGGTCGTGTTCAACCAACGATGGTCATGACCGCTGGGAAGACTGGGTTGCGGTTCGACTGCACTTAGCGGCAATGGATGGGACACACAAGGCAGTCATTAATGAAGGTATCGGCGGCAATACGGTCACTGGGAACGTCAGTCCACCACCTTCCAGCACGCCGGGCACAGAACGTCTGGCCCGAGACGTCCTGTCGCACAGTGGGGTCACGCATGTTGTCCTGTTTATGGGCACCAATGACATCCGTCGAGACTCGACCGCCGCGCAGGTCATTACAGGCACTCAGGAGATTATTAACCGCGCACACGCTGCCGGTCTCAAGATTATTGGCGTGACGATCATCCCCCGTCATAATCGGGCGCCTACGGAAAACAACAGCGGCTGGACACCGGCGAAAACAATAACCAGAAATGAAGTAAATGCCTGGATCAGAAACGAAGCGCCGTTTGATGGAGTCATTGATTTTGATCGCACCGTGCAAGACCCGGACGATCCCAATCGGATTCATGCGCCCTTTGATTGTGATGGTATTCATCCCAATCCACGTGGCTACTACGAAATGGGCCTTGCTGTTGAACTCGAACTATTTGTCGACTAACGAATAATTCTTAGGGGTTATCATGCACAATATGCGCAGGCCAGTCGCTCTTGCTTCCCTAGCACTTGGTTTTGTAACACTGATTGCTGTGAATGGTCAGCAGAGCGAACCGCTCGATATTCAGCAGGTCAAAAACAACCTCTACATGATCACTGGCCCCGGTGGAAACGTAGGGGTCCGAGTAAGTACTGACGGCGTGGTTCTAGTTGACAACAAGTTCGACCGGAATTACGACGCAATCATGAGTGCGGTCCAAAGTGTCACGAGCCAGCCAATCATCTACGTCATTGGCACCCATCACCATGGCGACCACATGGGTGGGAATCCGTCATTTTCGAAGCACGCCGATGTCATCGGGCATCAAAACAACCGTACGAATATGCTGCGTGGGGACCAGCCCGCGCCACCAAACATCGTCTTTTCAGACGAGACCGCGGTCTTTCTTGGAGACGTTGAAGTGCGAGCCTATCATTTTGGTCAAGGACACACGAACGGCGATGCAGTGGTTTACTTTCCAGACCTCCGCACTATTCATGGAGGTGACCTGCTGCATGGGACAGCACCCTTTATCGACTACGCCAATGGTGGCAATAGCCGGGCTTGGATAACGACACTGGACGCTCTCCTCGAAATCGACTGGGACACGGCGATCCCCGGCCACGGGGCCGTGATGACCCGCAGTGACGTACAAGATTTCCGGAACCAGATGGTCAGTGTGCGTACTCGCATGTCTGAATTAATCGGTAGCGGCGTGTCACGAGAGGACGCACCAACTCGTCTGCGAACCAGCGAACTCAGCTGGACGGTGGCCGACGAAGGTCTGTTCATGCGGCGAAGCATTCCGGGATTTTATGATGAAATATCGGCCGAACGTTGACAAAGCCAAAGCCCATGCTGTGATGACAGTCACCTACTGACACCTCTAGCCTCGCTATAATTTTTCGAGAGCGATGTCTGTTCAGAATTTCAAATTTTCTTGCATAGCCTGCATTCTGCCAGGTCTTCTTTTACAAGCATGTACACCAAATGCGGGAGTAGACCCAGTCGAGTCTCAGACCACATCCGGTTCTCCTCAAACCTCGATTGCAACAATCGTCGGTGGAGCGCCTGAAGCAGCCGGAGGCACCCGTGCCGTCGTCATTCTTGAACCTCGTGACCCGCTTGATGTGCCCCTCCCGACTGAACCTGTTGAAATGGACCAATTCGGCCGGGATTTTATTCCACGTCTAATTGTTGTGCGTGCAGGCCAGCCGGTCCTATTCAAGAACAGCGAAGATGAACTCCACACCGTTCACGTCCAAGACGGTCAGGGGGTGTCCTTATTCAACGTGGCTATGCCCATCCAAGGCGGCGAACACGACCATATTTTTGATGACGCGGGAGACTACGCCGTCTCCTGCAACGCGCATCAAGAGATGCACGCAACCATCGTTGTTGTGGAAAGTCCGTACGCGGTTGTGGCCGACCGAGACGGGACATTCACCTTGTCAGAGATGCCGCCTGGTAGTTATGACGTAACGCTCCGACAAGGCAATCAACAACACACAGAGCTCGTCGAGATCCTAGCCGGGACAAACGAATTACAACTCGACTTTCCATCCACAAACTAGGCACTCCGTGTAACCTCAAATTCTAAGAGCAATCTATGTTTGTAGTAGCCTAGACAGGTTCAGAGACCACACTCCATGTCTGATTTCAAACTATCCGCGAGATCATTCAATCGACGACAGTTTCTGCGAGGCAGTGCAGCGACCGCAGCAGCGACTCTAGCGAGTCCCTTTGGATTTTTGAATACACAGTTACTCGCAAATCAAACGTTGTGTGGAACACGTGGACCGAGTCCGTATGGCCCCTTGGTTCCTACTCAAGACCAGGCGACGGGCCTCTATCTCATCATGTTACCCGCCGGATTCACATACACAACACTCAGTTGGGCCGGCGATACGTTGGACGATGGCAACCCCGTTCCAACCGGCCACGACGGAATGGCTGTGGTTGACATGCGAGGACAAGGGACCACTGCCGAGTACCTGCTTATCCGCAACCAAGAAGTCTTCGGCCTGGGACAACCAATCGCCGCAGGATACAACTACGACAATCAGGGCCCCGGCGGTACTACCGTGCTTCGCATACGAAACGGCAGGTTACTGGAACACGTCGTGAGTCTCTCAGGAACTAGCGGAAACTGCGCCGGCGGTCCAACGCCGTGGGGCACGTGGCTCACATGTGAAGAAAGAATAATCGTTGGAGATGAACCTCACGGATACGTCTTTGAATCAACACTCTCACGAGTCACAACTCCGACCCCACTCCGGCAAATGGGTCGCTTCAAACACGAGGCTGTCGCGGTTGATCCGAAGACCGGAGGCGTCTACCTCACGGAAGATAATTCGAGCAACAGTACGGCCCCAGAATCGCGTAACCGCATGCGTGGAAATTCAGGATTCTATTTCTTCGACCCACATGACAAACTGGGAGGACTGGGTTCTCTCAATAACGGCGGGACCCTGTATATGCTCCAAGCTCTTACGCCAGGCACTGACACCGTCGTCGAAGACCTACGTAATCCCGAATGTCTATCGGAATATGACATTAGATGGGTCGAGATTACGGAACCAGATGCAGACCCGACAGACATTCTGTCCGGCCCGTATATCGAAGGTCTTACGGGAGGAGCCACTCGGTTTCAACGATTGGAAGGATGCTGGTGGGACTCACGGGAAGACCGGGTCGTCTTTGTTGACACCGAAGCGGGACCGGTCTCCGCGCAACCAGATCGTAACGACCGCGCCGAAGGTGCCGTCTGGTCCTACGACCCGAGGAATTTATACCTGACTAACTTGTTCGTATCACGGGGTGCGGAAGCACTATCCGCCTACGGCTCTGACAACCCCGACAACGTTGCGGTCAGTCCGCAAGGAGGAATCATCCTGTGTGAAGATGGAGGACAAGATGATGGGAATGGACTGGCTCTTCTAGGACTCTTGCCCAATGGACAGACGTTCGAATTTGCTCGTAACATTGTAGAGATAGACAATGGCGACCAGGGGGCACTTTTGACCGCCGGGCACAATCCTGATGCCATCGAAACAGGAAACTACAGTGGCCGTGAATGGGCGGGCGCCACGTTTAGCCCAGACGGGCGGTGGCTATTCGTTAACATCCAGAGACCCGGAATCACGTTCTGCATAACCGGCCCATGGAGCACGGGGCCTTTTTAGGATAGCGCGGAAGAATCGTCACCTCTGAGACATCGAGAGTGCCGACTTAGCTTCGGACACTAGTGTCGGAATAAAGAGCGCCGCCCTGGACCACGTCGCTGGCGTTCTCCGTCCCACATACTGCTGGCCCCAAGACTTCCTCAGATACGAAACAGCTTTCGTCATCGGAAGGTCCCCCACAACGCCAGACTCGGTTCGGTAGCAGATCAATGAGCCACGCGCGGGCACCAGTATGATGTGCCGTATCGTCACAGTCTGGAGACTTTCGACTGACGATTCGCGACACTGTCAATCCGGTTAACGGGTCACGAACAACGGAGGCCGTGCACCCACACCACAATTTTAGTGTACTGACCATCCCCTTAACTTATCAGGCCACTGTGTTTCCCACATCACGAGCGTGTTACATCTACGTAAACTTGTCGCCTGGAAAATTTACGAAATCTTAACAGAGGTGTAATGCAACCGTAACCCCCGTTCTTCATACTTTAGTTGTTCTAGTTGGCACGGCCACATTCTGGACCGACCAAATTAGAACACTCGATAGGTGGGCACGTTTTGCTCTGTCAACGGGCGTATGACTCGTGCTCGAGCAACATCCTAGACGTGCCTGTCTATCTCGCTCTCCTACTTCCTCCCGCTAGAATCAATTCGTTTAAATCAAGACGTCCAAACTACCATTCAGAACCTGAACCCGACTAATTGTCGCGGCCATTAACGGCGCAGGAAGACGTGTGCCAACAGTCGCCATCTCCCCTTGTAAACCAAGCGAAAAACAGCCTTGGTAAGCTTGACAAGACAGTGGTACACTGCGAGAAATCCTAAGTTAGAACGATTTGAGATTCGGCTAAACTCCGAAAGGAAAAGCCCATGGAACGACCGTTGAAATCTCTAACGCTGACATTGCTTGCGGTCCTCGTCTGTATATTAGCCCCAGCCCTAGCAGTTGTTGCTGTAGCGGGCCAAACCTCAGACGAGGTGACGTTCACAAGGGACGTACTTCCAATTCTGCAGCGGTCGTGTCAGAAGTGTCACCGGCCCGGCACCGCAGCTCCGATGTCACTGCTGACCTACGACGACGCACGTCCATGGGCTCGCGGCATCAAAGACCAGGTCACTGCGCGACGGATGCCACCTTGGCATCTCGACCGGTCAATTGGTCAATTTCAAGCCGACCCATCATTGAGCGATGGCGAGATCAATACCATTGCGACCTGGGTCGATAATGGTGCGCCGCGTGGTAACCCCGCGGATGCCCCGCCGCCGCTGGAACTTGACGACCTACAGCAGTGGACGTATGGAGAACCCGATCTGGTCGTCTCGATGAAAGAAGGATTTCTGATTCCGGCCGAAGGACCCGACTTCTATCCATCGGAAATCGTCGATCCGGGCCTGACCGAGGATCGCTATGTCAAATGGGTTCAGATCATCCCGTCGGCTTGGTGCTGTGTCCATCACTCACACGTCTATGTCAGTGTGCCTGAAACAGCCGAGGACCTCGAAGAGTTCAGGCTCGGTATGGGATCAAACACGGACGAAATCGACCTTATCGAATACGCGATGGGAAGCAGCGGCCAGTTCTATCCGGATGGTACCGGCAGGAAACTCCCGGCTGGCGGGCAGTTTAGATTTGCGCCGCACTACCACCCCTGGGGCGAAGAAACACGTGATTTCCAAGAGGTCGGAATCAAGTTTTACCCAAAAGATGAGGTGCCGGAGTTGATCGTGACGGCTCATCGCTTACGCACCGGTATCGGTAATGACTGGGTACTCAACCGTGAAGAAGTCGAGGATCGACTGCTGCGAGCTGGATACGACCTTGACTTACACGGAACAGAAATGCCCGCAGACGCGTGGATAGATGACAACACCCTGAACGGCATTGCTCGTATGAGCATCCCGCCCCATACCGTGGCCAAGCATGAACGATTTTGGCCACTTCCTGATCCGGCGTTGCTGTTGAGTTTCCAACCGCACATGCACTTCCGCGGTGACCGGATGTTGCTTGAAGCGATTCACCTAGATGGTCGCCGCGAGATTCTAATCGATGTCAATAATTACGAGCAGACGTGGCAACTCGTGTACCCCTACAAAGAACCGCATCTCTTCCCAAAGGGCACGGTGCTACATAGTGTGACGTGGCATGACAACACCTCGAACAACCGCCACAATGTCGACCCGTCAGCATGGATCGGGTGGGGTGGTCGAACCATGGACGAAATGGGTCACGGGTGGAGCGATATCGCCTTCATGACGGAGGAACAGTATGAGAAACTCCGAGACCAACGTGACCGCGAAGCGCGATCCGAAGCCGATGATGGTCAGTAGAAGAAATACAGTGGTATTTCGTTTTGGACTTAGAAGACTTGCCGCAATCAGCATTGGACTGTGCTTAGCCGTCAGTCAATACGCGACCCTGCCGTCTCATGCGCAGACCCAGTTTTTTGACGCAGGGCAGGAACGACAGGCGATCTATCCAGCATACGAAGGTTTTACGCGTAATGAAGATGGTTCATGGACCCTCTCATTCGCATATTTCAGCCACAACTCCACAACTGTCACTATCGCACCAGGCCCTGGGAACTTCTTTGAACCTGGAGCAGGCGATATCGGTCAACCGACGACATTTCATCCTGGCCATCATCGTTGGGAGTGCATTGTTGTAGTCGACGCCGACTTCGACGGAAACTTGCGGTGGACACTCTCGCACGAAGACATCACGACCTCCACGAGCGAATCGATGCTTCAGTACAGTTGGGAATTCAGCGAAAGTGATAAACGAAACGCGCTCCGATCGATTGAAAATCCAACGGCGGTTCCACGTGGCGTCTGCATCAATCGTCCACCTATTGTTCGGGTACTCGGATATGGCGGAAGTCGAGGTCCACACGAACTACACGTCAAGGTGGGTGAAGGCTTAAAGCTGTTTGGTAGTGTTCGTGACGAAGGTTTACCGAGGAATGGAACCCTCACATCCTCTTGGACCAAAATGAGCGGTCCTGGACAAGTCTCGTTCGATAACGGCACCGAACCGAGGACACTGGCATTCTTTACGGCAGCTGGTGAATATGAACTCCAACTCACCGGAAACGATTCAGAACTTCAGAACACCACAACGGTCAAGGTTATCGTCGCAGCGTCCTAAATAACCCTTCCAAGATCCTACGTTCGACAGCTCCGAACTTCTATAACGGTGTGAGGTTGCAGGAGAGAAACCAGTGTGTTGGATTATTTCTCCAAAATCGACTGCACTTTCCAATGTGACGATGTTTCTCAGTTGGACACTCTTCAAAAATCTGAGTTAGCCTATCTTAACCGAATCCCAACAAAAAATTCAGTCATGGCACAGTTCAACAAAATTGGATTCAGAGGGGTTGGCCGCCTCATCTGTAGTGTCACGGTCAGCATGGCAGGATTACTCGTTGTTGTCCCTCATGGAAACTCGGTCATGTGGCAACTGAGCCTGCTTTTGTCGGAGTGGGGCCACTGGCTGGGGCTCTTGAGTTTGCTCTTGCTTGTTCGATGGCGGCAGTCGTGGGTTCATGCCACCGCGGCGACTTTGACTGCCGCCGGAATTGCCATGCTGTTTTCACCACTGACCAGCGCCTATCGCACGACACAAGCACTGACCAGCACACTCGACGACGCTTTTGGAACTCCGATTTCGACATCCAGCACAAATGCGCCACCCCGTCCTCGTCCAATCGTTCTCGCGGATCTTTTTTTCGGCGTGTCGACCGAAGACGTTTTGGTCGACGAACACGTGTACGCTGTCCGTGGCGGTGAAAATTTAACCCTCGATCTATATAGACCCTTGGTCGGGATCGAGCCGAGGCCAGTGGTTATAGTCATCCACGGTGGAGGATGGATCGCTGGTACAAAACGAGACTTGCCAAAACTAAATCGATATCTCGCTGCCCGGGGCTACGTTGTTGCGAGTATCAACTATCGTCTCTCGCCACGGTGGCGTTTTCCCATGCCTCAGGAAGATGTCCGCGACGCCATCGATTATGTCAAAACGCTTAAAACTACCCATAACGTCGATCCTGACCGTTTTGCCCTGCTCGGTCGGTCAGCAGGTGGTCAGATTGCGCTCTTGGAAGGATATTCATCTACTGATCCTTCGATTCGAGGTGTCATTTCACTGTATGGCCCGACTGCAATGCGATGGGGCTACCACTACCCCGCGAAACGACACGTCGTGGATTCGACAGCCAGACTCATTGACTACCTAGGCGGGCCACCAAGCACGCATGGCGCACAGTACGACGCCGCCGAGCCCGCTCGATTTGTAACTCAGCAATCTCCACCGACCCTTTTTATCCAAGGGCTCAGGGATGAACACGTCGTCCCGTTTCACGTTGATCATGTCAGTGCTCGTCTCATTGACCATGGTGTACCGTATGTCATCGTTCGAATGCCGTGGGCTACGCACGGATGCGACTATGTGTTCAGTGGACCTTGCGGACAAATCTCGACATTCGCCATCGAGCGATTCCTTGGATCCACCTTACGTGAGCCAAGTAACTCACAAACAAAAGACTCTCCTACGACTGGTAAAGTACTCGTTGAGTAACCACCGTCACCTGATTAAGAACTATGAGTCTTCACCTAATCGTGCTGCTGTCCTACTCCGGTCTCTTAATGGGACTCGGCGTATGGCTGGGGCGACGTGTCGATAGCTCAGACGGGTTTTTTGTCGCGGGCCGCCGACTCAGTCCTCTGCTTCTGTTCTCCACCATGTTGGCAGCAAACATCGGAGCTGGCTCAACTGTCGGTGCCGCTGGCCTTGGCTACCGAGATGGACTCAGTGCCTGGTGGTGGGTCGGGTCGGCCGGATTTGGATCAATCTTCCTCGCGTTCTGGATCGGACCACGATTGCGCAAACTGGCTGAGCTGCACCACCTTCGCACCTTGGGCGATTTTCTTGAATATCGGTACGGCCAGAGTGTCCGAATTGCCATCGGAATCCTGTTGTGGCTGGGCACCCTTGCAATTCTAGCGGGCCAGTTAATCGCGATCGCCTGGGTTCTGAATGTAGTTACCGGCCTAGAGCACTGGATGGGGTGCATTGTTGGTGGCGTCGTTGTTACGGTCTACTTCTCTTCGGGTGGCCTACTGACGACTGTTTGGATCAACCTCCTACAGTTGGTTCTACTGCTCATCGGCTTTGTTGCGGTTTTTCCACTTGCTCTTAGTGCAGTTGGCGGCTGGACTCCAGTCGTTACGACGACTAAACACATTGAGGGTTATTGGAACGTTTGGCAAGGTGGAGGTTCCGGCTGGTTTTATCTTGCGATGTTGGGTCCTGCGTTTGTCGTGTCGCCGGGACTACTCCAAAAAGTGTACGGCGCCCGGGACGACCGGACAGTTCGCATTGGTGTTGGTTTGAACGCTGCCGCACTGCTTGTCTTTGCGGTAATTCCACCATTACTCGGCATGATGGCTCGCACCGCATTCCCAGATCTTCAAGATTATGATTTAGCCCTACCTACACTCCTGATGGACAGTCTCCCACCGCTGGTCGGTGCTCTAGGCCTCGCCGCACTATTTTCGGCAGAGGTTAGTTCAGCCGATGCGATTCTCTTCATGCTCTCCACTTCACTCTCACAAGACCTCTACAAAGGCTTTGCACGCCCTGCGGCGTCGGATACCGAAGTCCTCTCGGTTGCCAGATGGGCGGCCATTGTTAGCGGTGTCCTTGGTACCATCGTGGCAATTCTCTCTGAGTCAATCGCCGGAGCACTCTCGTTCTTTTATACCTTGTTAACGGTCAGTCTCTTTATCCCAGTCATCGGCGGACTATATCTACGACGTTTCTCTTCCACAGAAGCCTTGGCGTCCATCGCAGGTGGAATCGGGTTGACTGTGCTTGTTCAACTGAATCGCGGAGGACAAGGGCTCGCTGGATTTACACCAGCCATGTGTGGACTGATGGGCGCGGGATTGGCCTGGTTCATTGCCTCACGTTTCAAGACACAACCAGTGTCCTGATTCGCTGTGCCAGTTGGCGAACGGCCGGGGGAATATCCTGCCTACGTATGTCACCTGCCGCAGCATAAACGTCCAACCGGTCAAGCTCAGCGGCCAGTCGCAACGCGAACGCGGCCTGGTCTCTGTCAGCGGCCTCAACTAAACCACTATTAGGAGGACAGGCTCTTACTTCAATATTCTCGAACTGCTGCGCAAAAGTCGCCACACACCGTCGCATGGCAAAGCCCTTGGCCACCAGGATCGCCGTCTGTGGCATTTGATAGCTACGCTGAACTACTTCAATCCCCAATCGAACATTTTCGAGTGTATTCGCAGCGACCGTCTCAGTTAGAATCGCTGACTCAGGAACACCTTCCGATACTAAATAATCTTGAAATACTAAAGCCTCAGGCTTTTCGAATACTCCTCGGGTCATCCGTCCATAGCCACCAGTGACAAGCACCCGTGAGGCATAACGATCGTGATACAGCGACGCAGCTTGGGCCGCTACCGCCAAATCCTGGCTCCCAAACACAAAGATGACATCGGACGGCGCCGGTGTATCGACGAGAACTAAATAGTCCCACAGTGGTTGAACCAGGTGCCAGAGGTCGTCATCAGACGACGGGCTGGGCACAGTGCGCGCTCTATCGTTCAAGGGCAAATACGAAGAGTCCGTTCCCAGCAGCCACGGCCACATACTGTCTGCCGTCGACAGCATAGGTAATTGGGCCATTCGCAATCTGGCCACCCAAACTTCTCTTCCAGAGCAACGCACCAGACCCGGCATCGAGCGCTTGAAAGTGCCCTTCCCGTCCACCCGTAAACAAAAGATTTGAGCTGGTGGTCAGGATCCCACTTGTCGTGACGTCGGTCATCTCAAATCGCCAACGCTCTTCACCATTACTGGGATCGATCGCGATCACGGCACCACTCCCAGCTGCTTCCGTCCAATTATTCACCGGACCACGGCCAAGCGGTGGCATTTCACCGAGGTCAACGGTCCCTCCACCAAAGTTCTGACCCGGCTGATACACCGATTCGGCAGGTGTGAAGACTGTGCCATATCCTTCCCACGTTGGAACATAAAAGAGTCGTGTGCTCGGACTGTAGGAAGGCGAATACCAGTTTGTCCCACCCGAGACGCCGGGATAGGTAACGGCCCCGGGCGGCTGCGGTGTCTGGACCGGACGTCCGTTGTCGTCAAGTCCGTCAGCCCAGTTAACGTCTACAAATGGTTGTCCATTGATAAATCGACCTGTCTCTCGGTTGAGCACGTAGAAAAATCCGTTTCGATTAGCCCACAGCATGAGTTTGAGCGTACTTCCATCATTTGCCGGATAGTCGACAAGTACCGGTATCTGTACCGAGTCGTAGTCGTATGGATCGTTAGGCGTGAACTGAAAATGCCACTTGAGCTCACCAGAGTCCGCATCAAGTGCCACGACAGAATCGGAATAAAGATTGTCACCCAACCGCTGAGCCGGGTTGAAATCTGGACCAGGGTTTCCGGTACCCCAGTAGATAAGATCGAGGTCGCTATCATACGAACCGGTCAGCCAAGTCGCACTGCCGCCGTGCTCCCAAGCGTCGCTGTCGCTTGGCCACGTGTCATGACCTGGCTCTCCCGGACCTGGAATCGTATGAAAACGCCATGCTTCGTCGCCGGTTTCAGCGTAATACGCAGCAATGAACCCCCGGATACCATATTCGCCACCAGCGACCCCAACGACGATTTTATCCTTCACTACAAGCGGCGCCAACGTCATGGCGTATCCAATAGCCGGGTCCGCGACCAACGTCTTCCAAATGGGCCGTCCCGTGACCGAATCGATCGCAATCAGCTGCGCATCGATGGTCGCCATAAAAAGCGTCTCACCAAGAATCGCCAAACCGCGATTAACTCGACCACAGCAGGGCCGAGACTCGAGTGACGGAACATGTTCATAGATCCAGAAGACCCGTCCCGTCCTCGCATCCAGGGCAACTACGGTATTTGGTGCTTCGGTAAGGTACATAATTCCATCGACAACAAGAGGAGTCGTCTCGAACACCTGAAGTGACTGCGCCTGAAAGACCCACTCCAGCTCTAGGTCACTGACGTTCGCTGGGGTGACCTGTTCAAGTCGGCTGTATCGTTCGCCAGAATGGGTTCCGGAATAGGTCAACCAATTCTGAGGTTCTTGATCGGCCTCAAGTAGCCGTTCAAAGGTCACCTGCGCGGTAACGTCAGAAAGGCATGCAACGGCGAGACTGAGTGCGACAAGCGTAGTTCGAATCATGGCGTTACATCCCTTTCAACATCAACAAGTACGCGAGCACGTCTGCCCGTTCCTCTCCGGTAAGTGTCTCTTCGTAGGATGGCATCGGTGACGTGGTCAAGATAGTAAATTCACGAAGATCAGCTTTATCCAGTGACACCAAGCGCTCGTTGGCGTCAACAAGTTGGATGCTGTACGTATCTTCGTTTAACCGACGCCCTTGGACAATGGTTCCATCCCGCGTAACAAGTCGAACTGGTCGGTTGGTCGGTCGCATCGCCGCAGTCGGGTCAAGTAGTACTTGTTCGAGTGACCCGGCACTCCGGGTAGTTCCGATGGCACTCAGATCGGGTGCAGCTCTAGGACCAACACCATTAACACGATGACAGCTGGAACACTCACCTTTACCTCTGAACAATTCTTCGCCGCGACCGGCATCACCGAGCGCCACACTGTCAAGGTCGTAGGTGGCCATGTTACGAAGATAGGCGACTAGTCCAGCTAATTCTGATTGTGTAAAGCTCGCCGGCGGCATCGCCGTTCCTGGAATGCCGGTGGTAATGAGTCTCGTGATCTCGGAATCCGTCGCCACACGGCGAAACTGGCCGTCGCGCAAATTGACACCAACGACCATATCTCCAGCAGTGCCATGGCACCGGGTACAGTTCGCTTCATACAGTTGAGCTCCGTGCTCCACATCAGCTCGCAAATACTGTCCCACGTGGTCTTGTGCGTCGACTTGGCCGCACACCCCCACCAGTAACAGGAGCAGCGGAAGACTCACTCTACGAACGAGTCGATAGAAACGAGAGTTCTTCATAAGGCTCTCCGACCCTCCAGTATTGCAGCGTCTAGTTTCCAGCTCCCCAGACTTGCGTTTGACGGTTATCTTTTTATGAACACCATTGTACTCGTCTCTCGGAAATTGGCCTCGGGTCGTCGCTATTTTGTCAACCAAAACCCCTCCTGTATGAACGGTGCTATTATCGATCGCACGTGCGGTTGAATCTCAGCATCTATAACCCGCGTTGTGCCTTCCAAGTGCCGCGCGTGGGCCTATTGTTATTTGCCCTGTCCGTCGTGCTATGCCAAAACGCGACGTTATCGGCACAATCAACGTCTGCCTCGCTCTCAATAATTTCTTCAGATGGCCGTTACGAAATTCATCCTATCAACAGAGAACCAGCTGACATGCTTGCTCTGGATGAACTGGCTGAGATTTTCAATTTCCAAATCGACGCCTCAGGGAACGGGACAGCAAACATTACCTATGGCAGTGACGTCATTCTGCTCACCTCTGATCAACAGGTCATTTCGGTAGCCGGCCGTCTCACGTCGCTCAGAATTGGACCAAAACAGACCGAGAATGGGTGGATCGTACCACTTGAGTTTCTCAATCGCGCCGTAGCGCCACTTATCGGTGAACGTATTGAGGTGCGTAGACTCTCGCGATTGATTTTGGTCGGTGACGTTGTTGTTCCACGGGTAAGTGCTCAGTACCGACGGCAAAATGATGGTGAAAACCTCGTACTCGAGGTAATTCCCAGTACTCCATACACGGTCAACCAAGAAAATGCCCAATTAGTCATTCTCTTTGAAGCCGACGCACTCGATATTGAACAACTGTCCGACCTGAGTGGAGACTTGGTTGCAGGAATAAGTCAGAATCCATCGTCGGCGAGTCTCGTGGTAAACCTCGAACCTGCGTTTGATACATTCCGTGTTTCGAATCGTTCGATTCGAAACGACGGTGACGAAGTCAATATCGCGATGACAAGTAGCTCCCCTATCGCGACCGCAGATCCTGCGCCTCGAGCGTTACCACCAAACCCAGTGTCTTCGACCAATCTCGACCCATTGCCGGATCTGACCACCTCCCCTACGGTTCAGGTTGTCGCAATCGATGCGGGCCACGGCGGAAGCGATACGGGTACCAGTAGTGAAGCCGGGACACTTGAGAAAGACGTGACGCTGAGCGTTGCAAGGCGACTTCGCGATGCGATCCAGAACCAGTTGGGACTCCGTGTAGTTCTCACTCGTTCTGGTGACAATCTTGTACCCATTGATGCGAGAGCCGAAGTAGCCAACAACAACAAGGCAGATCTTTTTATTAGTTTGCATGTGAATGCGTCTATTCGGCCGTCGGTCAGTGGCGCCGAAGTCTTCTATCTGAGTATGGAGGAATACGACGAAGAAGCCCGCGCGCTAGAAGAACGAGATGTTCAACTGGTTCCGGTCATAGGCGGAGGCATGCGAGAAATCGATCTCGTTGAATGGGACATGGCTCAGGTAACCTATCTCGGTCGGTCCGCACGACTCGCAGACATTGTGCATGAAGAGTTAGGTCGACGCGTGCCTATGAGCAGTCGAGACGTCCAACAAGCGCCGCTCCGGGTTCTCGTCGGGGCAAATATGCCAGCCGTACTTATCGAAATGGGTTTTGTTTCGAATGAAACCGATGAGGAACGTCTCCAGACAACGAGGTTTCAAGACGCCGTTGTTGATGCCTTAATCGATAGCATTCTCCGGTTTCGGAGTTACGTCGAGTTGGTCGGATATCCCGTCGCCGATACCGAAGGCAACAACGACTCAGGTAACACACAGGTACGAAACCAGTGAGCTTACTAGACGTCTCTCCTTCCGAACCGAAGCCACCTAAACGAAAAACTCTTCTGTTCGGGAGCATCGGCATCACAATCGTCGCCATTGGTTTATTTGTCATCGGATTACGTCAAGGCGCCAACGGGTTACCGGAAGTTCCTGTAAATCAGAATGCCGCCGGCGTCGCTGACGTCTCAACCGGAACCGCCACATTATTCTTCGTCGCTGAAGACGGCATGTCCCTTGTCGAACACCAGCAACCCTTAAATGAAGAGAACAGACGCAACAGTGCGGACCATGCGCGCATCGTGCTGGAACATCAACTGGGTAACGCCCCTCCGCCACTACAATCTCCGTTTCCAGAAGGAACAGTACTGCGAGCTGTTTATCTCAGCCCAGATGGCGATGCGTTTGTCGATTTCAACCGAGAAATAACACGGGGACATGGCGGAGGATCGCTTGATGAATTGTTTACGGTCTATGCCCTGGTCAACGCACTCACGACGAATCTACCTGGGATTTCGGCTGTTCAGATTCTGATCGACGGGCAAGAAGTCGACACGTTGGCTGGGCATATCGACCTCAGACGTCCGCTCGAACAAAATATGGAATGGGTTTCTGGTCACACTTAATCTAAATCAAATTCTACAGAGGAATAATGTCAGCCTTGAATTCAACCGATAACAAATTGCGGTCTGATAATCGACAGCCCGGCCAACTTCGTTCTACCCGTCTGACGCCCCACTGGGCGATGCATGCCGAGGGCTCAGTTCTGGTGGAAGCAGGTTCCACGAAAGTTCTTTGCACTGCCAGTATCGAAGATCGTGTTCCAACGTTTCTTCGTGGCACCGGAAAGGGCTGGATTACTTCTGAGTATGGAATGTTGCCAAGAGCGACTTCCACCAGAACCGTCCGTGAAGCCTCTCGTGGGCGTCTAAGTGGTCGAACCCAAGAAATTCAAAGACTCATAGGTCGTTCACTGCGTGCAGTTACCCAACTAGACAAAATCGGCGAGCGGACTGTCTGGATTGATTGTGACGTACTACAAGCCGATGGAGGTACACGAACAGCATCGATCACTGGGGGCTTTGTGGCTTTGGTACTCGCACTCGAACGCATACGAGACGCCGGCAAGATCGATGCACTTCCGATCGACGATTACGTGGCGGCGATCAGTGTCGGGATTGTCGACGGACACCCGTTGGCCGACCTTGCCTATGAAGAAGACTCACGAGCCGACGTAGACATGAACGTTATCAAGACTGGCAATGGTCGCTTCATCGAAGTCCAAGGTACCGCTGAAGGAGCGCCTTTTGGACAAGACGCTCTGACACAACTGCTCGAGCTCGCCGGCAATAGCATCAATCACCTCGTCGGTTTGCAGCGTGACATTATTGGGTCAGCACTGGTCCACTTGAATACTCCAGCGTCGTGAGATTACTCGTCGCCACAACGAACCCAGGGAAATTTGCCGAAATTCGAAATATTCTTTCCGGTCTTCCAATCGACATCCGTTCTCTCAAAGAACATCCTTCCATCGAAGTCGCCGAGGAACACGCTGCTACATTTGCTGAGAACGCCCGAAGCAAAGCAACCCACTATAGCCACCGAACTGGTCAATTCACGGTAGCCGAGGACTCAGGGTTGGAGATCGACGCTCTTGATGGCGCTCCCGGTGTGCTGTCAGCGCGATTCAACGGTGGCGCGTACCAAGAAAAATTCGACACCATTAACCATATGTTGGACGAGCGGGGTGTAGACAGCAGTTCGGTACGGTTTGTTTGTGCTCTTGCCGTAGCTGACGGCCGGCAAGTGGTCTTTGAAACGACCGGTGTAATCGAAGGAGAACTTGCACGGGAACCAAAAGGCACCGGCGGATTCGGTTACGACCCAATTTTTTTCTACCCGCCATTTGGACGTACGCTGGCCGAGCTTTCAGCGGAAGAAAAAGCTTCAGTCAGCCATAGAGGTCAAGCCTTTCGATTACTCCGGCAGTATCTCGCATCGAGACTACGCTAGTCGCAGGAACCTCGCGACAAATTCAGTGAGACGGTTAACCTCCTAAACGCTATTCCTCGGCAACCTGTTCCGGTCACGTCCAACTTCATCTCACATGGGCACGAAAAATTTTTGTGCGTGTTACAAAGAATTTACATGGCCTTAACAACGGCCTAGCTTGTTATTGACATACTCATACGACGTGTTTTCACCTTTCCGGCGCCGCCTTCAACATTTACCCTTTTGGTTGATGGTTGCTGTTATATCAACTACAGAGACTACAATCGCTGCCCAATCAGATTTCTCACTCTTAGCGTCAAAACTTTTAACGACACCCCTCGCCAAACCGATTGAAGACAATAAGGCAACGACGACCCAAGACAGCCCAAATGACGAGAGCTCCAGTGAATCGACAGAAGAAATATCTTGGGTGGAGCGTCTCACAATCAGTGGTGATTTTCGCGCCCGCTACGAGGGTTTCTACAAGTCCGGTCGGTCAACTCGAAATCGAGGCCGGTTTCGGTTGCGGCTTAGACTGGACACCCAGATTAACGAAGATACGTATTTTCACCTGCAGGTTGCGAGCGGCGATCCTGGCACTCCTGCATCAACCAACCAAACCTTGAAGGGCTTCTTTCAACCAAAACCATTCAACTTGGACCGCGCCTATATTTCGTATAACCCGCAGGCGGCAGAGGCAATCACCCTCGGCGTCGGAAAGTTCCCTTCTCCTGTCATGCGAACCCAAATGACATTCGACGACGATCTGAATTTCGAAGGCGGATGGGAGCAAGTCAGCTGGCAGCCTCAGGAGCATATTGACATCAACCTAGTTGCGATACAGACCGCTGTTAATGAGGTATCCCGTGGAGCCGACGCTTATATGCTCGGGGGGTACGGAGCAGCATCTTTTAAGTTTGGCTCAAACAGCCTTCAACTTTCAGCCGCCAATTACATGTGGAAAAATACCGATCAAATAGCGATCGCTCAGGCGAGTGGCCGACTCACCAGCATTCTAACCAACCGAGTTATTCGAAACTCTGACGGCTTCGCGACTAACTTTGCGTCTGAATTTAATGTTGTAGACGTTATTGCCGAAGCAACTCTCGCAACACCGAACCGTGGTTATCCTTTGCGCTTACTCGTCGATTACGCGATTAATACACGAGCCACCACCAGTCAGAATAGTGGTTTATGGCTTGAAGCTGGGTACGGAGACCCGGGGGCCGTCGGCTCATGGGGCACGACCTACACAACTGGGTGGATCGAGCAAGATGTCACACCGTCGGCATTTGTGTTTAGTGATATGCCGGGAACCAATATACGCCTGAACATGATCGAAACATCCTACGTTGTCAAGTCCGGGATCAGCCTCGACGTAACGCTCCACCTGACGAAACGGTTAATTGTCCTCGAAGACGACACACCGGATCATCTACTGGCCCGACTTCACGTCGCCACAGTTATCAGATTTTGATGGAACTACGCCGGTGAGATTGTCAAAGCACTGTAACAACCGAACCACGGGCAAAGAAACCTCAAAGAGTGCAATCTCCAACGTCCCGTGTGCGTCGCCGTCATCGCGCGGCAACAACATAATGTCGCTATTCCGCGGAGTGCACCGGACTCGCAGCATATTCGACGACATGTATCTCTTAGTGTGAACTCTATGACTTTAGCCGTAAATCCTGACATCCACAGACCTTCTGTCGCCTTGCGGTTACTTGCTGTCCTCGGATTACTTTTTATCTTCCTTGTGGGCGTAAGAGGACTCGGTAGCGGATTCAGGCTGCTGGGAGAAGACCTGATCCAGAGTTTCTTTGCCGCCACTGAAAACCCATTCATGGGTCTGTTGGTCGGGCTGCTCGCTACAACCTTGGTTCAGAGTTCGTCAGTGACCACTGCGATGATTGTCGGGATGGTTGCCGCACCAGAAAACCCACTTCCGCTTATTAACGCTGTTCCAATGGTAATGGGTGCCAACATCGGCACAACCGTCACCAACACTATTGTTGCACTGGGCCACATCGGACGAAATGAAGAATTCGAACGGGCGTTTCCAGTTGCCACCTGCCACGATACGTTCAACTACCTCGCGGTCTTGGTTCTTTTGCCCTTAGAAATGATCACCGGACTCCTGCAGTCCTCGGCTGCGTGGTTTACGGGTCTCCTGAGCAACTTCGGCGGAGTGGTCTACCAAAGTCCATTCCGAGCGGCACTAAGCCTTGGACTTGCTCCGATCTCCACAATGGCTGACACATTGTTCTCCACCGAAGTTAGTCAAGCCGTTTTCTTCATAATCGTAAGCGGCTTGCTCATATTCACCGCACTCTTCTTTATCGTGAAAGTCATGCGCGGCGCTGTACAAACTAGGGTCGAACGTGCCGTCAATAAAGCCCTCGGTGTCAACGCTGTGGTTTCGATTCTCATTGGAGCAATCGTCACAATCATGGTGCAATCGAGTTCAATTACGACATCGCTGCTGGTTCCACTAGCTGGCGCCGGACTGCTCAGACTGGAGCGAGCGTTTCCGGTAACACTCGGTGCGAACATTGGGACGACCGTTACAGGTTTTCTCGCAGCACTGGCCGTCTCTGGAGTCAATGCAACAGCCGGACTACAGATAGCACTGGTCCACCTGTTATTCAACTTGAGTGGAACACTGATGATCTACCCAGTTGCGGCAGTCCGAAACATTCCCCTTAACCTATCTCGTCAAATGACCAAGTTGGCACTTCGCTCTCGAAAGTTGACGCTGGTCTGGGTTGCCCTGCTATTCTACGGTTTGCCGACCTTGGGCGTTGTAATTAGTAGGGCACTACAGTAATAAAAACGGAGGCATCGTGCTTCAAGAACTACTGAGCATTTTTCGTGGTGGCAACCCGCTCTCTAAAGTCGCTGACAACTTCGCACTCATGTTGAACCTTACACGTGAAATGAATTACACCGCCGGCCAGATCTTCTTCGGAGAAGAGCACGAAGAGAATGCACAGGACAAAGTCCACAAGACGGACGCTGAAGTCAACGAGTTGGAGCGGGTCATTCGCCGTTCACTGACGACCCATCTGTCCATACCCGGCAACAATGCAGATGCTCCCTACTCTCTTCTGCTAATGAGCCTCGTTAAAGACGTTGAGCGCTTAGGCGACTATGCTAAAAATCTGTCTGAAATTATTGAGATCCGACCGGCCCCTCTCCCAACCGGCACTGAGTTTTCCGAGTTGATGATGGTCCGCCGGAGAGTCGAGTTAGCGTTTCAAGCCTGTGCGAATGTAGTGCTATCGTCCCGCAAAGGTGAAGCAGTCGAACTGATTCGGCAAGGGCGGGAAACTGCCAGGCGGTGCGACAGTCTGATCGTAACGATCGGCGAAAGTGACTACGACGCGGCAACAACGACAGCCTTTATTTTGGGCACCCGCTATTACAAGCGGATCAATGCTCACGTTCTTAATGTGCTTTCGAGTGTTGTTATGCCCCTCGACAAAATTGACTACCACGATGAAGACACATCCAAGCCACCGAATAGGAACGACGTTTAGGACGTCAACCATTCGGTAGAACAATTTTTTCCCTAAGTCGGTACGCTGGCAACGCATAGAATCCCGGCGCACCATCAAATAGCTATGCTGGAAAAGTTCCGTCGGCGGGTGGCGACTCTTCCCCTTGGAAATTCGGCAAATTAACAGAAAATACTGAACCTCCATCTCTTCGATTCTTCACGAACACTGTGCCGTCGTGTAAACCAACCAGATGTTTCACAATAGCCAAACCCAAACCTGTACCACCCGGATTTCTAACCCGGGATCGCTCAACACGGTAAAACCGTTCGAAGACACGAGACAGGTCGATATCCGGAATGCCTGGCCCCCGGTCTTCAACACAAATAGTGATCGTATTAGCCTCTCCACAAACAGCGGTCAGACGAATCGTCGTGTCCTCAGGCGCATACTGCGCAGCGTTCTCAACTAAATTCTTTAGGACGTCATGGAGTTTGGTCGGATCTCCAAAAACAGTTTCAGTGCCCGCTTTAATTTGAATCTCAAGCGCTAGATTCTTATCCTTAAATAAAGGCAATAGTTCGTTTTGCACACCCGTAAACAAATCTCTGGTCGAGAAAGACAAACAGTTTAACGTTTCCTCTCCCGCATCCAACCGCGCCAAACGAAGCAGGTCGCTAACGAGTCGCTCCATCCGGGCTGTGTGTCGGGCGATAATCTCCAAGAATCGAGGATCTCCAGTTACCCCTTCTTCGCCGAACAGTGCGTCTATTGAGCCACGAATCGCCGTTAGAGGCGTTCTCAACTCATGCGACACATTCGCTACGAAGTCCTGGCGAATCTGTTCCGCGCGGCGATAGTCGGTCACATCGTGAAGCACAACAACAACACCCGGTTCGTCTTCCGAGGAGAACGGTGCGGCACTGACGAGACATGCCTTGGTTGGTGTGGTATCCAAGGTTATTTCAATGCGACTTGATTCAGTATGCTCCAATGCTGACCGAACCTGTCTAGCCATGTCAGGGTGTCTGATGAGCTCTATATAATGCCGCTCGACAGGAGAACTGTTGAACTGAAGCATGTCACACACAGCATCGTTAGCTGTTTGCACATAACCTCTGGCGTTAACTACGAGCACCCCTTCCGTCATCCCTGAAAGAATCGCGTCCGTCAATCGACGATTCCGTGATAACTCAACAATCTGTTTTCCAAGTTTTTGAACCGCTCCCTCGAAGGCCTGTTCGACGACTCCAATCTCATCAGTCTCGTAGTCACCCACCTGTGGCTTCAAATCCCCCGCGGCGTATCGCTGTGCTATTGCCGCCGTTCCACTAATCCGCCGACTGATAGTGGAAGAGATCACCAATGCCAAGACCAATGCACCGGCCAGCGCGACTAGTAGTCCGGATAGCAGCGCTATTATCCTGTCGCTAGTCGAACTGGCTACCATCAACGCCAGAAGCACACTGGCCGTCGCTATCCCAAAAGACGCCAAAAATAATCGTGTGCTGAGTTTCATTCAGATTAAAGGGGTATCTCGACCAGTTTGTATCCAAACTGCTTGACCGTGGTAATCGCGTCACTCAATACAGGCAACTTCTCACGAAGACGTCGGATGTGGACATCGACCGTTCGTGTCGATCCAGTGTATTTGTAGCCCCACACGTCGGATAGCAAAACATCGCGGGAAAGAACACGACCTCGGTGTTCAACTAAATATTTTAGGAGTAGAAATTCTTTGGCCGTGAGCGTGACTTCGACTCCATCCAAGAGGACTACGTGCCGGTCGGCATCAATGGTTAGTGGTCCAATACGGAGTATTCTGTGTTCAGGAAAACCACGGGTCGACCGACGCAGTACCGCACCGACTCGTGCCACAAGCTCCGTTGGGCTAAATGGTTTTGTTACATAATCGTCGCCACCCACTTCAAGACCAACTACGCGGTCCGCTTCTGCACTTTTCGCTGTCAGCATGATAATCGGAAGAGCCGCATTCTCTGGATTGGAGCGAATGGCTCGACAAATCTCAAGGCCATTGATAGTTGGCAACATTAAATCAAGCACCACTAAGTCCGGTGGATCAGTGCGAATCACTGGCAGAACCTCGTCTCCCCGATTAACGACCCGCGTCAGATAACCAGCTTGCCGAAGATGATGCGCCACAAGGTCTGCGATATCCTCATCATCCTCGACAACGAGAATCTGCTTAGACTCCAACTGTCCCCTCACAAATCAATATCACTCTTCCTGACCGTGGTGGCGTACATCCTGCCCAGAAACAATAAAGATGACATCCTCCGCAATGTTCGTAGCGTGATCTCCGATCCGTTCGATATGCCGTGAAATAAGTATTAATCCCAATGCCCCTTCTGTAGTGGCCGGTTTCTCAAGCATGTAACTCAACAATTCGCGAAACACTTGATCCTTAAGGGAATCGACTTCTTTGTCTCGTTTGACTACTTCCCAAGCCAAGCTAACGTCACGGCGAACATAGGCGTTAAGCGAATCCTTCAACATGCCCTGAGCCAATTCCGCCATGCGTGGGATGTCTATCAGGGGTTTAACTGCGGGTCGCTCCAAGTACCGAAGTGTCGCCTCAGCAATGTTAATTGCAATGTCACCAATGCGCTCAAGATCGCTATTAATCTTGAGGCCAGAAACGATTAGTCGCAAATCGTCAGAATCAAATCCGGTCTGGCCAAGCAACTTAAAGCAGCGACTATCGATCTCAACGTGAAAATCGTTGATCGAATCATCACTTACCAAGACCTTCTCCGCCAAGCCAGAATCCCGTCCGACAAGAGCTCGAATCGAAGCCCGAACCTGTTCTTCCGCTTCACCACCCATAGTCAACAGTCGCTCCTGCAGTTGGCTCAGTTCTCCGCGAGAATGTAAATCTGAGTATGAAGCAGAATTCATTCGTGTACTCCCTCGTTGCCCCTCGACATGGTGAGCTTCACAGAGCAGCTCACAATCTATTCAAATCGTATCTCAGTCCACACATACTCGGAAAGCACACAGCAGACGAAGATTACACAGAGCAAATCTTCATCCAGATGTGGAAGGAATTTGTTCTACACGTCTACAAACCTAGAGCCTACTCGCTTGGCTCCGGCAGGTCAGTCGTGTATTTAGGTTGAGCTGAATTGGACCATGTTAGAGGCACCTCGTTATTCAAGACATAAGTAGTTGACCGGTTAACTTAACAAGAATATGATACCAGCCATGGCCCGAAACTCTGATGCTAGACACCAAATCCTTGCTTCCGCAGATGATCTATTTCGAGACCGAGGCTTCTCTGCCGTCGGAGTAGCTGAAATCTGTTCTGCCGCCGAGGTTAATAAGGGCAGTTTTTATCACTTCTTTGAATCTAAACAGGCCCTACTCCTGGAGGTCATTGAGGCATCCTGGGATGAAACCGGCATGTTGGCTAGCTGGGAAACTACTCCGCCAGTACCCCCTGTTGAACAACTGCGACAATTTCTTCAGGAATTATTTGCAATCCATTATGCCGACAAGGAATCCCATGGCAGCGTTCGAGGCTCTCTACTGTCCAATATTTCTCACGAAATCGCCTCCAGCGACACCGAAATCACAGCAAAGTTGACCGACCTCTTCAGTCGAGAGACCTCAGCATTTGAAGTCCTTCTCACTTCCGCGGTTGACCGTGGAGAAGTCTCAGTCGGGAACCCTCGCGGCGCCGCCGAGGCATTAGTGGGATGTCTTCATGGTCTCATAATGCTTGCCAAGGTCAAAAACGACCTGTCTGTGCTGCCTCAATCCGAAGCCGAGATTTTTCGATTGGCAGGTGTTATTGAACAATGGGCGTAAGTTGACCGGTCAATACACATGAAGAGTCAGCGTCACCTCTTCTCTTTTCCTTCAGACATTCACTACTTAAATTGTGCCTATATGGCACCTGTTTCAAAGCAGGTGGCGAACATAGCGCAGCAAACGATCGACCGCCTGCAAATTCCCAGTCGCCTTCAGCAATCTGACTTTTTTGAACACAGCGACAACGTGCGGTACCTTT
>CAYFER010000022.1:0-36302 GCA_964342185.1 uncultured Vicinamibacteraceae bacterium | reverse complement strand
AGCAAACGATCAACCGACTACAGATTCCGAGTCGCCTTCAGCAATCTGACTTTTTTGAACGCAGTGACAACGTGCGTGCCCTGTTCAGCCGACTCATCGGAATCAATGAACCGAATCGAATCGCAATCGTTCCATCCGTCTCTTATGCCATGTCCACACTGGCTCAAAACACGCCCCTCAGGCGCAATCAGAACGTGGTGGTCACTCATGACCAATTCCCAAGTAACGTCTATGCATGGAAACGACTGTGTGAACGCGTCGGAGCCGAATTGCGAGTTGTCCATCCACCTCCCACTCTTCAGAACCGTGGCTTAGGTTGGAACGACAGGCTAGGTGAAGCGATCGATGACAATACAGCCGTAGTCGCGATTCCAGAACTGCATTGGATTGATGGAACGAGGTTCAATCTCAAACAAATCGGCATTCTGGCACGAGCCGTCGGCGCCAGATTTATTATCGATGGCACTCAATCCGTTGGAGCTCTGCCATTCAATATTGATGAATATCAGCCCGATGCGGTGGTCTGTGCTGGCTACAAGTGGTTAATGGGACCATACTCGATCGGCCTGGCCTATTTTTGCCCCTTGTACGACAACGGAACCCCTATTGAAGACACCTGGATTACGCGAGTCGGCAGCGACAATTTTTCTCAATTGGTCAACTACAATGAAACGTACCGTCCTGGAGCGATCCGATACGACATGGGTGAACGGTCGAATTTTATCCTGCTCCCGATGCTTGAGGCCGGTATCTCTCAAGTCAACACTTGGGGACCCAAAGCAGTCCAGGGTTACTGTCGAACCATAGGATCCGAATACATCGAACAGCTTCGAGACCTTGGTTGCTTCGTAGAAGATGAGACCCACAGGGCAGCCCATCTATTCGGTGTTCGCTTACCAAGTGGTTTTGATATTGACGCCATGTCGACTTCGCTGGCGAAACAAAACGTCAGCATCTCAATCCGAGCAAATGTCATTCGTGTCTCTCCACATGTCTACAACAATGCGGATGACTTTGCTGCCCTTGTCACGGCAGTGCGAGCCGTTCTCTCTTCCGACTAACAATCAGTCGACAATTTATACTGAACTGATCTTCTCATCGGTTGACACGCTACAATCAACAGGCACCTGCAGGGCGAGTACCAGCCAGCGTCGCAGGTACTTGCTGGAGCTTGAAGCGTCGTCGGCGTAAAGTGACTGGACTGTGTCGTTAAGAATCGTTCTCGTTGTTGGTCTCATCATCTCCGCGCGTAGCAACACTGAGGCACAGTCCTTGCTGGACCCGCGGTTCCTGGTAACAACGAATCTGGGAATCCAAGCACAATCAACACCTCGAACCGATATTGTCAATTTTGAATACGGAGACGAACTTGGCGAAATTAGATCCACCCAAACCCTAGGCCCCTACGTCTCCTTCGACATTGGCGGTTCAATGCGCGTATGGAAGCAGATCGGTGTGGGCATGTCTCTCGCTCGCACTCAGGGAACTACCACGGCGATGGTTGAAGCTGACGTGCCTCACCCTATGTTTTACGAGTGGCACCGAACCGCCAGAACCTCGAAAGCAGGACTGGCACACCGAGAGGCCGGATATCACATCTATGGGCAACTATTACTGCCGATTTCTTCGTCCACACTAATTACTGTTTCCGGTGGCCCCAGTTACTTCAATGCCTCCCAAGCGGTGGTGACCGCTGTGGAATCTATTGAGCGCAACCCGCCATGGTTCGAAACAGTTCGGATTATCCCAAGTAGTATCGAAGAAGTCGCCACCAGCGCGTGGGGCTACAACGCCGGTGTCGACCTGACGTATTATCGCAAGACCTTGTTTGGCAATCTGGGCTTGTCTGGCCGTCGGCGAATTGGCGTCGGTGTGGATATGCGCTACAGCTGGGCCAAACCTCCGGTCGCGCTAAAGAATCAACTGCAGGAACGCGGACTCCAAGTTGGTGTTGTTCGGGTAACCGGGGGCATACGAATCCGCTTCTAGAAAACTACTTCCCGATTCCTATAGCTCATCTGACGGCAACAGCGTCATGAGTGACAAGGGATCCACGCGAGCATTATTTAATCGGACAGTCCAGTGTAAATGCGGCCCCGTGACTCGACCCGTTGCCCCTACTTTTCCAACAACTTGCCCGCGCTCGACCTGCTCTCCTTCAGCCACATCGAACGACGATAAATGGGCAAAATACGAATAAAGGCCCCAGCCATGATCAAGAATCACGGCATTACCAGAGAAGTAAAGGTCGTCAGCTAGAACAACGGTTCCCGCGTTCGGTGCCAGGATGGGCGTACCTTCGCCGGCTCGGAAATCTGTGCCACTGTGCGGATTCCTCGCTTCACCATTGAAAACGCTTCGGCGACCGAAACTGCTTGTCGAATCACCAGAAACAGGTCTAAGGAATCCACCGCTCCACTGACGCTCGTCACTGGCTGTCTGAAAGATTTCATTTTGGCGTTCTGCCTCTCGACGAATGCGAGTGAGCACCTCACTCGGCGGATTCACGAAACTGGGTGCCACACTCAGATGACGGGTCGGAAATTCTTTCGCTTGGACAGCGAGTGGATAAACTGAGTGAACCGTGTTCCCATCATCTAGTGTCGCCTGTATTTCGACCAAGTAGTCATCCGGACGCGCCTCAAGATCAATTCCAACAACCCCACTCCAGAAAACGTTGTCTCCGTCTGAAAAGAATCTGACATCGGCGCCGAAAACAGAAGCTTGCACCCCCAAAACGGGTGCAGATGAACGGACCTGAAGAATGACCACTTCCCCTGGATGAATCGACCGAGCTTGATGTTCGACATCGAGAGTAACCTCCGCACTCAAGCTCACAGTAACCATGACTATCGATATAGCCAAACTCACACACGTAGACAACTCGCTCTTTCTCACAGGCCTGCCTTTGATCCTCTCATTCACTCGGTTCCGTCAAGCATGGTGCACCATGCTGTTACACAGCACCGTCACCTTGCGCGGCTTCCAATTCCTGATCGGTCATTCCAAGTACGTTCTGCAAAATGTCTCTAGTGTGTTCACCAAGAAGCGGTGCCCGTTCGACCTCAGCTGGCGAATCCGATAATTTAATTGGATTCCCCACGGTCAGATACGACCCTCGCGTTGGGTGGTCAACTTCGACAACAGTTCCACTAGCTCTCAACGATGGCTCCTCGGCCAACTCCTTCATCGACAATACCGGACCACACGGAACATTGAGTGGATTGAGAATCTCCATTACTTCAAATTTCGTCTTGGTTTTCGTCCAGCGTTCGATCTCATTGAACATCTGGTCAAGTTTCGGAAGTCGCACCTTCGGCGTGTTCCAGTCTGGATCATCGAGCCAATCATGCCGCCCAATAGCCCGAGCGAGACCGTCAAAAGCAGCAGCTTGCGTGATGATATAGATGTACGCGTTTGGATCATCCTCCCACCCCAGACACTTAACGATCCAGCCAGGTTGTCCACCGCCAGACGCATTACCGGAACGTGGTGTAGCCTCGCCAAATTTACCATCCGGATACTGCGGATATTCCCTTAAGGGGCCGTGCGTTAAGCGCTGCTGGTCACGAAGTTTGACTCGGCAGAGATTCAAAACCGCGTCTTGCATCGCACAAATCACACGTTGTCCCTTCCCGGAGCGCTCGCGCTGAAAGAGAGCCGTCACAATTCCTAGTGCCAAGTGAACACCGGTCCCAGAATCACCAATTTGCGCTCCAGTTACTGTAGGAGGACCATCGTCAAATCCAGTTGTACTGGCACCGCCTCCCGTGCACTGAGCGACATTCTCGTAAACTTTGCATTCTTCATATGGACCAGGCCCGAAACCCTTCACTGAGGCATAGATAAGACGTGGGTTGATCGTTTGGATGCGTTCCCAAGAGAATCCCATTCGGTCGAGCGCACCTGGTGCGAAATTTTCAACAAGCACATCACACGCTTGAATGAGCCTCTCAAAAATTTCCTTCCCTGTTCCATGTTTTGTATTCAACGTCAGGCTACGTTTATTGTGATTCAACATCGTAAAGTAGAGACTGTCTACATCGGGCACGTCTCGCAGTTGACCCCGGGTGGCATCACCAGTCTCCGGTCGCTCTACCTTGATGACGTCGGCCCCAAACCACGCTAGCAGCTGAGTACATGTCGGACCCGACTGAACGTGGGTCATATCAAGAATACGCACGCCTTCCAAGGCTTTCATAGCTATCTCCGTGGGTATATGACTCAGTAGGTGCTTGGTGCACCCTTGACGCGTAAGTGCTCCTGCTGAAGAGTATTATTCAGAAGGCTCACGCAAGCATAAAGGGCGCGTAACGTTGGCACCTCGACTTCGGTTAACTCTGCGAGCTCAACGACCGCACCCAGCATGCCATCGATTTCTAAAGGTTTCCCAACCTCAACATCCTGCAACATCGATGTTTTGTGCTTACCAACCGCTTCAGCACCCGCGATCCGGCGTTCTAGTGGCACACGAAACGATGCCCCCAATCGCTCGGCCACAGCCTGAGCCTCGGTCATCATTCTGGCTGCAAGTTCACGGGTTAATGGAAACTGACAAATGTCAACCAATGTTGAGTGCGTCATAGCACTAATGGGATTAAATGTCAGATTCCCCCATAGCTTTAACCAAATCTCCGAACGAATGTCGTCAAGCACTCTCGACTTGAACCCGGCGCCCGTCAGTGCATCTGCAACCCGCCGAACTCGGTCAGATTCACTGCCATCCAGTTCGCCTACTGGAAACCGGTTACCCTCAATGTGTTTCACTACACCCGGTTCAACAATGGTGGCGGCAGGGTACGCGATGCAACCAATGATTCCATTCGGGTCGATGTTGTTAAGCAGCACACCATGAGGATCAACAGCCGACACCACGCGGTCTGTGTAGTTGCCCTCAAGTTTCTGAAAATACCACCACGGAATACCGTTCTGCAGCGTCACCATAACGGTGGACGCGTCGAAAAGAACCGACAGATCGGACACCACAGGTTCAATCTGATGGGCCTTGAGCGCAAGAAACACGATTTCCTGAGGACCTAGATCGCGAATCCGGTCGGTCGCAACCAGTTGCTCGGCAACGAAAATTTGATCAGCTTCGATTAACGACAGGCCGCTTGACTGAATCGCGGCCAGATGCGGGCCACGCGCCACCACTGACACCTCATGCCCATCGTTCGCCAAACGCACGGCTAGATAACCGCCGATCGCACCCGCACCAACCACACAGACCTTCATGTATGCACCGCTGTCATCATCATCCGAACAGAGTCACATTAAACACCCGTGCCAAGATCACAATCAGGCTCAAACCCGAGAACACAACCAGACTCGTCCACGCGAACCATCTCGTCACGAGAGATGGATAGAACACATCGTCGGTCTTGGAAATCACCGTCACGCAGTAATAGAGGTTTAGAAAATAGACCACCGGTGCAACAAATAGCGCCAGTGCCGACGCGACCAAAACCAGATACACAGGCCGTTGCAGACCAGACAAAAGTGCCACCGACGCTACAAGGGAATACAGCATCGTGATGCGATAGATGTTGTATTCCGAATACCATCGAGTACGACGCTCGACATCGAGGTCCTCACGTCCAATCCCGGATAAATCAGCCGTGGCGCGAAAGAGATTTCGACAACAGGCGCCCACCACTCGCGGCCATCCATCAAAGTAGTTGAAAGCCGTTGAAAACGTCGCCGCAAATGCTCCTAATAGAAACACCAGCATCATTCCCGGTCCAACACTCCGAGTAAACACACCAGCGATCTCTCCGATCACATTATTGCCTTCAACCGGATTCGGGTACAACCACACGGCAGAAAGCAACAAAAAGATGACAGCCATCACAAATGACACCAAGTGTCCGATGGCAAAATCCCACTCGCCAATACGGAACCACCGACGACAGTACTCGCGAGCATGGCTAGGAAGCTTCGCGGTATCGACCCGAAGGTCCTCGGCCGTTGAATTCAAAGGGTCAAACTCTGGCGCCAGGCCAACCTGCTCAAGATGGCTCCGAATTCGTCCCATCCCGACTCGCTTGGCCTTCCCCCATTCCGAAGCCTGGAGAGAAACATCGATACCCGTCGGAAGCAGGCCCAAGAAAGCGGCAATCACGAGCCAAGACCCGTCCGGAGTTTCAATCAAAAAAAAACGACCGAGCGCCGACACTGGCGCTGGTTCAGCAAAATACACGCCCACCGTCGACAAAAACAGCATCGCCGCCAATATCTTTGTCGCTAGCTCAAGGACAGCATATCTCCCCACCAAAATCAAAGTGACCGAGGCAACACCAAGAACAACCCCATAGACCCCAAGTGGAACAGCGTCGAAGCCCAAATACTGGGAAAAAAAGTAATAGACCACTGCAGACGCGGCCGCAAGACGACCTGCCTGTCCGAGGGCACACTGGAGCAACGTAGTGATCAAGACATACCAAATAGGCCATTTTTTTGGCGCAGTCGCATAAGCATCAAGCATGCTTCGGCCAGTAGCATGCGTAAACCGAAATGCCATCTCAAACCCGGAATATTTGAAGATATAGGCCACCGGGAGACACCACAACAAAGCGTATTCAAAACGCCCGCCGGCTGCTGGCGCAGTGACCAGATGACTTGTACCGATACCGGTCATCATTAAAATTAGCCCAGGTCCGAAATTCTGTGCGATCGATCGCAGGTCGGTTTTCGGCAGTTCTAACTGGTCAAGAGGATCCTGTTTATCCTGCATTTGGGGGGTGAGTCTGTTTGGGCATTGGAGCCTGATAAATTGTCCGGCCGACAAAGAATGGCCCCATCCCCTCGATAAATTCGGCAGTCTGACGAGTTCCTCGCATGTCCTTCACCAGCTTGGACAAAGGAAACAAATCTGGTCCGATCAAACCGATGACAAACTCGTTGTCGTCTCGGTCAATCCCATGGCATTCAAGTCGAACATCGACTGCATAACCCGCTTCACCGTACCGCCGACCAAGCATTCCATGCTCCATCATGATCTTGCCTTGGTCCGCACGGGGCAAGCGATTGTAGGCTCCAATCCTACGGAGCGGATACCACACCGCCCACCGATTGTCAGGATTCAGAACATTACGGGGAACCTTCTGGAGTAGAAAATCGGACAGGTCAGGCTCACGGCCCTGAGCATAAGTGCGCCCAAACATTGTGAAATCTGGTAACGGCATTAACTGACTGAACGGTGGCGCCGTCAAGAGTGTTCGAAATGATTCCGCAAACATATCTGGATTTTCATCCATCGCAACAACACCGACGCCACGAGGGTCGTTGAGGTTTGTGTAGACTGCGGCCACCAAGCCACTCTGGCTGACCGCATCAACCACCGGCAAGATATCAAGACACCCTGTAAACACCTGCAGTTGTACGAACAAGCGTGCATCTAAAGATTGAGTTTGTCCTTTAATCGGTGCACCGTACTCCAACAGGTCAGGGGGACCCTCCACTTTCGCACCTTCGCGACGACTGTCACCAACTGGTTGCGCACTGCCCGCGACATTGGCCTGTTCACTCATATGACTCCGATTCTATACCAGTGACCCGCGTCGATTGAATTTGCAGCAACCAAAAGTGTTTAATCGTCTCGTAATGGAGTTCTTGAAGTGCTATGTGCCCAGCGTCCGTTAAAGAGTACGTCAAAGATTCATTGAGGAGTTTGTGATGCCAAGACTGATTGTGAGTTTCGTTTTTCTTTTCATATCGTTAACCCCACTGTCATCAGTCGCGCAAATTACGTCCGCGACGCACGTGACAGAAGAGGAGTATCTAGCTGTCAAGAATGCACCTGAAGGGCTAGTTGACCGCCAAGTGAAGGTGGTCGATATTGGTAAAAGTAATGTTGCCGTCGGGATATTGCACAGAGACAAGCTTTCGAAGATCGACGGGGCTGTCGGTGGAATCGTGCATTCTCTCGTTACGGAGGTCTATTACATTTACTCTGGGGCTGGAACACTAGTGACAGGCGGACAAATGAGTGGCCGACGAAACATACCTGCTGACAGTGAGATTGTTACGACTTTAGTGGGTGAGAGTTTTCGCGCCACATCAACTGGTGGCGAGACGCGCTATGTGTCTGAGGGCGACATAGTCGTTATACCAGGAGGAGTTTTTCATGGTTGGGCTGAGATTGAGGACCACGTCACATATCTGAGTATTCGACCGGATCCGGACAAAGTGTTACCCGCCGGTTGGGTAAATCCAGTCATCGAATAGGCACACTGTCCAGAAAATCATCCGTTCCCACTGGCGCTAGCATTAAGCCTCAACACAACGGTAATACCGAAGTTTCTTGGGTCAGCTAACTGCTCACTCGAGACAACTCACCACTAAGAGACCGACTGGCGCTGGAATACCCCAGTCAAGGTACTCGCGACAGCCTCGAGTGTGCGCGTAGTCGCTGGGTCTGGGACAAGTTGTTCTCGTGACAGAAATTCAAGCACCGCCACAGTCTCGTTACCTGCCTTAACTGGGATCGCACAGATCCCCCGAATACCCGTCATCGCTGACCGAACCTCAGCATCAACAGATGGGTCAACAGTCACATTAGGAATCCACGACAGACGCCCTGTGTGCAGGACACGTCCGACAAGCGCATCCCCTTTCTTTATTTGGCGGCGCGCGACTATTTCCTGCAAGTCATCAAACATCTCCTGACTTCCTAACTCAACAAACCATGCCGGGATTGGATTAAGTACAACATCATCACTGTTCCGAACTGCACGGTAGGCATAACCCACTGGCCACTCTGCCCAGACACAGACGCATTCAACCAATTCAGCGATAGCCAAGTCTGGATTGACTTGATGACTACCAATGCGAATTGCATCCACGAGCAAAGTTAATTCCGCCGCCTGTCTTTCAATATGATCGGTATGATCTGACAGCCTTGTTTCGGTCTCTCCCCGCTGACTGATATCGGTGTACACAAGAAGTACCTCCCCCGAATCCGTCGAACGATGGTCAATCTCAATCCACCGCCCGTCTGGCGTCCGGCACACTTCGTGGCTTGGGTCACCAAACCCCGTTAACCGGTCCTGCACCCACGTTTCTACATTGTCTTCAGCCAATTGAATCAGCCCACGAGTCGCTGTAAACCGCGTCAAATCTTCGTAAACCAACCCTGATTTCAATTCAATCGTTTGATAGAACTCTCGAAACCGTTTATTGCAGGCGATCAATCGACCTTGCTGATTCCACACCGCAAGGCCAGCATCTGACATTTCAAGTACCCCAGCCAGACGCGACTCCACCTGGCTAAACCTTTCTCGCGTGCTGTGCAGTCGCCGTGCAATGATTGCTAACACCAGCGTTAATAACATTAGAAGGACGCCCCATACCCAAATCATCGTAACCTCATCCTAACAGCTTGAGTTCCCTTGACAAGAAAGACCTGTGGTCGTAGTGTGTCAGTGACTCTACTGGCCAATGTCATTTATGCTCAGTTTTTGGCGTTCCGTCGTTTTGACTCTCGCCGTGATGGTGGCGATCACTGTTCCAGTTGGAGCGCAGGATTCAGAAAGTGAAGCAGTATTCGATCCTGCCACACTTGGAGTCTCACTAGAAAGAATCCAAACTAAATTGGACCGTCTTCCTTCGAGAGACGAAGTCAGCAGTTTACTGCGGCTTGATTTTTACGTTGAAGTCTACGCTGAGGCTCCAAAAATTGATTATTTCCAAGGTTTTGACTTGGAAAATGCCCCGGTCGCTCACGGGGTTCCAATGCACAACCAAATGATGGCTGTCATGAGTCCAGGACGTCTTGCTCCAATACTTAACGCCCCCGCGATGAATCTGGGCGACGGTATCGGTTGGCTGCTAAACGGCCGGTAATAATTCCAACAGCCACATAGGTCCAGCTACTCTAGCTTGCGTTTTGAGGTAGCACCCAGCGGCCAACAGGCACCGACACAAGAAGATACTTCTTCCGAAGTGCAATGACGTGACCTGAATAATCGAGTCTCTTGATCTCGCCACGCACATACCGTTTCCGTAATCGCCGCAACTCAAAGCGGTACAAATCGCTCACAAAGTCATGCAACAACTCTGGTGGTGTAGTTGACATCGGCCGTACACCGTGTTGCTCGAGTTGCTCAAGCACCTGTTGCCGATAGTGGAATTGCACACTACTCTGCGGCTAGGGCATCTGCGGACGTTACACCGTACGTGGAAAACCAAGAACTGGCCGCCTGGAGTCTCTCGTTGACATTGCCAATATTCGTTGTGCCTTCGGTTTCAAGCCAGCGACGGAACGCGTCCACTCCATCCTTTGCATACACCGGAATACCATTTTTCCAAGTCGCCCGGCCGCACAAGACACCGGCCCACTGGACTTCAGACTGTGCGGCCATCTCAAGCGATTCTGTGAATTCTTCATTGCTGACGCCAGCGGAAAGATAAATAAACGGCTTCGTCGCCGCAGCCGCCGCCGCTCGAAAATGGTCAAGGGCTTCAGTTTTACCATAAGCCGTCTGCCCCGTATAACTCGCACTGCCTGCAACAAATTTCATGTTAACCGGAATCTCGACCTTCATAACGTCCACCCCGTACCGTTCTTGAGTGAACTCCGCCATGCTCCCTGCAACAACTTCCGGTTTGATCTTGGCAAATTCCAAGCCCTTTTCGTCACCGCCATCGACGTCGTAAGCGACGAACTCCAAGAAAAATGGAATGTCGTTACTACGGCATTCGTCACCGATACGCTCAACAAACGCGTGCTTTTCTTGGTTAACTTCCGCGGTGTCCCGTGGTGTGTAGTAGAGCAAAACCTTCACGCAGTTGGCACCTGCCTCCTTCAACCGACGAACCGACCATAGGGGCAACAAATCCGGTAACCGACCCGGACGTGTGTTGTCATATCCGCTTTCTTCGTAAGCCAACAACAACCCTGCGTTCGTACTCCGCTTTTTTGAGGGCTCAATTCCCCACTGCGGGTCAAGTAATATCGCTGATGCATGAGGAGTTAACACTTCGGTGACAGCGCCTTTAAACTCCTCCATCATGGTATCGCTGACATCGTGGCCACTCTCTTTAGCCAGTGCTTTCTTAAGTGAACCCCGTTGGTCCATCGCTGCAGCCGCGATGGTGCCTGATTCGGTCGACACGGCCTTTAGGCCCGCAAGTTTTCCTAGTGTGATCTTCACAGTCCTCATATCTCCTGTGGGTAGTCTGTTTTAATTTCGATAGAACGCCATACTTTAACGCAATCAGCTGGCCACAATACCTAAAATCGTTCGGCTAAAGCCTAAAGACGAGTTAATCTTAGGAGTATGGCAAACGTTCCGACTAGTACTTGGAACAGAATACGCCGAACACTCCCGGCATCCGATAGGACAAGTGAATGAAAATCGTGCCCCCCCACACACTGGTTCGAAATTGGCCGATCATACTATCCATTCTGGTTGCTACGGCTAGCCCTAGTTGGGCCCAAACCAGGGACCTGCATCTTCCCCCACCCACATTTACCGACGCAACTAAAACCTTTCAGGCTGGGCGATTCCGCGAAGCTTTAACGATACTCGACGGTCAACTTGAATCAACCACCAGCGAAGACCTGCCGCTTGAAGCACTTGTTCTTCGGGCCGAGCTTTACGGACACCTCGGTTACTACCAAGAGTCCATAACGGATTGGCAGACGGTAATGGACCGGGCAGTGTGGATGCGGACCTTTGCCAGGCGGGCTCTGGTAAAGAATCTTGCTGGCCGAGATCTTGCCAAACAATCCGACTCAATTCTTTCAGACCTTACACGTGAAGACCTAAATCGACATCTTGATGTCACATTGATCGTAGCTGACGCATACCGAAACACCGGTGACACACTGGCGGCGAGGCGCCTTTACCGTCAAGTGGTTAACCGCCAGCCTCGTGGTCCTTTAGGCGACGCTGGTCGTTTGGGCATTGCTGCCGCTTGGGAACAAGCGGGTGACGTAGCTTCGGCAATTGTTGCGTTGCACGAGACAAAAATTCACCACAGTCAGTCAACCACATTCGAAGTGGCTTTAACGTCTGAACGCCGCCTTGTGGCTCAACACGGCGTTGCGTCTCGAAAATTTACAGAGACACAATATCGCACCCTGGTACACAGATTACGAAACGCGTCTCGATTTGAGTTGGCGCGTGAGTTGATCGAAGATTGGCGGAATTCCAATACTGCTGAGCAACAGAAAGATCAAATTGAAGCCGAGTGGATCGCGACCCTTTATGCGCAGCGGGCCAATGAAGAAGGCGTCGCAGCCTGCCAGGAGTTCTACGAACACTTTCCTCAAAGCCCGCTACTCCCGAACATCCGTCTAACTGACTTCAGACTCGCCGTCCGCATGGTCGATACCGACCGCGCCAAACGCAGTGGCTTGGACATATGGGAAGGTCGGATCCCCAATGCGACGCCTAATCAACGCCGAAGCGCCGCCACCCTTCTCGCGGCATATTTAGTAGCTGTCGGAGATATCATCGACGGCCTTGATCTCTATCGAGAACTTTTCACGTCAGCGCAATCGCCTGACGAAGAACGAGCGGTACTTTGGAAGGCTGGTGTCGCCGCGCTACGGATTGGTCAGACCGAACGAGCTCTTGTGAACCTCCGAAGCTTAATCGATCGTAATCCCAGCGGTGAACTTGTGCCCGCTGGATTGTACTGGCTTGGCGTTGCAGAGCTTCAGGGTAATACTGAAGCCGGAATCCGCACTCTGAACTCTGTCGTTAAACGTTTTCCCTACCACTACTACGGCATTCGCGCTCAAGAGAGATTAAGACGTTTAACCGATAATACCGACACTGTCGGCAAAGTGACCCTGACATTCCCGCAGTTATCAGTAACCCAGCAAACGACAAACCGAGCGGAATACCGAGCAGCAATGACCCTCGCACGTGCCGGTCTCGTTGACGACGCGGCCTGGTACCTTCGACGCTTACTGTCAGGGCAAGACAACAAGGGACTGGCATTGTTGGCATCAAGAGCCTCGGCACAGGCAAACAATTACGCCGAAGTGGGGAGAATTTTAGTCAATCACTTTAATCCGTTTCTTCAACGACCCGCACTGGGACTTCCAGATGATTTTTGGCATCTAGTTTACCCTCGTCCGTTCTGGGACGCCGTAACGCAATCAGGCACGAACTATGCCGTTGACCCGTTCTTGCTCGTATCACTGATGCGGCAGGAATCACGCTTTGATCCGAATGCCCGTTCGAACGTCGGCGCCATCGGTCTATTTCAGATCATGACCTACACCGCCGAGGCTCTAGCTCATCGAGCTGGTGTTCCTAACTTACTTGACAACGGTTCAGTTAACGAATCGACGCTCGCTCACCCGGCCGTAAACTCAGCTATTGCGGCAAGATTAACTGCCGATCTACTTGACATATTTGAGGGCGCAAACGCTCCAGTCGCTGCTTCTTACAACGCGGGGGAAGATCGAGTAGCCGTTTGGTGGGCTGCGGCCAGTGACGTACCAGAGGATTTCTTCGTTGATACGATCCCTTACTCTGAGACACGACGCTTCGTGCGGGAAGTTCTCGCTAACCGATCAGCCTATGAACGCGTCTACGGTGGTCAATAGCCCAGCGCGGTACTGCCGACTCTCCGACGGTCTGGAGCTCCTTCAAGCACATCGGCAGTTACGTCGTATCGAATAACTTGAGCCGCACCCTGACTGTCAACAACTTGGAGATGATGACCTTGTGATTCAAGGAGGGCTATCGTATCAGGTGATAGACCGTGACGTTCGTAACTAATACGATCAGGCAACCACTGATGATGAAATCTTGGTGCGTCAACAGCTTCTTGAATATTCATACCGAAATCGATGACGTTAACGATTGTCTGCAACACAGTGTTGATGATCGTCCGACCACCCGGACTCCCCGTAACCATAAAGAGGTTACCGCCCTTTTCAACAATGGTCGGCGTCATGCTCGAAAGCATGCGTTTCCCGGGTCTGGCAAGATTGGGTTCTGTACCGATGCGTCCCTCTGCATCAGTCATACCGGGACCTGGATTAAAGTCCCCCATTTCGTTGTTCAGTAAGAAACCGGCCCCAGGAACAACAATTTTTGACCCGTAGAGTTGCTCAAGCGTATAAGTCAATGACACAGCTTGTCGATCAGAATCGACAACTGATAAATGGGTTGTCTCGGCACCTTCAATGGGCCACTCAAAAGAAACAGGTGAAGAGCTAGAGGCGCGGTCCAGCTGAATGGTGGCACGCAACCGTTCAGCATATGACTTAGACGACAACAGAGAAATTGGCATCGTGGGATTAAACTTTGGGTCGCCGAGATAACGAGCGCGGTCGGCAAAAGCTCGCCTCATTGCCTCGACCATAACGTGAACGGTCCGCGTAGACCCGAAACCAAATTCGGCCAGCCCATAACCTTCCAAGATATTAAGCATTTGAACAAGCGCAGTTCCACCAGAGCTAATGGGCGGCATTGAAATAATCTCGTGCCCCCGATAAGTCGTTCGTATAGGTGTGGTGCGATGAGACCGATAGTTCGCCAAGTCACGGCGTGTAATTAGCCCGCCGTTTGCCCGCATTTCTGCTTCAATCAACTGAGCGGTCCGACCACTATAAAATCCTGAGGGCCCCTGGATTCCAATCCGCTCGAGTGTGCTGGCGAGCTCTTCTTGCCTGAAACGTTCCCCCGCTTGGTAAGGTTCACCGCCATTAGAAAACTGCTGAACCGAAGCGTCGTATTGAGCCATCCTCGGAAGCACCGCAGCCAAAGAGCCAGCCAAGTCGTGGGATACGATGAATCCGTTTCGAGCAAGATCAATAGCAGGGTCCAGAAGACGTTGCCACGAAAGTCGACCATGGTCGGACCACGCTAGGTACAACCCGGATACGGTACCTGGGACACCGACAGCAATGTGACTGTTGTGATGACGCGTACTATCGTACACTCCATCAATTGAGAACATAGATGGTGACGAAGCGGCTGGGGCCATTTCACGAAAGTCGTACGCCACAGAAGCCCCTACGGTCGGCCGAAAAACAATAAATCCTCCACCACCAATATTTCCTGCTTGTGGATATGTCACAGCCAGAGCAAACGCCGTCGCGACAGCGGCATCGACAGCAGAACCCCCGTCACGCAACACTTGCAGTCCAATCGCAGTCGCCAACGGTTCTGCTGCAACAACCATTCCGTACCGCGACTCCACTGGCTTCGTGCTGGCGGTCGATATGTCACCCCCAGTAATCACCGCAACAACAAGAAGTAAGGTTCTCAACCGGTTCAGCCCTCGTGGTTTCACCCTGATTCCCCCAACCGGATTTGTCGTAGGCGTCCCCATGAACGAATCATAACGTTTGAGGGCTGGAACAGAAATGTTTCAGTTCTTGCATCACCCGCCCCACTCAAAAGTAAGATACAAATATAAAGCCGATTCGGCGGCCCTTTCGACGAGCGTCCGATGTTTAATTGGGTTTGGACTCTTTGGTGCAGCGGTAGCGCTCCACCTTTACCAACGAAGGCCAGATGATGGGTGACCCCCTAACGAGTGAATTAGACCGTTACAAGGAGGACTTTCGAGATAATCGATCGACGGCCCGAAATCTGTTTTCAACGCTGACACCTCAAGAATTCAACTGGAATCCCAAGAAAGAATGCTGGTCCATCGCTCAGTGTCTGACACATTTGATTATCAGTTCAGAACTCTATAGCAACGCTATTTTGACCGCTGTATCTACCGCCGAGCCTGCTCGGAAAAGTGACCCAGGTCCCTATCAGTATGGCCTATTGTCTCGCATGATGATTAAGTCGTTAGATCCGAGCAATCGAAGAGCATACAAAGCTCCTCGGAAGTTTACACCTCCATTCATTCACTACCCCGTTGATTCAGTGATTGCGGATTTCGAAGCAAGTGGCGACCAGTGGGAAGAGTGCCTAAAATGCTCAAACGGCCTCAATTTAGCCAAAGTAAAGGTCACATCTCCCGTGATGCCTCTGCTACGATTTCAATTGGGTGCTACATTTGCGATGATGGTGATGCACGAACGACGACACTTGCTACAAGCCCAGACGGTTACGACTACTGCTGGATTCTCAGATATACCACTGGAGGACTCTTGACCAAAGAAGACCTAATCGACCGACTGAACGAAGACCTTGCGAGCGAACTGGGTGCGGTCATCATGTATCTCACCTACGCCGCGAAGGCCACAGGACCTTATCGCCCTCAACTCGCACAGTTTTTTCTTGCCGAAGTTGCCGACGAACAATTACATGCACAGTACTTATCGAACAAAGTAGTAGCACTTGGCGGTGAACCAACAACCGTGCCCCGCCCGGTTCCGCTCCCAGATTCAAACCGAGGGATGCTTGAAGAAGTATTGAGGGCCGAACGTGAGGCCACAGAGAGTTACACTCAACGGGCTCAACAAGCTGAAGATTACGGCGACAAAGGCCTTGTAGTTCAACTCGAGGACTTCATCCGTGACGAAAGTAGTCACGTCGAAGAGACAGAACGCATCCTTAGGGACTGGCCCGTGTAGCAGGCAAACCAACATCCGGGCTGGAAAAATCAGAAAGTTATATCCTGCCACGCTATTACTATGTCCGAACGAGTTTTCGAAATTTGATGCGGTGCGGGCGATCAGCAGTTGATCCTAAACGTCTGCGTCTATCAGCCTCATATTCGGCGTAGTTACCTTCGAACCAAACCACATGTGAACTGCCTTCAAAGGCTAGGATATGAGTCGCGATACGGTCCAAAAACCAGCGGTCATGACTGACGACAACAGCACAGCCCGCGAAGTCGACCAACGCATCCTCGAGAGCCCGAAGCGTGTCGACATCTAGATCATTCGTCGGTTCGTCAAGCAGTAAGAGGTTGGCACCGCCTTTCAACAGCTTCGCCAAGTGAACGCGATTGCGTTCTCCACCCGAGAGAGTCCCGACTAACCGCTGCTGGTCACCGCCTTTAAAATTAAACGAAGCCACATAAGCCCGCGACGCGACCTTCCGTTCACCGAGCATGACTTCGTCGTTCCCCTGAGAGATTTCCTCCCACACCGTCTTGTCAGAATCGAGCGCATCTCGATTCTGATCAACATACCCTAGCTTAACTGTGTCACCGAGGCGTAATGTCCCGGCGTCTGCCTGTTCTTCGCCCGTTATCAGACGAAGTAGCGTCGTCTTGCCGGCGCCATTAGGGCCGACAACTCCAACAATACCCGCTGGTGGCAATGTAAATGACAGGTCATGTATGAGTACATGGTCATCATGGTAGCTCTTCCGAAGACCTTCGGCCTCAACCACCACGTCGCCTAGTCGTGGCCCAGGCGGGATATAGATTTGGAACGCTTCAATCCTCCGTGTTGCATCTTCAGTCAACAACCGTTCGTAGGCGTTGAGCCGAGCTTTACCCTTCGCTTGGCGGGCACGTGGCGACATTTGGATCCATTCAAGTTCCCTTTGTAATGTCCGTTGCCGCCGAGCTTCTTGTTTCGCTTCAACCTGAAGTCGTTTTTGCTTCTGTTCCAACCATGACGAGTAATTTCCTTCCCACGGAATTCCGGCACCACGGTCAAGCTCCAAGATCCAGCCAGCAACATTGTCTAGAAAATATCGATCGTGAGTAACAGCCACGACAGTTCCTCTGTAGTCGGCCAAGAACCGTTCAAGCCACGCTACCGTCTCAGCATCAAGATGATTCGTCGGTTCATCTAATAAAAGTAAGTCAGGCGATTGAAGTAAAAGACGACACAGTGCCACACGGCGAATCTCGCCGCCCGAAAGAGCTGAAACAGGTGTCCGGCGAGGCGGCAACCTCAAAGCATCCATCGCCATTTCTACTCGTGAATCAATATCCCATGCGCCTGCCGCCTCAATACGATCTTGCAGTTCTCCCTGTTCTCTCAACATATCTTCAAGATCGGAATACCCCTGCGATAGTAAAGCGGTTATCTCGTCATACTGCTTGAGAAGGTCCCGTTGGGTGGAGACACCTTCCTGGACGATTTCGGCTACGGTCTTGGACGAATCAAGCACCGGTTCCTGCGACAGATAGCCGACTGTCAAGCCTGCCGCTTGAAATGCTTCTCCTTCAAAATCTGTGACTTCCCCGGCCATCACCCGTAGAACGGTGCTCTTACCAGCACCATTTAGTCCAAGAACCCCAATTTTGGCACCTGGTAAAAATGACAGCCAGATGTCATTTAGTACTACGTGACCAGGTGGATAGGTCTTACCAAGACCTTTCATTGTGTAGACGTACTGTGCACTCATAAGCGATATCCTAACCCGGCGCCCATATAATGTGTGCGACCCCTATGGCGGAAACAACCGAAAAGACCCCATCGGAAAAACGGCTACATCGACGTCGCGGTCCAAAACCGGTCTGGGCAAGTTGGCCGGATGAAAAACTCCTTGATGTAAGAATCTGCGACCTAGGTTTGACCGTCGAAGGCACGCAGCTTGAACGTCGCATAGCAGAGGTTAACCATGAATTGCAGGCACGTTCAATTGTTTTTCGAGCCCATTACTGGCTGTCGGACGAATGGTTCACTCCAGACGGCATCCCTGGAGTTGCTATCCCGTTCTATCTTGCACATCCACGACTGGCCCGACTCGAATTGAGTCAAATGCTCGAAGTGGAAGGCGGAACACGTGCTTGGTGCATGCGAATCCTTCGCCACGAAATCGGCCATGCAATTGACAACGCTTATAGACTCCAACGGCGGCGGCGGCGGCAAAAACTGTTTGGTAAATCATCGACGCCCTACCCTGAAGTTTACTTACCCAAACCACACAGTAAGAGCTTCGTATTACACCTCGACCCTTGGTATGCACAAAGCCACCCTGACGAAGACTTTGCGGAAACGTTTGCGGTCTGGCTAACGCCTCACTCGATGTGGCGAAAACGTTATATCGACTGGCCGGCAATGAAAAAACTCGACTACATGGATGAACTAATGGAAGAGGTAGCGGGAAAGAAACCGGTTATCACCACTACCGACACAGTCGAACCACTTCGTCGCATCCGGCGGACTCTTCGTCAACACTACAAGCGCAAGCGAAAACACTACGGCCTAGAACACCCCCACTTTTATGACCGTGACCTCAGGCGGTTGTTTTCAGACGCCCCTGAACACACAAGAAATTTGCCGGCGGATCGATTTGTTAAACGCGTACGTCGTGATGTTAGGCGGTTGGTAGCCAGTTGGACCGCTACTTACCAGTATACGATTGACCAAGTGCTGGAAGACATAATCACACGATGCGGTGAACTTAATCTACACTTGCGCTCGTCAGAAGAACGTACAAAACAAGACTTTACGGTGTTACTGACTGTACAAACAATGAGCTACCTGCACAGTGGTCGACATCGAGTAGCGTTGTGAAAAAGATTCGTATTCTAGCCCTCATGCACGACTACATGGTACCGCCGGCCGATGTGTCGAGTGTTGATCTGGCAACCGTCGAATGGAAAACAGAATTCGATGTCACAAGCACGCTAACCGACATGGGGCACGACGTTCGAACGCTCGGCGTTAAAGATGACCTCGGAGCAATTAGACAAGCGGTTGATGAATTTCGACCGCACATCGCCTTCAACCTTATGGAGGCATTCCACGAAGTTGGCGCTTTCGACATGAATGTTGTTAGTTATCTTGAGCTGCTTCGCCTACCTTACACCGGATGTAACCCGCGCGGGATGGTACTCTCCAGAGATAAAGCACTTTCAAAACAACTCATGGCGTACCATCGCATACCAGTCCCTGAATTCAGCGTATTTCGACGTGGACTCGCAATCAGACCTCCTCGCCGTTTAAAGTTTCCAGTGATCGTAAAATCGCTAACGCAGGAAGCCTCGATCGGTATCGCGCAAGCTTCGGTTGTCGAAGAAGAAGCCAAACTACGCGACCGGGTCAAGTTCGTCCACGAATCCATCGGAACTGACGCAATCGTCGAACGCTATATTGATGGCCGCGAACTCTATGTTGGTGTTATTGGAAACGAGCGCCTTCAAATCTTTCCAGTATGGGAAATGGAATTTGGGAAGATGCCAGATGGCGTCCACCGTATCGCGACTGACCGGGTTAAGTGGAGTGTCAAGTATCAACGAAAGCACGGAATCAATACCAGCGAAGCGAACCTTCCTGAGATAACGTCTGAAGCAATAAAACGAGTCGCGAAGCGAGTCTATCGGACCCTGAATATGAATGGCTATGCGCGAATGGACCTTCGTATGAATGCCGATGGTAAGTTCTTTGTACTCGAAGCAAATGCAAACCCACAACTAGCGTTCGGGGAAGACTTCGCCGAATCGGCTGAACGAGCTGGACTCCGATACAATGAATTGCTCCAGCGGATCATCAATGTAGGTTTACGCTGGCGACCCGATCAAGCCGGATAACGTCACCGCCTAACAATTAGCACCGATTTCATTGCAGTAGAAAATCCACCTCTGTCGTCGCACCTCCGTCAACCGTAATGGTCTGGGAAGTGCCACTGAATCGCTCGTGCCAGATCGTCAAATCGTAAGTGCCTGGTGGAATATCATTGATTTCGAAGCGTCCATCTGACTGACTAACCACTGCAATATCATCAGTTACGTAGACCCATCCCCGCATCCAAGCGTGAGAATCACACTCCACACGGACAACGCCAGGGCGGCGTAACGGGCGCTCTATCGATAGACCGGGTATCGGCAGTGCAATGTTAAACATAGTCCGAGCACGGTCGTCATAGGCGTGAGTCGTATGAAGTGTCTCATCCTCACTCGTCACGGTTGCCACACTGCGAGTCTTTGCAACCTGTACACGCGGTTCAAAATAACAGGCTCTGTTGTTAATCGAAGGCATCGGCGGATCTATCGTCCAAGCGGCACCGGTGACCACGATCACGGCATTGGCGACGCCGCCAGATGAGTCGACCATTGTCGTTTGGTCCTCGACCTCAAGGCCACACACAGCTTGGTCAGTGTCCACCGCAACAGACACAACATCTGGAATATCTTGAATCTTGACGATCCCTGTAACCGTTCCGGAACCTTGTTCTCCACTCATCTCAACGACTAACAAAAGACACGAGAGAACCAAGGATGCGAAGACTGCGACGAGCACTTGGGACTTCATGACGGAATCTCCATAATCAATTGCCTATTGTACCTTCCGCCCACAAACGCACCTGTTCCACCAACTTCGAGGATGCGCAAACAATGCTATCGAAGCATTGCCTTCTCGTATTTTCTCAAATCGATTCAACCCTGATCGGATCAAACCAAACTCCGTACAGTGGGAAGATCCGGTGTAAAGTCTTCGCCAGGATTAACAAACTGATCCTGCTCAAACCGGTATTGCTTATCGTAAAGTTGCTTATACCGACCTCCCAGTCCAAGTAAATCATTGTGATTACCTCGCTCTATGATTTGCCCGTCCTCAAGGACCAGAATCTGGTCGGCACTTTGAATTGTGGACAGTCGGTGAGCGATCACGAACGTCGTGCGGCCGCGGCGAAGTGCGCGAAGCCCATCTTGAACCAACGACTCAGTTTCACTGTCCAAACTAGACGTTGCTTCATCAAGCACCAGAATCCGTGGAGAAGCAAGTATCGCGCGCGCGATAGCAACACGTTGACGTTGTCCACCTGACAGTTTGACCCCACGCTCCCCAACGATGGTTTCATAACCGTCTGGAAACGACTCAATGAACTCGTCGCAATGGGCGAGCCGGCTTACCTCTCGGATTTCCTTGACCGTAGCATGCGGTTTCGAAAAACTTAAGTTCGATCCAATGGTTCCGTCAAAGAGAAAATTATCTTGGAGAACAACGCCTAACAAGGACCGGTAATCGCTCAGGCGTATCGACTGTAAATCAAGTCCATCTAATGTCACGATCCCTGCTTGTGGCCGATTGAAGGCCATCACAAGACTTATGAGCGTGCTCTTGCCGGCACCACTTGATCCCACAAGGGCTGTAGTCGTTCCCGCCGGCGCCGACAGGGAAACGTCTCGTAGGACTGGCACTCCAGGTTCGTACTCAAAAGACACATGATCAAGGCAAATTTCCCCGCTGACATTCGTCAAAGGTTGCCGGCTCTCATCTTCCTCAGATTCCGTCACCATTGATCGAATTTCTCGAATGCGATCAAGACCAGCAAAGGCTTCCGTTATCTGCGTGCCAATCGCTGACATTTGAACGACCGGTGCGATCACAAGGCCCGTGAAGAGGATATATTGGACCAGTGCACCAGTGGTCCAGCTACCCTCAATGAGTGCCTGACCACCCAACAGAATCATCAAAGCTCCGATCGACCCCATTACCAGAGTCGCGACTGAAGAAACCGCCGATACTCCAGTTACCGACAAAGCCACGTTCCTAAACAGTCGATGCGCCCCTTTTGCAAAAACCAACTGCTCTCGCTTCTCAACTGCATAGGCCTTAACAATACGGATCCCGCCTAATGTTTCACCGAGTCGACCTGTCACATCGGCATTAATCTTGCCTCGCTCACGAAAAATAGGCCGCAACTTCGAGAACGCAATCGACATACATGCGCCAAACACAACGAGAATAGTCAAGGTCACGGCAGTCAGTTGCCAATTGAGGTAAAAAAGTACCGCTAAAGACACCACGGCCGTCACTACGCCACCGACAAGCTGTGCCACACCCGTACCGACAAGATTACGAATTCCCTCTGCATCGGTCATGACGCGAGAAATAAGAATTCCTGTTTGGCTTGAGTCGAAGTATCGAATCGGCAACCTCGACACGTGGGCCATAACACTCTTCCGCATCTCTGTGATCGCCCTTTGGGCGGCAACACCCAAAACCTGCGACAGAGCAAACCCCGTACTTGCTTGCACGATAGTCGCCATCAACCCAACGCCAGCAAGTAGCAGTAGTTGGTCACCGCGACCATTAGGGATAACCTCATCAATCACAAATCTTGACATCGCAGGCAGAACTAACCCTGCACCGCGACTGGTCAACATCATGATCAATCCCAGAAGAAGACGATATCGGTAACGCCATAAAAGCTGGCGAGCCTCAATCCAAGCGCCCGCAGTCAGGTGTCTCTTCTTGTCTGAGTCAGTCATCGGGACTTCTCCAGTTTAGTACACTTCAGTGGTGGTTTCACAGTCTAGGCGGATCGTCCACATTGACATGGATGCATTCTACGCCTCGGTTGAACAACGTGACGCACCAGAACTGCGTGGTCAACCAGTTGCGGTGGGTGGCCGACCGGAAGGCCGAGGCGTTGTTGCGGCTGCTAGCTACGAAGCTCGAGCTTTTGGTGTACGTTCGGCAATGTCAATGAGTAAAGCGTTGCGACTATGCCCTGAACTCACCGTCGTTCGGCCAAACTTTAAGAAATATCGGTCCGTCTCCCAACAAGTGTTTAGCTTGTTTCGAGCAGTGACCCCCCTTGTCGAACCGCTCTCATTAGACGAAGCGTACCTAGATGTGACGAAAAATAACTGGGGAGAACAGTTCGCCACTCCCATAGCACGACGACTGAAACAGCAGATCGCCACCCAAACAGGATTGACGGCTTCAGCTGGTGTGGCACCAAACAAGTTCTTGGCAAAAATTGCCTCTGGTTGGAGAAAACCAGATGGCTTGACAGTTGTACCTCACCAAAAAATTGAAGCGTTTCTCAATACATTACCCGTCACTGCCCTCTGGGGTGTCGGTCCGGTTACTGCCAAAAGATTGCAGAGAATTGGCATTCAAAAACTAGTTGACCTTCGAGTAACCGATGACGCAGTACTCAAGCAACTTCTAGGCAAACAAGCAGTCCTCTTAAAGCGTCTATGCTATGGGGAAGACGATCGCCCCGTCACACCGTTTCGAAAGGTGAAGTCATCAAGTTCTGAGCGAACGTACCCGGAAGATCTTATTGACCTCGATATAATTAGTGCTGAACTAGATCGAATGGCAAGACATGCTGGAAGTTGGCTGCACGCACACAATCTTTTCGCTCGGACAGTAACCCTGAAAATACGGTATTCTGACTTCACGACAATCACGCGCGGCAAGACTACGACTCCACCAACGCGAGACCCTGAGCTGCTCACAACACACGTACTCAAACTAGTTAAAAAGACCGATGTCGGCATACGACCCATCCGACTTTTAGGCGTCCGTGTGAGCAACCTGACCAACAGTGACCAAGATCGACCTGCCGGCCAGCCAAGGGTGCCACTCTTGTGGGACATACAAGCATGAACACCTCCGGAACCGACGCCACTAGATTGATACAGCTTGGCTGGGACCATTTTTTTGCGAATGCCTTCGAAGAAATCGGAGAATCTGATTTAGAGCCTGCGCGGGTCAGTATCGAACACAACCACCTATTCCGGGTCTACACGGCATCCACAGAGTTGTTGGCCAATGTGTCAGGAAGACTCATACACGCTGCGAGTGAACCATCTGCTCTTCCCTCCGTCGGAGATTGGGTTGCCATCCGAAACAATTCGAATGGCCCAGCGCAAATTCGCGAGATCCTTCCACGGAAAACCTGTTTCGCTCGAAAAGCATCAGGCGACGAAACAAAAAAACAAATCGTCGCCTCGAATATTGACACCGTGTTCTTAGTCTCTGGTTTAGATCACGAATTCAATCCAAAACGGGTTCAACGCTACTTGGTAGCTGCACAAGACAGCGGCGCAAAACCGGTAATCGTATTAAACAAAGGAGACTTAGACAAAGATCCAATTACTTCGCTCGATGAACTTAAAGCCATCGCACCCAACATCTCGCTTCATGTGACGAGTTGCGTGGACAACCGCGGCATTGATGAACTGGCACACTACCTCTCGCACGGTAAGACGGTCGCACTGCTCGGGTCGTCAGGAGTTGGAAAATCAAGCCTGATCAACCAGTTGCTTGGTTACGACCGGCAATCCACCCAGACCGTCAGGGTGCGTGACAGTCGAGGACGGCACACCACTGTTCATCGCGAACTGCTGGTTCATCCGACCAGCGGTGTCATTATCGATACACCTGGTATGCGAGAGCTGCGTCTTTGGGATACCAGTGAAAGTCTTGACGCAACATTCGACGACCTCTCTTCATTGGCCGAACAGTGCCGTTTTCGTGACTGCCAACACGAAACTGAACCGGGATGTGCTGTGAACACTGCGGTCGAGCAAGGTCAAATCTCCGTTAACCGTTTGGCACACTACCGAAAATTACGAAGTGAACAAAACCAGCTAGACGAGCGGCGTCTTAAACTGGCTGAATTACAAGAGAAGCAATCAACCAAGCAACGACCCCGACAATAGTGACGTGCTGGAACACGACACGGTGAAGCTCATGAAAAACTCGCCACTCCTCATTCTCAGCCTTTTGTTCCCGCTAGTCGCAGGTGCGGGTGCGGTCGCCCAAGACCGACCCGTCACCGTCCGAGCCGGTCTTTTGATTGATGGAACTGGGGAAACCAGACGAAATGCCCGAATCTTTATCGAAAACGGAAAAATCACTCGTATTGACGGTCTCCGTGGTGCAGTAACCCATGACCTATCAAACCTTACGGTAATGCCAGGATGGGTCGACACCCACGTACATCTGACATCGCATTTCGACTTGGACGGAAGACTGCACCGTAATCAAACAGAGGAAACGCAGGGTCAGGCGATGCTCTATGCCGTCGGCAACGCTTACCGGACCTTAATGGCAGGATTCACAACCGTCCAGAGCCTAGGCAGCCCCCTAGATTTGGACCTCAGAGACTGGATTGAGAGAGGCGAACTACCTGGCCCCAGAGTATTGACTTCCATTCGTCCGGTGACCGGCGAAACTGGAAACGTCGATGCGATCAGAAGATTCGTTCAACAACTCTCTGCCGATGGAGCTGATGTAGTCAAGGTCTTCGCGTCGGCCAGTATCCGGGACGGCGGCAGCCGCGTAATGACCGACTCGCAGATTAAGGCTGCTTGTGAAGAAGCCACCGCCCATGGCTTACGTACGGCCGTTCATGCGTATGGCACCGAAGTTGTCCGTTCAGTAATCCTTGCCGGGTGCACATCTGTGGAGCACGGGAATCACTACGACGAAGAAGTTATTGAATTGTTGGCTGATTACGGAACCTATATTACTCCGCAGCTGGCATTGCTTTATCAGAACTATTTCGATAATCGAGAGCGTTTCCTCGGAATTGGTAACTACACCACAGCAGGTTTCGCACGTATGGAAGAGGCGAGAGAAAGCGGCCTCGACACATTCATACAAACGATAGCCAACCCAGCTGTAAACGTAGTGTTTGGCAGTGACGCCGTCGCTGGTGCCCATGGGCAAAATGTGGAAGAACTAGTCGCTCGAGTTGAAGATGGCAGGCAAGATGAAATGGCAGCAATCCTCTCGACCACTTCCATCGCGGCCACCTCGCTCGGCCTTGGTGACAGAATCGGCACGATCGCTGGTGGTTTTAATGCTGACCTTGTAGCGGTTGAGGGAAACCCGCTCGACAACATTGCGAGCATCCGTAATGTTCAGTTCGTCATGAAAGACGGCAAAGTCTATCGTGACGAAGTAGACCCAGTTACTCCGTCCGCTCCTCAACGACGGCGCCGCTAGTATCAACAAGGTTTAAGTGACTACACAGCCATCGCGACTAGCCACAAGCTGTCACGCATGTCGCATTGTTTAGATTTAGTTGATAATTAATTATGCATCTCGAAGATGCTGGGATTTTTCTAAACCTGAACTTAATGGACGTGTTGACCTCCTGCGTGCAGCTGTGTCGGGTCGGCGCCTAATCCTCGAATAGCTATCTCCCACATATCACTGGGTCTCGCTCCAAAGATAATGTCAGCATCAGCCTCAGTCATAAGCCAAGACGACGACGAAAGCTCCGCTTCGAGCTGTCCCGCATTCCAGCCGGCGTAACCGGTGAGAAGCCGAGTTCGTGATGGTCGTGGATTAATCAAAAGTTCCCGCAACAAACTCTGGGACGTAGACAAATAAATACCGTCACTAATACGGACCGACTCTGGATCCGCTGGTTGAGAACCCGTTAAGATCCATCCGCGGTCAGGATCAACCGGACCACCAATCCAGAGTTCGAGACCATTATCAATTTCAACAGGTGGCGATAAGTGAACCACGGACGAGGCAGGCGTCTCAGTGCGACGGTTCAGAACCAGTCCAAATGCGCCTTGCGCAGCATGCTCACAGAGCAAAATCACGGTCTGTCGAAAATTCGGGTCAGTGAGTTGCGGCATCGATATAAGTAGCGAAGGTGCCACCCCTATAAAATTTGATACTTTTTTGTCGGTCATTACTCCCCTCGGTCGTAATCGCAGTCACTCTATTGCTTCTGATTGCCGTCGTTAGCTTGTTGGATTCGATTTCGTGCCCACAACACATGCCCATTGACTAAAGATTCCTGCTTCGATTCGTCTAAGCTTGGCTCGCCCAACGCCAGACCTGCTTCCTGCAACTTTGAATTTCCTAATGCCACTGCCACATTCCGACGTAGACGGGTCAATCCAGTGTACGACATAGCGCTCCTTGACACGATTGGACCAAGCGAATCGTCAGATTCCCTCCACAATTGAGTCAAGCGGGGACGATCAAACGCTGAATGCGGCTGCCAACATTCATCTGACGTCTGCGAAGCAGTCGCATTCCATGGGCACACATCCTGACAAATATCACACCCATAAACGTTTGCTCCTACGCTCGTTCTCTCGGATTCAGGAACCTCATTCTTCAACTCAATCGTAATGTAAGAAATACACTTCGTTGCGTCGAGTACCCACGGCTCAACAATCGCATCCGTCGGACATGATTCTAAACATAGATTACAGGTCCCGCACTGATCCAATGCGGGAATGTCCGGTGTCAACGGCAGACTGCAAATGATCTCCGACAAAAAAAACCATGACCCGATTTCTGAATTAATTACACAGGTGTTTTTGCCAATCCACCCTAGACCTGCCTGCTGCGCATAAACCCGCTCCTGCACAGGACCAGTATCAACATACGGCCTCGCATCAAATGGACCGTCGTGCACAGTTCGCATCCACTTTAATAGCGCGTTGGTCCTGGCTCCCACAATATTGTGATAGTCGTCTCCCCACGCATAACGGGAGATATTTGCTTCGCCAGAATCAGTCTGTTCGATCGAATAAGGCCGATCCGTGTTGTAGACCGTTCCCAGTGAAATGACTGATCGCGCTGACGGGACTACACGTCTAACGTCAGCCCTCTGAGACGCTGTCCTCGACATGTAGTGCATCTCGCCGGCATATCCCTTCTGTAACCATTCGCCGAGAAATGTAAGCGGTGACCAGTCATCTACGGCCGAGATGCCACATAAGTCAAAACCTAGGGACGTCGCTTGACTCTTGATTTGATCCGCAGTCAACATAAGTTTGGCTCTACTCAATAAAGAAACTAACGTAGGATATACTTGCTGTCTTTAAGGTAGGTAGATCGGACTCCAAGGAGGCATTACGAATGCGTCAACCGGTAATTGTTTTACTTGTCGCGCTTGTCACTGTCGGAATTGGATTATCGTGGATATATCCACTTGATTTGACCGCGCTTACCGTGCAAGACAACCCGGTTGCCACGTCCGAAGAATCAGTCGCGGCCGGTCGAACCACTTATGTCAGATTTTGCGCGTCATGCCACGGCACTCGTGGACTCGGTGACGGAAGTGGAGCATTTAGTGACACAAAGCCAGCAAACATCGTTGATGACGAATGGGACCACGGTAGTACCGATGCGGAGATTTTCAAGTCCATCGCTGAAGGTATTCCACCAGAGTACGCAATGGAAGAGTGGCTGGGACGCATCTCAGAAGAAGACATCTGGAACGTCATTAACTACCTACGTGACCTAGCCACGCAGTGAACAATCTGTCTTTGCTGCACCGACTCACCGACTACCACCACCAGACGCCACTCTCAAGATCGCCTCAGCTGCCCTCTGACTTGCCCCATGGTGACCCAACAGGTCGCGTACCTTTCTAAGTTCAGAACAGGTGTCTTGAACGCGGGTGGGATCGCCTAGAAAACCGAGAACAGCTTCAGCCACCGACTGAACTGTTAAGTTATCCTGAATTAGCTCAGGCGCTACATTCTTACCAGCAATCAAATTCACCATCCCGACCATGTCGACGTGCGCAAATCGTTTAACCAGTCGATAGGTAAGGGGCGACAAGCGATAAACAATCACCATTGGCCGACCATGAATCGCGGTTTGCACCGTGGCCGTCCCTGAAGCTGTGACAACAACATCAGAAGATGCAATGACCTGATCTGTTTGCGCTTCGACTATCACCACTCGCGGGCGTGTAGCGACAGCAAGTTCATCGTTCAACGCCGAAAATAAACTGTCGTCCAACCCAGGTGCCCGTGCAACGAAAAACTGTATTTCTGGGACTGTTCGAGCGATCGATTTCATCGCACCGATGAGCGTGCCTAGAATCGACCGAACCTCATTCGGTCTACTGCCAGGCAAGAGTCCTACCGTCGGTGATTCAGGATTGAATTTATGACGACGGAGGTACTCCACCTTGGAGCACTCGGTGTCCGTCAGATCGACCAACGGGTGCCCCACAAACTCGACCGGGATGCCAGCCTCCCGATAAATTGCTTCTTCAAAAGGAAAAATCACCAAAGCCTTCGTCGAAAACTCCTTAATTCTTCCTAAACGCCCTCGGCGCCAAGCCCACACCTGCGGACAGACGTAATAGACCACCGGAATACCCATTCTGCTCATAGCCTTGGCGAGCCGAAAGTTGATTTCAGGAAAGTCAATTGGCACAAAAACGTCCGGGCGTTCGTCTCGCGCTAGCGCCAAGAGACGACGATACATAACTAGTGATCTAGGAATGACTGCCAACGCTTCGGAAACACCAGTTACTGTCAATCCACTAAAGTCTTCAACAACTTCTGCACCCGCCTGACGCATATGAGTGCCACCAAGGCCATACACGTTGACCGACTTGTCCAATGCCCGTAATTCACGGATTAATGCACCCGCGTACAGGTCACCCGACGGTTCGCCACACGCGAGAAAAATGTTCAAGAGAATTACCTAGAAACGATGCGATCAAGATTAGGATACGACACGAAAACAAATCAAAATAACTGTAATTCGTTTGTCCGGATCTTCAATTGTTCAACCGCTGATTGAGCCCCGTAGTCCGCTGCCGGCCATCCGCTAGAGAACCTATGTCCTTGCCATCCTTGCCATCCTTGCCATCTGCGATACGCAAAAAATCGACCGCCGAAAAATCTAACTCGGTAAGTGGTATTAGGTCGTACGAATCAAATCCAACGCGTGGTAAATCCTCCAGGAAGGTTGAAGCATCACCTACCAAGACCATCGAAAGTAAATCAGGTTTCAGATACTGGCGAGAAACACGCTGGATATCATCCACCGTAACTGATCGGATCCGCTCAGGGTACATTTCCAGATCATCTAGGTCCAACCCAAACAGGATAGCCTCAAGTACCTGAGCAGCGATGGCGTTCGGGGTCTCAATTGTCAACGGAAAATTACCAGCAAGGTAGGCCTTCGCGCGGTCTAACTCTCGGGAACTGACACGTTCACGTTGCATTCGAGAAATCTCATCAACTGTCAGTCTAAGCACCTCAGCCGTCGCCGAGGACCGAGTATCCGTGCGAGCCATAAAGTCGCCACCAAACTGCCTGCCTGCGATCTCGGCGGAAGCCGAATATGTGAGTGACCGAGCCGTTCTCAGCACACTTCCCAGTCGATTTCCACCCTCACCACCTAAAATTTTGATAGCGACATCGAGAGCCAGATAATCCGGGTGGGCACGAGGAAGCGCTACGTGACCAACTCGCACCGCTGTCTGAACAGCCCCGGGTTTATCCACGATAATCAGTCGATTCTCCGGTGACGGAGGTTCAGCAACGTTTGCCGCTGGTAAATCTTCAGGCTCCCAATCGGCAAGTGCCTTAGTTGCACCATCGAACGCTTCCTCTGCAGTGACATCACCAACAATCGCCAAGATCGCGTTGTTCGGAAGGTAGTGTCTCTGATGGAACTGGACAAGGTCATCACGACGGATCCTCATCAATGACTCAGGAGTCCCACTATGGGGCATTCCGTAAGGATGGTTCCCGTATACCAGCCTTCCGAACACCATTCCTGAAATATAGGCGGTGTCATCGTAATTAACCTGCATTTCTGACAACAGCTGTTGCCGCTGCCGATCAATCTCGCTTTGCGCGTACATCGGATTTCTAGCAACGTCTGACAGCATTGAAAGTGCCAGATCAAAACTGTTTTTAAGCACAAGAATATTGACGAAACTGAGATCTGCACCAGCGCCAACGCTAAGACCACCACCGATACTGTCGATCGTCTGGGCAATCTCCTGAGCACTCCGACTCGTCGTACCCTGATCCAGCAGCTGACCAGCCAAGGCGGCTACTCCAACCTTCCCTACAGGGTCACTCGATGTCCCCGCTCGAACCAATAACCGGACATTGACCGCGGGTTGTTCGTGGGCTCCGACGTAAACAACTTGCAGACCATTCACTAAACGACGGATCTGATAGTCAGGAAACGCAACGTCCGACGCGAGAAGCGGAGGGGGGGGCGATTCTCTTGGCCAGCGTGCCCGCTGCGCACTGGCTGGAAGCACACCAACGACCACTAATACTCCGACCCAAACAAACCTTGTCAATGAGCGCTTCATCTGTCCCGCAACAAACGGCCACCAGACCCACGTGGGAGAATTGTCATGACCAACCGGTTATCATCAGTAAAGTAGGTACGAGCCACTCGACGAACATCCTCTTTGGTGACGTTCATAAAAATATCAAACTCTCCATCTGCCGTTGTGATGTCGTCGTGAATGACTGCAGCGTGGCCCAGATGAGCCGCTTTCTGGGCATTCGTGAACCGGCCGATTACATAATCCCTGGCAAACTGGTTCTTTGAACGCTGTAACTCTTCATCGGTTATCGGCTCTTCTTTAAGCCGCTCCAATTCCTCAATTAACGCCCTCTCAGCAGCAGCCGGACTGCCATTGGGAGGTACGAGTGCAACGGCGTAGAAAAGATTAGGGTCTTCGATCAAATTTCCCTGGCCGAAAGCGGAGACCGCCAGTTGTTCGTCATACACCAAACGCCGATGGATCCGAGAACTCTGGCCATCTGAAAGGACTTTTGACGCAATATGAAGTGGGTAAGCGTCGGGGTGGCCATCATAAGTTATGTGATGCGCAATTATCACGGCCGGTAAAGGCCAATTGTCCGCTTCAAGGGTTACTCGCCGTTCGCCCTCACTTAGAGGTTCTCTTGGAATATCACGAGGAACCGATTGTTTGGCCTTAGGCACACGTCCAAAATAATGCTCAATCATTTGAAGCGCGTTTTCTGTGTCGAAGTCACCAACGACAATTAACGTCGCATTCTCTGGCACATAGAAAGTTTCAAAAAAATCTCTGACATCCTCAATAGACGCGGCCTCAAGATCTTCCATCGACCCAATTGGTGTGTGTTTGTACGGATGGGCAGTAAATGCATGGTCATAAAGAATCTCATTCAACAAGCCGAACGGCTCGTTCTCGTAGCGCCAGCGCCGTTCTTCCTTCACTACTTCCCGCTCCGCATCCAAGGTCCGTTGGTCTATTCGCAACGTCGCCATCCGATCTGCCTCAAGCCACAACACCAAAGGCAGATACTGCGAGGGCACCGTCTGTAGAAATACAGTTGTATCTTCAGTCGTATAAGCGTTGCCATCTCCTCCGACACCAGAAATAAAACTCAGATGCTCATCGGACTGAACGTTCTGTGACCCCTTAAACATCAGATGCTCAAATAAGTGCGCAAAACCTGTTCGTCTTGGCCGCTCATTCTTTGACCCCACCTGATACCACAACTCAACATGCACGATGGGCGTCGAATGATCCTCTGACAAAACCACGCTCAGACCGTTATCGAGCTTGGCAACGTGATAGTCGAATTTCGGAGGACGAACCGCGCCCTCTTGACTCGAAGATGGAACGCCGGCCGCTACCATCAGAAGCACGGTGACCGCCAAGACGGGCAAGCCACGGCTTATTGGTTTCATAAGCCTGATTATGTCACAAGGCAAACTGTTTGCAGCCGCTACTAGCTAGAATATGAGGGTGTTGTCAGTTCTGGAACAGTCGGTATCTATTCTGTTGCGGTGGGCTGGAAAAAATCCCACTGTCCTCGCGTGGCTATTTGGTTTGTCGCTGGCTCTATTTCTCGGTAGCCTCGTCTTGATTCCGATACTCATTAGCCGCATGCGACCCGACTACTTCGTGACCCCCAATGCTGAAAGCCACACATGGCTCGGTCGCCACCCTGTTTCGCGATCGATCGCCAGACTCCTAAAAAATGCACTCGGCGCTGTACTCTTGTTCGCTGGTCTCGTAATGATGGTTCTGCCCGGTCAAGGAATCATCACCTTACTCGTAGCGCTGTCACTGCTTGAATTTCCTGGTAAACGCTCGCTGGAGTTACGACTAATCCGTCAGCAACACGTCAGTAGTGCAATCAATTGGACACGGTCCAAGGCTGGTCAACCACCCCTGATGATTCCGACCGACCTTGGCAAATAATCACGGTGCAAATCACAACATCTCGCAAAGTGTTGTCCACCTTGCCTACCGCAGCGTATGATACGGGCTAGAGTTTCGGCCTAAATATGACAGTATGTTTCGCTTATTGTCGGGCGTGAGCCCGTTTTGGATCAGCTTCGGCTTCGCAACAGCGACCTTTCTCTTCGTCGCTTCGTCGACCGTCGAACGAGGTAGTGCGCAAGAGGTCTCGCAGGAATCAACAGCCTCCGCAGAGACCACTGAAGACCAGTCTATCCAGCCACTTGATTTCAGTCATCACCACCACGTAACCGAGATCGGCCTTGATTGCCAAGTGTGCCACGTTTATGCGCGCCGTAGCCCGGTTGCAGGTATTCCTTCAGTACAACGGTGTGCCGGATGCCACGAGCAGGTTCTGAGCGACACTCCGGAGGTGCAGAAACTGTTGGAATTCTGGGAGAACGAAATTCCGATCCCCTGGGTGCGCGTACATGACCTTCCGGACCATGTTCGGTTTTCCCACAAACGTCATGTGCTCGCGGACGTAAGCTGTTCAGAGTGTCATGGGGACGTTGGTCAGATGACGAGTGCCGTACAGGTTGAGTCACTCAGTATGGGCTGGTGTCTGAATTGTCACCAAGAGCGGCAAGCCTCCCGTGATTGTCTAATCTGTCACTACTAAAGTGGAGAATGAGCCAAGCGTGACTGAGAACCACAAGAGTTCAGACGGCCTGACCGAAACAGTAGGGCGTCGCACCTTTCTCAAATTAGTTGGAGGCGCTGCACCAGCAGCAGCCGTCGCCGCCTGTTCACCTGTTCCGCCGGAGCAGATCATTCCGTATGTCATCCCGCCCGAAGATGTCATTCCAGGCGTGGCCACGTGGTATGCCAGCGTCTGCGGTGAATGTCCAGCTGGTTGCGGCACACTAGTCCGCACAAGAGAAGGCCGAGCCGTCAAGGTCGAAGGAAATCCTGAACACCCTATCAACCGAGGAAGTCTCTGTATTCGGGGACAGGCATCCCTACAAGGTCTCTATAATCCCGACCGCTTCACCGGACCACAACTGCGGCGAACGACCAATCCCGCTACAAATCATAGTGTCTTGGAATCGGTCGAGTGGGACGAAGCTGAGCAAGAACTAATCAGCCGAATTGAAGCGATCCGGGAATCTGGTCAGGCTGAACAGATTGCAATTGTCACTCCTCTTACGACTGGAGCTTTGGGCACTCTCGTGAATACATGGGCCGAAGGCGTCGGCGCTAAACACCTGACCTATGAACCATTTGCCTACGAAGCAATCCGAGCGGCCAATCGGATTACCTTTGACCGCAATGCCGTACCGCATCATGACTTTGCTTCACCTCATTTCGTGATGTCCTTTGGGGCCGACTTTCAAGAAACTTGGCTGTCGACAGTTGGGCACACACGAGACCATTCGGAAGGACGGAAGGTCCGAAACGGACAAAAAGCCAGGTTCGTACAGCTCGAACCACGGATGTCCCTCACAGGCGCTAATGCAGACGAATGGGTCGAGATTCGACCAGGATCCGAAGGTCTCTTGGCTGCCGCGATGGTCCATACAATCGTCAGTGAACAGCGCGTGCAAGTTGAGATAGTCGACGAGGAGACGGTCTCGCTACTGGGGCAATTTTTTGACGACTACTCACCAGAAGGTGTCGCAGAACAGACTGGCGTTTCAGCCGACCGGATCCGCGACTTGGCACGAGCATTCTCGAACCCTGATGCGGGCCCTGGTCAATCACTTGCCGTCGGTAGTGGCATTGCCACAATGGGAGACCGGGCTACCGCGTCACAGATTGCGATCAATCTCCTCAACTACGTGGCTGGCAATATTGGATCGACTGTCGTGTTCGGTTCTGACATGAACTGGGGCGAAGCCGGCACCTATGGAGAGATGGTTGAACTAACCCGTGCGATGAAAAACGGTGAAATTCAACTGTTGGTCTTAAATGATGTCAACCCGGTTCACTCAATGCCCGGCGAAATTGAGTTTGCAGCGGCCCTCAAAGAAGTTCCCTTTGTTGTCAGTACTTCCAGTTTTCCTGATGAAACATCAAATCTTGCTGACCTTGTCCTACCGACGCACACTCCGTTGGAAAGATGGGGGGACAGCGTGCCAATCGCCGGCCTACACGGGCTCATGCAACCCGTGATGCGTCCGATCTTCAATACCAGGCACTTTGGTGACGTTCTCCTAGACAGCGCGAGGGCACTCGGTCGCGATGTCTCAGCAGAATTGCCCAGACGGGGTGAATTCTTAGATTTTCTCCAAGACAGATGGGAAGAATTACAGGAATCGATCAATGCGAGGGAAACCGAAGAAGAAGAAGCCGATCTTCAAGAAGATTTTGACGATTTTTGGGCCAATGCTCAGCGCCAAGGTGGCTTTTTCGGTGTCGTAGAAACGGATGCCGTCAGGCTCAATCCAACACTACTCAGTAACACCTTGGAGTTAGAGCCGACCTCAAGTGACCGGGCACTCGATCTCATTGTCTATCCATCGCTGCACTATTACGACGGTCGGGGTGCTAATCGCCCGTGGTTGCAAGAGATTCCCGATCCACTAATGAAAACGACTTGGGCCAGCTGGGTCGAGGCCTCGAGTCAGACAGCGCAGTCAATGAATGCCCAAGAAGGCCAGCTTGTCCGCTTGACGACCGACCACGGCACCGTGGACGCAAGTCTGTTGATCAATGACCAACTCCGTGACGGTGTCGTCGCTATGCCAGTTGGGCAAGGCCATACTGACTACGGACGTT
>CAYFER010000021.1:0-36606 GCA_964342185.1 uncultured Vicinamibacteraceae bacterium | reverse complement strand
CGAGTCACTGACCGGGTCACCACGGTATCCAGAGTGTTGGTATTTCCGAGACGCAACCTGATATCGGTAGCCGCAACACGGTTATAGCCACCCATAAACTCGCGGTCGGCCACCAGCCCACCAACATACGATGCGCCGTACAGGTCATAACGGTAGCGACCGATCAGAAATTGAGCGGTCTTACCAAACGCGGGATCAGAGACGTCTTCTCGTTTACCTGGTGCTTCATCATCTCCGACCAGAATTCCTAGTGTGCTCCGTCCCACCTTGCCAGTGATCTTGGCGCCTACACGGGGATCAACAATTGTTCGCGTGTGGACAAAATTGATTGGCGCCATAATGTTAAAGATCTCTTGACCTTCAAGAAAAAACGGGCGCAGCTCTGAAAAAAACAAGGGAAACCGTTGGTTCACCGCAATCTGCGGTTGGTCCGATTCGATCTGCGAAAAATCTGGGTTAATAGTGAAATCCGCCGTCAGATTTGACGTGATCCCGTACTTCACGTTGAGACCAGCTTCGGGAGAAAAATCATGATCAACAAACGCGCCACTGTTCGTGTCGAGCGACCCAGCCCGAAATCCCGTTACTGTCGGCAAGAACTCAAAATTGCGACTCGCGGATAGATTCGTCATTCCATCCAGCGTGCCCATCTGCGTCAAGAACCCAGCAATCCCTCGCGAGACAGGTGACCACACCACGCGCTCATCCTTGCCTTCAATCGTGCGAACAATCTGAAACCCCCAACTATGTATTTCGCCACTATCACGTGCCGGATAACGCAAGCTCTTAAAGGGAATGGCCATCTCGGCCGTCCACCCATCGGCTCTGACGCTCCCAGCAGACGCGTAGAGCGCGTCCCACGATGCATCGCCGGGTGGGATCACACCCGGCGTGTTTCCACCCGGCCCTCGTTGGCCCGGCCCTGATCGACGACGCCCCCCGCGCGCGCCCAAGAGGTCAAGTGTGGCATCTCCCTGGACGCCATAGCCATTGACCGAAAAGGTATACGCTCGCTGCTGGTCCATAAACGGATCAAAATAGACTGTTAACTTGTCATCATTCGTCGTCTGGTCACGCTCCACCCGATTGGCTCGAATCAATGTAGGGTCAGAATAGTGGGCATACACGCCGACATAAAAATTCGTGTTGTCATACGCCAGATAGACTTCAGTCTGTTCGCTAGCCGGCGCTCCTTCCAAAGGATTCATCTGCACGAACTCAGTAATACGAACGGCATTTCGCCAGGCATCATCATCAATTTGACCATCGATGACGGGACCTTCAGGCACCCGAGCTGGCATCACGCCAGGTCCACGCCCGACGCCCGCAGCGACTGTTCGTCCCGGAATCACACCGGCACTCTCACCGAGCGACAGAGTCCCCGTCACGTCTTCCGGCATTACCCTGCGCGTTTCAGGGGTTCCTCGAGCTGGCGGGACCTCCCCCGGGAACGTTATCCCCTCACCTCGCATGACCGGCGGTCGCCCAAGAATCGATTGTTCGCTTTGGCGACCCTCCGCAGCAGAGAGGTCAACCGAAGATGTTGTGCCCGATGTTGCCGATTGACGGGAAGATTTCTCAGTAAACAGGTCTGGAGAATTCAGAGCCGAGGCGACTTGGTCCTGAAGCGAAAAAATTTCACCTACTACTCCGTCGAGCTTCACAGTATGTACCACCGTGCGAGAGCTCACCTCGACAACCCGAACCGTAACGCGAAGCCGCTCACCGACACGCTGGTAACCGCCGGTGACGACCCATATCGCCCCTACCTGTTCGCCAATATTTGCCAACTGTCCACTGCTAAATTCGGACATGTCACCAGACAACTCACGACCAGCACCAGTCATGCCTTCCAGAACGGACAGACCCTGCTGATTCTTTAGGTCCACTGATACCGTCTCCGCAAAACCAACGCCAAGCCAGTTGTCAGCCGAATTTCCACTCAAGTTCGCGAACGGAATCACAACGACGGTTGCACCACGCTCAGAACCAGAAACAAACGTAGGAGAAGAGGGATTTTGAGGGTCGGGAATAAGATCCTGACCCGCCCCGACCACACTCATGGTGGATATAAGGACCAAGAGTAAAAAAACACCCGAAAAAGATCGCCAATCAAGCATAAGGGTCAGACACCCCATCTAAGTTAAGGACAAGCTTTCAGCTTATCACGGAGGAGGATGGCTAATTCAAAGTCGACGGTCTCGGCCATCTTCAACTGAGTGGGGGAACAGATCGGTTACAGATAAGGCCTTTTCAACGGCCACGGCGGCACGTTGTACGGTGTCGCGAGGCCCCGACGTTGACCACGGGACCACACCCGCGCAAGGGACATCAGTCAGCCGGGCTAGAAGTTCACAATTGGTCTCCATCGCACCGTCGGTTTTCGACGCCAGTTGATTCAATATATACGCAACAACCAGGAGCCCCCGAAGCTTGGCTAGTTCGAGTGTCAATAGGGTGTGATTGACAGCGCCCAGCCGAGAGGCCGCCACGACTAGTAGTGGCAACCCTAGCTGGCTGGCAAGATCAGCCATCGTGTAACGCTCCCAGATTGGAACCAACAACCCACCTGCCCCTTCAACCAGCACCACGTCGTGAGCACGAGCCACTCGTCGAAACTGGTCGTAAATTACTTCCGGATTAATTGTGGCCCCTACCTGGCGCGCAGCCACATCCGGTGCTAACGGAGCCTCAAACCGATAGGGGCACACCGAAGAAAGGTTTTGATTGGCTCCGGCGGCGCTCCTCAAGAATGAGGCGTCAGACGGGATGAGCGTATCTCCATTTCGCACGCATCCGGTCTCAATCGGTTTCATCACCCCGACTCGTAAACCCTGGCTACTAAGTATTCGAGCTAGGCCTACCGTTACGAAAGTTTTTCCCACACCGGTATCGGTTCCCGTTACAAAGACTCCTCGCATCATGTCTCCGTAACGGAAACGATGGCCTGACAGACCGCCGAGACCAGTGAATCAATTTCGCTGAGTCGAATACTCAATGGTGGCATCAATACAATGACATCGCCCAACGGGCGAATGATCACGTTGTGGGCACGGGCAGCAACCGTAACCCGAGCACCGATTCTCTCATCAGATGCAAAAGCCGCTCTTGTCGCCGGATCACGGGCTAACTCGATTCCGACCATCAGACCCCGCTGTCTGATATCAGCAACGTGGCGCAAGTGCTTCATTTGGTTATCCAATTGAGTAGTCAACCGTTGGATTTTTTCAGCCAGACCCTCAATCACCAGGTCTGTGTCAAAGAGATCCAGACTCGCTAGAGCCACGGCACAACCGACGGGATTCCCGGTATAGGTATGACCGTAATAAAAGGTTCGTCCCTCATTCGGTAACCCGAGAAAGGCCGAATACACCCGCTCGGTGGTGAGGGTCGCCGCCAACGGTAAATACCCTCCGGTCAACCCTTTGGCAAGACACATAAGATCGGGTGAAACCTTCTCCTGCTCGGACGCGAACATGGTGCCCGTGCGACCGAACCCAGTTGCCACTTCGTCACAGACCAGTAGAACATCGTGTTCTGTCGTCAGTTCCCGTAATGCCCGAAGATACCCGCTGGGCTGAGACCACATGCCGACTGCCCCCTGCATGACAGGTTCAACGACAAGTGCTGCCAATTGATTTCCGTGTTCCGACAGTAGGCGTTGTGCGTCATCGACTGCGCGTTCAAGCGCCTCAGTTTCGGACAACCAGTCTCGCCAACGCCACACATGCGGTGGGGTAAGACGAATGGTCTCAGGTAACACGGCTTTGTAGAACCGGTGGAATTGCTCTGAATAGCCGACACTCACTGCACCCAACGTGTCGCCGTGGTAATCCTCAGCCAACGACGCCAATTTTGTTTTCTGAGGTTGCCCCCTTAGTTGCCAAAACTGAAGAGTCATCCTGATTGCAACCTCAACCGAGGCAGCGCCACTATCCGAATAAAACACCCGTGACAGTCCGGAAGGGGTCACGTCGACCAATCTCTTCGCCAATTCAACCGCTGGAGCATGGGTCAACCCAAGCAGGGTTGAGTGGGCGATCGCTCCTACCTGAGACTCGATCGCATGGTTCAGTTCGGCACGGTTGTGTCCGTGGACATTACACCAAAGGGAAGAGACCCCATCAAGATAACGCCGACCACTAATGTCGATTAGTTCGTTTCCCTCACCTCGAGCAATAATCACCGGGTCTTCAGCGGTCCACTGCTGCATCTGTGTAAAGGGATGCCACAGAAATTGATGGTCCCACTGTTTGAGATCTCTGGACGATGGGACCTTCCTTTCTTCACTCATCTAATTACTCCAGAGAGCTGACCCGCCGACGCAAAAGCGTCTAGCGCCATTTCGACATCTGCGCTGCTGTGGCTCGCAGTTGGTACAATTCGCAGACGTGACATCCCGACTGGAACGGTAGGTGGCCGAATCGCCGGAACAAATACTCCCTGCTTGAACAATTCAGCACTAAAGGCCAGTGCTCTCTCATCATCGCCAACAAGCAACGGCAGAATGGGCGAACGGCTACTTCCTAAAGAAAAACCTCGGGCTACGAGGCCCGAACGCATCTGTTCCGTATTTGTCCATAAGCGCTGCCGCCTGGCCGGATCAGAACGAACCACCTTGACAGCCGCTAGCGCGGCAGCCACAGCCGGCGGGGACAACGCCGTCGTATAAATGAGACTGCGGGCGGTGTTAGTCAGCCAATCAACAAGGAGTCTACTTCCCGCCACAAAAGCACCCATACTTCCAAGAGCCTTGCCCAAAGTTCCAATCTGTACATCAATGTCTTGTGCCAAACCCAATTCCTCAACCAGCCCCCCACCGTGTTCACCAAAGACACCGGTGGCGTGGGCTTCATCGACCACAAGCCATGCATCCCAGCGCTGAGCCAAGTTCACCAACTGTTGAAGGGGCGCCACATCGCCTTCCATGCTGAAAACAGTTTCCGTGACGATCAGTCGCTGCCCGTCACCAGACGCAGACGACAGTAACTGACCTAAGTGCTCAACATCCATGTGGCGGTAAACCTCCACACTCGCACGGGACAGGCGACATCCATCGACAAGACTGGCGTGGTTACGTTCGTCACTGAAGATGATGTCTCCAGGCCCGGTAAGCGCCGATACGACACCAATGTTTGCATGGTAACCAGAGGTAAACACCAAACACGCTTCGGTTGCCTTAAGTTCAGCCAAAGCAGCCTCAAGAGTTGCGTGTAATTCGGTGGTTCCTCCCACCAAGCGAGAGGAACCCGCACCGCACCCATAATGCGACACCGCATCAGCCGTTGCTCGTTTTATTCGATCATCCGCAGCCAACCCAAGGTAATCATTCGAGGAGAACTGGAGCACTTCACGCCCATTTATCCGTACACGCGGCCCTGGTCCACTAGAAATAGTTTTCAGTCTTCGGCGAAGATGCCGAGCATCAAGATGGGCCAAACGTGGTCCGAGACTGTCATCAAGTTCAGTCATTGCACGCCTGAGAGATCAACCAATTGTAGGAGCGACTGCCAGCCACAGAAGGCCCTAATGTTACAAGCCGTGTCAACAGAAAGAGCACTAGTCCGCACTCACAGCTCAATTAACAAACCAACCAATCCACCACGAAATGACCGTCGCCAATTCAGTTCTGGCGGTCTCACAGGATATGATTGTGCGCTAATGATGCAGAACGTGCCGTCAAGCAAGCCGCTTATCCGTAATGACGTCGAGACATTGTACCAACAGGGACTCCTCGACCTGATCTTCCAAGCAAGCCAGGTCCACCGGGAATACCGGGACCCATCAGAAATACAGTGCGCCGCCTTACTTAGCGTCAAGACTGGCGGTTGCCCTGAGGACTGCGCCTATTGCCCTCAGTCAGCCCACTACGAGACTGACGTCGAGTCTAGTGACTTGATGAATCTAGATGCTGTGCACGAAGCAGCCAAAACGGCTCAAGCGAATGGTGCAGACCGATTTTGTATGGGAGCAGCGTGGCGTTCCGTATCCGATGGCAAGGAGTTTGACGCGGTATTAGAAATGGTCCGTACTGTTAAGGGCCTGGGTCTCGAAACCTGTGTCACCCTCGGCATGTTAGAACCCCACCAAGCTCAACGTCTGCGTGAAGCAGGTCTCGACTATTACAACCACAATCTCGATACGGGACCCGAATACTACAGCGAGGTCATCGGCACGAGAACCTACGACGACCGCAAACAAACACTTCGAGCAGTTCGCCAAGCAGGACTGAAAGTCTGTTGTGGTGGAATCCTCGGCATGGGTGAAAAAGATTCCGACCGAATTGATCTACTGTACGAGCTTGCCAGCCAAACTCCCCAACCGGAAAGCGTACCGATCAATACCCTCGTGGCAGTTGCAGGGACCCCCCTTGCTGAAGAGCAACCTGTCGACTGGGAAAGCTTAGTCCGCATGGTCGCTGTTGCACGGATTCTGATGCCACAGGCCCGTGTTCGATTGAGCGCCGGACGATTGCAACTTAGTGACGCAACCCAGACGCTCTGCTTTTTGGCCGGCGCCAATTCTATTTTCTTGGGCGACCACTTATTAACAACGCCTAATCCTGAAACCAACGCTGACCACGAGTTACTCAAACGACTTGGTCTTCACAGCCTCAGAGAACCCACCGCTTCGCCGCTGTGAGACTCTCGGCGGTCGGCGTCCGATACGTCTTCTTCGTCTGTATACTGATCGGCCTACCGGGCACGGTGTCTGGCCAGGTTCTCGGCGGTCATAGACCCCAAGCGACAACACCTCGTGATTTTGGATTCTTGACCGCGTTTCGCACTGTTGTCGATATTAAACACCTGAACGGCGCTGATGCCGATACACGCTTCAACTGGGACGCAGACCTTGCAATTGATGTAGATATGTTTGATGCAGGACACTTCCGAGGCAACCTCTTCATTAATATCGAAACCATCATCGGAAATGAATTTCGCGGGGTTGACCCGAATCAAAATAACTATACCGCTGACCTCTCAGTGTTTATCCGTCTGCCAAAGGGAGAACTTTCCACAACCTTCCACCACGTCTCCCGCCATCTCGCTGACCGAGCAACTGACAAGAGTGTCTCGTGGAACATGTTCGGCGTGGGCTACGGCAACACCTTCACACTCGGGGACATGAACTTAGACGCCGGTGTGCGTGCTCTATGGACGGTCGAGCGGGCTGGTGTTGATTACGACGCGCAGTATGGCGGTTACCTGAAAGTCATGCGACCATTCAATGACCGACTGGCTGCAATCGGCATAGTTGATGGCGTAGCAGTTCGAATCGACCCGTTCGCGAGGAATCGCTCCGGTTATGAGGGCGGACAACTTGAGGGCGGCCTACGAATCACGACGGGCGTGGCCACTGTCGACCTACTAGTCGGCTACGAACGTCGAATTGATGCAACCTCAACACTCCGAGAACTGACGGAACTCACACGATGGACTCAGTTCGGGATCCGACTGACAACACCCATTCGTTAAGCATCTAGCTGAGTCCATCGAATCGCTCTTTGAGCCGCTGAATACGGTCCTGAACGGGAGGATGGGTAGAAAAGTAAGCGCTGAGTCCTCCATCATCGGATGTCGCGGTAAGTCCGCTAAATCGATTAAGTGCATTCATCGCTGCCGAAGACTCAAACCCCGCCGCCTGCATTAGCAACACACCCAACTCATCAGCTTCAAACTCTTGGTCGCGGGAATACGCCTTTTCCAGCGCCTGCAGTCCAACTTTTCGAATCCACGGCGCTAATACGCCGCGACCCGGCGAGGCCAAAGAGGCAGCAGAGAGTAGTTTCTGAGAAATTAATCGATCGATTGAGTGACGTCTGATCACGTGGGACATCTCATGAGCGACCACAAAGGCAAGTTCATCTCGATTGCCCTGGCACAGGTCGACAAGTCCATTTGTGACAAAAACGAAGCCACCAGGCAAAGCAAATGCCGTGGGTTGTTCGCTAGCCAAAACAGCAACCTCGAATTGATGGTGCTCGTTCTTCACAAAAGACGCGAGCTTCTGAGCGATGTGATTAAGAAAAACCTGAACCTGGTCATCAGGGTAATGTGGCGTTTGCTCGACAATCACTGCTGCCATGTCGCGACCAACGCCGTACTCAGCCTTGATCGCCTCTTCTTCACTACCAGCCACCGATTCCCACACCCAGCGGGCACGTCGGAATGCTGTACCCGCTTTACGACCGAATTGATAGAACCCACCTTCTGTCATTTTGCCGAAAGTTCCTGAAGGTACGACATAAAGCGACGGCCTGTGTATTGCTGGTAGCTATCAACCGGCTCAATCGAAATCTCATCAAAATAGCGATCAAACACCGTGTGACGCTCGTGTTGAAGGGGTGGGTCGCAATAGCACACCTCACTCCATTCAACCACACCATCATGACTGACAATCGCGCGTTCCATTGAATCGACAATTTCTTGACCGTCCGGCTTCTGATGCCGAATTGTATCGTCGAATAACGCTTGTTTGAGACTACCGGCCATTCCCTTCTTGAGTCGAGCCGTCACCCGATAAAACATTCGACCTACTCCTGACGTTACAGACAAACAAGATAACCCGTGAGGATAATTAAACGATATACCTTCCTTCACGACCAAACACATTCATTTCCCTTTAAACAACTGCAATTTCATGACTTAAGAGAAACTAGATTCCTATAAAGTAACCACCATGGACCGTGCTATGATGCCCGCTCGTTATCAGAGTTTGGTTCTTCAGTGAGATCAAGGAGGTAGGTCATGCGAAAGTTGTTGATAATCGTCGCGGTCGCGATGCTGACTGCTCCATTCACTCTCCACGCCCAGGAAGGCGGAGTGCAGGCAGGCGGTTGGGATGCAAGACTCGATAGAGATGGTGAAAGCATCGATGGTGTACTCAACTTCAGAACGATGGGCGAAGGCGTCCACGCAACTACAGCCGGTAGGGGCGCTGCGATTTTTTGGCGTGCCAGTGACTCACAGAATGGCAACTTCTCAATCAGTGCAAGTTTCACGCAGACAGAGCCTTCCTCACATCCCAATGCGTACGGCCTGTTCTGGGGAGGGTCGAATCTCTCCGGCGCGAACCAACAGTACTCATACTTCGTAATTCGTGAGAATGGTCAGTACCTTTTGAGAAAGCGTATGGGTAGTGAAACACCCGACGTCGTCGCCTGGACCGCCCATGACGCAATTAATGCTCTTGATAGCGACGGGCGTTCGACGAATGCATTGACTGTCGAAGTTGGAGCAAGTGAGATTCGATTTTTGGTCAACGGCACGGAAGTTGATTCGCAGCCACGGTCGTCGTTCGATGGAGACGGCATTGTGGGTCTACGCGTTAATCACCAACTCGACGTTCATATTGGTAACATCAACCTCGGAATGTAGTTTTTCTAACGCTCTTCGTTGTAAATATTTAAGGCGCGCCACTTGGCGCGCCTTTTTTGTGAGTACCACTGTCACTACGTTTTCCTCGCTACATACGGACTGGGAGATGTAATTACTCCTTAATCTCTATTTCGCTGCCGCAAGGACAACAAGAAGATCTTGCGTTGCAACATTAGATCCGCTCTCAATTAGAACATTCTTGACCGTAGCGTCCCGTGGACTACAGACGGCAGTCTCCATCTTCATCGCCTCAATCCACAGAAGCGGTTCACCAGCAGATATCTCTTGCCCATTCATCACGGCGACAACACCGACTTTGCCTGGCATTGGTGCACCAATGTGGTCTGGATCACGCTTGTCTGCCTTCGGATGAACCGGTTCGGTTGCTTCTACAGAGCGGTCAACCACACGAATCTCACGTGCTTGACCATTAAGTTCAAAGAATACAGTCCGTGTTCCGTCCTCTCGCGGCTGACCACTCGTGAGGTAGCGAATCACCAAGGTTTTACCCCGCTCTATCTCAACCATGATCTCTTCACGTGGGTAAAGACCATAGAAAAAATTCGGAGTCGGGATCACCGAAGTGTCGCCGTAACGCTTAACATGGTTAGCAAAATCGACAAACACCTCGGGATAAAGTAAATACGACAGGATTTCTTCATCCGTCGCCTGTCTTCGAATCTTCCCGTTTAGCACCTTGCCAGTTTCTGAAAAATCGACCGGCTCGAGCCTTGCTCCCGGCCGACCACGTATAGGCTTCACGCCTGCAGATCGCAAAACGACCTGACGCACTTTCGTTGGCCACCCTCCTGGTGGGCGACCGAGCATGCCACGCATCATCTCAATCACACTGGCTGGAAACTGAAGTGGGCTCTTAGGATTGACGATGTCATTCTTCGTTAATCCATTCGACACCATAAACATGGCCATATCGCCGACAACCTTGCTGGACGGTGTGACCTTGACAATATCGCCAAACAATTCGTTTGCCGACGCGTAGGCCTGACAAATCTCCGGCCAGCGTTCGTCCAATCCCATAGAGGCTGCTCGCTGCCGAAGATTTGTATACTGCCCGCCCGGCATCTCGTGGCGATAGACATCTGGTGCGGGCGCCCGCAGTCCCGCGTCGAACGGATAGTACATCTCTCGAACCTTTGCCCAGTACTGGTCAATGCGATCGACCGCATCTTGCTCTAGTCCAGTATCTTTCGAGGTACCGCGAAGTGCGGCCACGAGTGAGTTAAGCGGCGGTTGACTGGTCATACCGCTCATGGAAGCCATTGCCGCATCGGCAATATCGACACCAGCATCAGCTGCCTTGAGTACGCTTGCCCCACTCATCCCACTCGTGTCATGTGTATGAAAATGAATGGGCACCTCAACCTGGTTGCGGAGTGCCTTGACGAGGGCGTGTGCCGCGTAGGGCTTGCACAAACCCGCCATGTCCTTGATCGCCAAAATGTGAGCCCCCATATCCACTAGGGTTTTGGCTAATTCCGTGTAGTACTGCAAACTATATTTCGTTCGAGAAGAGTCAGTAATGTCTCCCGTGTAGCAGATCGCGGCTTCACACAAGGCGCCAGTCTTTGTGCGCACCGTCTCCATCGATACCTTCATCGCCTTAGGGTCATTTAATGCGTCAAAGATTCTGAACAGGTCAATGCCATGTTCAGCACTTTTGACGACAAATGTCTTAATGACGTTGTCAGGGTAGGTGGCGTACCCAACTCCGTTGCTACCCCTCAACAACATTTGAAACAAAATGTTTGGGATCCGTTCACGTAAGGCAATGAGACGGGCCCAAGGGTCTTCCTGCAAAAATCGCATGGATGTATCGAACGTCGCTCCACCCCACATCTCCACGCTAAAAATATTCGGAAGGAGATGTGACACTGCGTCCGCTACCTCAAGAAGATCGTAGGTGCGTAACCGTGTGGCCATCAGGGACTGATGGGCATCACGCATAGTCGTGTCGGTAATCAACAAGCGCCGTTGCCGACGAATCCACTTCGTAAATTCCTCTGGACCAAGACGCTGAAACTCCCACCTGAGACCTGGCGGCGGAACCTTAGTCTCAACAATTGGGGCACTCGGCAGACGAAATTGTCTCTCCGGATCAATAGCCGACCGAACGTCTGCACGACCATTAACAATCACGTCACCTAGATACGACAATAGTTTTGTTGCACGGTCACGTGGTTGCCTTACAATGAACAGCTCTGGTGTGTCATTGATAAAAGAAGTGGTGGCCCCGCCAGACACAAAAGATGGATGCAACACAAGGTTTTCAAGGAACGCAATGTTGGTCTTGACTCCTCTAATCCTGAATTCCCGAAGTGATCGATCCGCACGCTGCGCGGCTTCCGGTAAAGTCGAACCCCAAGTGGTCATCTTGACCAGTAAAGAATCGAAGTACGGTGTAATGACCGACCCGGTAAACCCATTGCCCGTATCCAAGCGAACCGCAAACCCGCCGACTGAGCGATAAGTCGTCAGTCGACCATGGTCAGGCACAAATTGATTCTCAGGATCTTCGGTGGTAATTCGACACTGAAGTGCCACACCGCGAGTGGTAATCTGTGACTGCGGTGGTATCCGCATAACGTCGCCATGAAGCGGATAACCTTGCGCGACAAGAATCTGACTGCGCACCAAGTCAAGACCCGTGACCATCTCTGTCACCGTGTGTTCGACTTGGATACGTGGGTTAACCTCAAGGAAGTAGTAGTGCTCCCGGTCAAGATCTACAAGAAATTCAACGGTTCCAGCTGACTGGTATGAAACGGATCGACATAACTTAATAGCCGCTTCACAAACCGCGTGGCGGAGCTTTGAGGAAAGATTCACACTAGGTGCAACCTCAACAACTTTCTGATGTCGACGTTGGACCGAACAGTCTCGCTCCCAAAGATGCACGAGGCCGTCGTGTTCGTCTCCGAGCACCTGCACCTCAATATGTTTTGCTCGATTAACCCGCCGCTCAATAAATACCGCATCTCGGCCAAATGCAGCACCAGCCTCACGCTTGGCTTCTTCTAGGGCCGATTTCAAATCCTCTGATCGCTCGACCACACGCATACCGCGGCCGCCACCGCCAAAACTCGCCTTTAATATGATTGGATAACCGATTTCGCCAGCAACTTTTTCTGCAGCGGATAACCCGGTCACAGGACTCTTACTCCCCGGCACAGTCGCCACTCCTGCCTCTATCGCCAGGCGCTTCGCGGCCATCTTGTCGCCAAACATGTCCAACTGTTCCGGAGTTGGGCCCACAAAAATGATGCCGCGATCGTTACAGGCTCGCGCAAAATCAGCGCGTTCCGACAAGAACCCATAACCAGGATGAATCGCGTCGACCTCGTTCTCAATTGCCACATCGAGGATGGCCTGACTATCGAGATACGATTTGACCGGTTGTCCTCCCTCGGGGGAACCAATCAGAAACGCCTCATCCGCCTTGTATCGATGTAGTGAAAACCGATCCTCGTAGCTGTAAACGGCAACTGTCCGAAGACCAAGTTCAGTAGCGGCGCGAAAACACCGAATGGCGATTTCAGACCGATTAGCAACTAGAAGTTTTTTTATCGAACGAGACATAAGGAGATCTTACTTAGGCATCAAAAATCAAAAGGGAATCAAGAAAAAAGAATCAACGGCTCGTTGAGCTTTTGCTCAAATTATTTAAGTAGAAGCGACATCGTGCCGATAAACAGACCAGACGGTAACATGAATACTAGATTAACTCAGAACCGGTTGAACACTTGGCGAATCTACCTCTATACGCTGATTCTCGCCATAAGCATAGTCGGAATGTCGGCAGCCAATCCAAAAACCGCTAGCCTCTCGGGAAGCGCCGCTTCCCTCGACAAACAGAACGAGCAGGCCGAGCGGCATGATTTTACGTACTTACGTGAGTCTTCTCAGCTAAAGCGCTTTGTGCAAGCTGGCCTACTTGTACGAGTTAATAACGACTCGAGTTTTCGACTCAAAGACGTTTCTTTTCCCTATATCCGCCCCGAAGTCAAATTGTTCATTGAACGTCTATCTAAACAGTATCAGCGGGCATGTGGAGAACAATTGGTGATTACCAGTCTGACTCGGCCACTGAGCCATCAACCTAGGAACGCCTCACCGCGATCGGTGCACCCGACAGGAATGGCCCTTGATTTACGCCGTCCAACCAACACGAACTGTCGTAGCTGGCTAGAAACTACACTCTTATATTTAGAAGAACGGTCTGTATTAGAAGCCACCAGAGAACGTTATCCGCCACACTATCACGTGGCAATCTTCGCTGGAGATTACGCGGAATATGTTCAACGAATCACAAAACAACGCCGCAAGCCTAAAAACTCGACAATCTCTGACCATGACTATACTGTGCGTCCAAAAGACACGGTCTGGCGAATCGCGCAACAGTACGGCACAACACCAACAATAATTCTGAGAGCCAATAACCTGCGAACGTCCGTAATCTATCCTGGGCAGACACTCAATATTCCTAGTTTCGGAGATAGCGGCCAATAGGAACACTAATCGCCCGGTGGAGCCAATATCCACGATGGCTCATGCGATAAAATCTAAGAGCACTAGAGCTTTCACCAATTCAAGATAAAATTGTGATCACTTCAGCAATCGTATTTTCAGCAAAGGCGACCTTATGAGTGAAACGATTAGTCGACTCGAAAAATCTAAACTTGAGTGGCAAGACTTGCTATCTGCCGAAGCCTATAAAGTGCTCTTCAAGGAAGCTACCGAGCCGGCTGGGTCCAGCACACTCAATGATGAAAAACGGTCCGGCACGTTTGTTTGTGCAGCGTGCTATCTCCCCTTGTTTGAATCAACGACCAAGTATGAGAGCGGTACAGGGTGGCCTAGTTTCTATGCACCAATTGATGGCAGCATCGAAACCAAGAGAGATTTCAAAATGATTCTCCCTCGGGTTGAATATCACTGTATCCGCTGCGGAGGCCATCAAGGCCATGTATTCAAGGATGGCCCGGATCCAACCGGCCAGCGCTATTGCAATAACGGTTTAGCTATTAGATTTGTCCCGGCAACAGAAAATCTGCCTGAACTGAGAACCTGAATAGCAACCTTTACTTAATCCTGCTTGACGTCTGCAGGCACCGGTTTGGTTGATTGTTCCAATGAAGGAAACACCAAGGACATCAGCCAGAGTAACAAGATGATAATTAGAACCAGCATCCCCCAGCGCATGGCACTGGCCAGCAATGCCAAATCAAACACGGGCACACCAAACTGAAACTGGTACTGCATCAATTCGCTCCCGCGTTCACTCATCCAATGCCAGGCCGTGTGAGCCACCAACACCGACAGAAGGATGGTTCCGGCGCGTTCAGCAGCAGTAACCCGAAAGAGTAACGAAAGTAGCGGGACCAACAAAATAATCACCAGCAACTGACCAAGTTCAACACCAAGGTTAAACGCTAGGAGAGACGTAAGAAGGTGCCCGCCTGCGAACTGGAGTGTTTCACGTAGGGCGAACGAAAAACCAAACCCATGCACCAATCCAAACCCAAAGGTGAGAAGCCACCGGCGTTGTAGTCGCACCCCGAAAACATTTTCAAGAGCCATGTAGACAATGGACATCGCAATCGCTGTCTCGACGAGCGGAGGAAACCACAAAGCATCCGGTGCAAAATCGAAAGCTGATGCAATTAGTGTGACTGAATGTGCAACAGTGAAAGAAGTAATGATGGCGATTAATGGTCGAACCCGACGAAACGGAATAACCAAACACGCCAAGAACAACAGGTGGTCAATTCCGTCCAGGATATGCTCAAATCCAAGATTAACGAACCGCAACGCTGCTTGATGCCAGCGCGGATCCAGACGGACGAGCCCAGGGTTTCCGCGATATTCAAAAGCTCGAATCGTATCGTTCGGTAGAACAAATCGCAGAACTGTGACCGTGCGAAGCCCCAATCGCGCCAACGTTGGATTAATAGAAAAATTAGACTGCTCCGACCGAATTGGATACTCGAACAAAACGTCAAGCATTGCCTGCTGCCAGAAAATCTCGGTGTCGTCAGCTAACGGCGGTCCAAGGACATGGGCAAGTGCCTGGTCATAACTTGCAAATGACTGGTCCGATGGAATCGACGCGCGCACTGCAATCAGCTCTTGGTCCGACAGCAGAACATCATCCTCATATAGTTGAAGTTCATTCGCGATCCATAGAATCGCAGCATCTCGAAGCTCAGAATCAGCTTCTGCAAGATCTAGGTATCCCGGCCCAGTCTGAGGAAACCTGACATCCTGCATCGCGAAGAGTGGAACCCGGACCAACAGTCGTAACGTTTCACCCTCAGGCTTAACCAAGATTTGCACCAAGACGTCGGTCGGTATGTCGTGGGCACGGACACCTGATGACGATGTCATCACCAATCCAAAGGCCAGTGCTACCACCAGGGTCCGCCACGCAGACCAACGACTTAACTTAGGTGGTTTCGCCAAAAACTGGTCATCCCGTGAACAGAGAGGTAATACCAAAGGTTTTCGCGTTGTCATTAGGCGATGGACCCAGTCCCACAACTTCATCTGAAAAGTTCGATCCATTTAAGTCAATTGCAAGTATACTTGTCGCCGCTGAAGGGCCAAAAGGGATCGTCGCGTCAGCGCTGCAGAACCTGATAGGCCTCGTCACCGAAAAAGGAGAACCGGGATGAATCGGAAGCGCAATTTACTAATAGGATCGTCCTTACTGGCATTAATCATTGCGTGCGGTGTTGGTCAAAATGCAGTCGAAGAAGCCGCCGATAGCAATGCCGAAATGGCAATGAGCGATGGGCCTATGGTCCCAATGTTTGAAGTTGACCCGCTGTGGCCAAAGAATTTACCTGACCACGGGTTAATGGGCCCGACAATTGGTGTTGATGTTGATTCGACCGATACCATTTGGCTTGTTCACCGAAACACTCCGGACCAGTTTGTGGCTCGAACCGAAATTGGACTCGCGCAAGATCCGCCACTGGCTGAATGCTGTCAACCTGCGCCACCAGTACTGGCCTTCGACCAGGAAGGGAACCTTGTGCACGCCTGGGGTGGCCCTGGAACTGAGACAGGTGATTATGTGTGGCCAGGCTCCAATCATGGAATCACGATTGACCACATGGACAATGTATGGATCGGTGGTAATGGTCCAGCTGACTCTCATGTAGTGAAGTTCACCCAAGATGGTACGTTCCTGATGCAAATCGGCATCCCCGGTGCCCGGCAAACTGGTGAACAGGACGGTCGACCGGTCTTCACACGCGACAGCATGTCAATGGATAGTTATGGCCGTGTCGCCAAGATTGGTATCGACCCTGGCGCCAATGAGGCGTATTTCGCTGATGGCTACTTTAATAAACGTGTTGCCGTTGTTGATGTTGATACCGGAGAACTCAAACGATATTGGGGGGCTTACGGAAACGAGCCAGACGACGACTATGATTTCGGCGGACCGTATCAACCCGGTGAAGATGGGAAACAGCAGTTTCGTGGTCCGATCCACTGTTCGGAAATTTCTAACGATGGACTCGTTTACGTTTGTGACCGCGCCGCAGACCGCATCCAAGTCTTCCAAAAAGACGGTACCTTCGTAGACGAAGTAATCGTCGCCCCGAATACTTTGTCACAAGGATCGACATGGGACATCGACTTCTCGCCCGACGCAGAACAAAAGTTCATGTATCTGGCCGACGGTCAGAACATGAAGGTCTACATCATGGACCGTGCTTCTATGGAAGTACTCACAGCATTCGGTGACGGTGGCCGCCAACCAGGGATGTTCTTCGCGGTGCATAGTCTCGCCGTTGACAGTGATGGCAATATTTACACCACCGAGACCTACGAGGGTTCACGGATTCAGAAATTCGTCTATACAGGTATGGGTCCTGTTCCCCCGGGTGCGGAAGGTACAAACAGCCAAGGTGTCCTCTGGCCGACGAACTAAGGTCGACGCACTACTAAAGCACAAAAGGCCGACTGGGCTGAATGCTCAGTCGGCCTTTCTTTTTTTAATCCAGTGCTCACACAGTAACTATTAATCACTCTTTGATTCGGTAACCATCCGGCCCCTGCTCGCGGAATGCGTCATGACATGACTGGCAAGTAGGCCGTAATGCTTGGAGAGCCGAAGAGGCTGCCTGCGTATCCTTTTCATCTCCAGCCGCCCCGATTGGGGTCAGTTCCTCCAAAATCTTCTGTGCGAATCCCACCGCCTCGTCGGTCCCACGCGCACTCCAGAAAGCTTCAACCTGCTCAAACTGCGTCCTTAGCTTGCCCAAGTCCTCAAATAGTTCAGGCCAATATAACGAATCAATGTGTAACTCGGCGTCACCGATAAGAAAGTTAATCTCCGTCATCGCCGCACTGTACTCTTCCTCGGTCATCGCCGACTGTTGTGCCCTACCCGACATTACACATAGTAGAAGGGCGATACCCATCGTCATGAAGAACCTCTGACTACGCATAGAAGTCTTTCCTCCTCGCTCAGAATGCTTCAATGAACCGTTGGTAGATCATGCTGGCCAACCAATTATACGCAACCACGCTAAAACCAACAGCCGCCGAGATTAGCACCGCTAGTTGCCACGTTGCAACTGAATCAACCTGTCGAGAAACGAACACAAGATGCACAGCCTTGACCTGTTTCTGTGATGCCTGTAGGCTCGCTGCACCCGACTAAACACCATTACTATCCTCGTGGGAGAAATGATATGACCGCCAGATTCTGGCCCATCATCTTCGCCGGAACTGCTATCTTGACCATCGGAATCACAGCTACGCAGCCAAATCGAACTGCGTCACAGATGGCGACCGCGGCAAACGCCTTCCTTAATACACTCACAGCGACCGAATACGAAACTGTGATGTTTCCGTTTGATGGCGAAGACCGATTCGACTGGCATTTCATCCCACGCGAGCGAAAAGGTCTCGCGCTCAAATCAATGACCGACTCACAACAGGAAGCCGCACTAAATCTAGTGCGCGCAAGCCTGAGCACTGACGGCTTTGATAAGTCACAAATGATCCGAGAGCTCGAACAGATTCTGTTTGAACGCGAAGGACGGGCAATCCGAGATCGTGAACTGTATTTCTTCATGATCTTCGGTGAACCTACTAATAGCGGAACATGGGGGTGGCGATACGAAGGACATCACATCTCGCAAAACTGGACAATTGTCGATGGACGCATAATCGCGAGTAGTCCGCAGTTCTTCGGCACAAATCCTGCGAATGTTCAAGATGGCAATAGAGCCGGCACGCGGGTGCTCTCTACCGAAGAAGATTTAGCGCGAACATTGCTTCGTTCTCTCTCACCAGAGTTGAGGGCAATAACGATTATTAGCGACGAAGCGCCCAGAGACATCTTGACAAGCAACGAGCGCCAAGCTGCGATGCAGACCAACGACGGTGTGGCATTCGATCAATTGACCACAGAACAGCAAGAAGTCCTGTGGTCGCTAATCGAAGAATACGCAGGCGTGCAGCCTGATCCGATCGCGGCCCAGCGGCTAGAAGACATTCACACAGCCGGTGTCGACACGATTCGTTTTGCCTGGATGGGAGGAACAGAACCGGGCACAGGTCATTACTATCGCATTCAAGGTGCGACGTTCTTGATTGAATACGACAACGTGCAAAACGATGCCAACCATGCACATAGCGTATGGCGAGACTTTAATGGCGACTTCGGTCGAGACCTACTCGCCGCCCATTACCAACGCACCCCTCATCAAGTCGCTGGTCAGTAGCCAACGTGAAAGCCTTGGTTCAGCAGTGGCCTGAACTGACCTTCCTATCTAGAAAAACCCCCGGTGAACCATTAAGGCAATGCCAAGGGCAGAAAGTCTGAGCGTAAAGACTGGAAACCCAATCTGGGTAAACCGAAATGCGGCACCTCGCATGGTAGACTGAGTGGCTTGTGTGGTGAGTGTAGCTCAATGGTAGAGCGCCGGCCTGTGGCGCCGGATGTTGCGGGTTCGAGCCCCGTCACTCACCCCATTTTCTGGTACCGCACACTGTCTTAAACTGAAAATATATGACGCTTGCTACAAGGAGAAAGACCATGATGTTTTCGAAATTATCTCTAGGACATGTTATCGCCGTCACTGCGGCGCTGCTCCTAGCACTGCCATTAGGGGCCTCCGGGCAAGTCCTTGACCGCTTGCCAAACATTTACCCCATGAACGAACTTCCCAATCCGTATTCAAGTGAAGATGGATGGGTGAAATTACCCGATGGCCGCACTTGGGGTTCGACGGCGGGCTCCGATATCGATCCCGATGGCCGACATATCTGGGCAATTGACCGATGCGGTGCCAACTCTTGCGCCGGTTCAGACCTTGACCCCATTCTGAAGATTGACCCTGACGGCAATGTCGTCGCAACCATGGGCGCTGGACTGTTTCTCTTCCCCCACGGCATGCATGTCGACCGAGATGGCAACGTCTGGGTAACGGATGCGCAGGGTCCAAATCGTGAAAACCCGGCAACCGCGGGCAAAGGGCATGTAGTGATCAAACTTAGCCCCGAGGGCGAAGTTCTCCTTACACTGGGTCGACCGGGCTCGCCAGGAGACGGTCGAGGGCCTCTGCTTAACACCCCGTGCGATGTAGTGACTGACGCCGACGGCAATATTTATGTTGGAGACGGTCACAGTGGGCAGGGTCGAGATGCTCCGCCTGATACCGTCGCCAGAATCGCAAAATTCGACCGCGATGGAAACTTCATCACTTCTTGGGGACGGCTTGGTTCAGGTCCCGGAGAGTTACGAACGCCGCACGCAATTGATATTGATTCCCAGAATAGGTTAATCGTCGGAGATCGCGGGAATAATCGCCTGCAGATCTTCCAACTCGACGGGACGTACATCGGCGAACTCAGACAATTCGGACGTCCGAGTGGCATCTATATCACGGACGACGACACGATCTATGTTGCTGATTCTGAGTCACTGTTCGCAAACTCACAGAATCCAGGCTGGATCACAGGTATTCGGGTTGGTAGCCTACGAACCGGTATCGTCGACTATCTAATTCACGGGACGGTGGATGCCTACCCGAACGGTTCCAATCCAGAAGGTGTGTCCGTAGACGCTGCAGGAAACGTGTACGGCGCTGTCGTGTCGCAAGGTGGCGCATTCGTCAGATCATCTCGTTAAAACAGCTGCTTACTCTGGGGCACTTCGAATCTACTGATCGAAGTGCCCCACTCTGTCTCAGAACGAGTGAACCAGACTCCCTAACTTAACGAGACCCGATTGAACTGTCGGCATCACGCTCCTCGGCACGAGCGCCGGCAAGGAGGTTGGTCATACCGTAGTTCCCTTCGTGGCAGGCGTACTCAAACATGGGAGCATCGGAACGCTTCATCGGCACGGCGGCTGTCCAGGGCTTCGTCCACATTTCCGGATCCCGTGGTGTGAACTCGTATAACAAGGCGTCTTCGTCGATGCGCGTGAACCGCTCAATCAGATGAAGGTTGGCACTGGAACCCGGGAACTGGGTATCGCCAAGGAAATTTGTCGTTTCAACGACTAGTGTCTCCCCCTCCCAGTGACCTCGAGAATCACCGACCCACTGTCGAAGGTCGGCTGATAAGTGAGGTTCGTTATTCAATGGAACAACACGCACGTTATGAACCATCTCGTTGTAAATCACCACATTATCCGGGGTCTGGAGCACCTGTACGTTGTTATTGTAGGCACTTGGTAACATCGGCGGACCGGAATTAAATCCAAGGATACATCGCTCAGAAAGCGCTCGGTCCTCAGGCCCCTCCGGCACATTCCCGAACAATATCGCGAAGAGAGCTGCATTTCGTTCAATCCCCTCCGGGGTCCAAGGAATCTTCCCGTCTGGCGGATCGGTAATTAGTGAGGTCCGACGGTTCTCAGAGATCTCCGTGCCAAAATCCCACCAAAATTGGTTGTAAGCACGATCGACGTCGGCATCAAGGCCTGCCGGTATCTCAGCACCATCACGCCGATCCATGTCGCGTTCCTCGAGCGTCTGCTGTTCAAAGACAGCCGCCTCCTCTTCAGTCAAGAACGCTTTCCCTTCAAACTCATCCGGCCGCTCAAGTGGGGTCAACGTGCGAAAGTCCCAGACTCCCTGTAGGTCTGGGTCGCCCCATCCTGTCCGTAAACCCTGCGATGCATTCTGCGCCGACAGCGCGACCGAAAAAACAATTAGAAACGCCAAAACAAACGACCCTATACGAAACATTGCGTCACCTCCTGAGTGCCTTCAGTCTGCTTATACATGTCAATCTTAGACGGAGGAAAATATTAAGCCACTGTAAAACATCAGCGTCGACCATTAATCAAGAGGTCCGTCCCTGTCGACGTTGCCTGTCGGATGACGGCCAATTTCTGATATTCCGGAGACTCATACCAGTCGAGGGCATCTTGCCGTGTTTCAAACCTTATCAGCACAACTCGCATCTCCGACCATACACCTTCCAGTACGGTCGGGTCATCCGTAACAGCAATGAGTTCACCTCCATACCTCTCCACAATCGGCATAAATTCTGCCTCGTATTCTTGATAGGCGATGCGGTCATGAATAGTTACCTCAGTCAGCACATACGCTGGTCGTTCTTGGGCAAGAAGGGGTGAAAACAAAACCGAAATATTAATCACCAAAAGTACGGTCACAAATCGAGTCATGTGTCTTCTCCTTCTCCGGCCAACGAACTGTAATTCGATCCTTCGCTGCCTGTAACTAAAGCACTGGTTAGAATAGTTCAGGCTGCACCGCCAGACTCATTCTGATTTCCATCAAGAGTTTGACCGGTCATCCCGCCAAACACACCAGGTTCGTCTACGAGTGATAGATCGAGAGAAACCTGTACACTGTCAGATCGGAACATGAAACATTCGAAAGCCGTGTTACTCGCACTAGCCGCCGCATGCCTTCTGATTGATCCTGTGTCCTCGGTCGTTCTGGGCCAAACTATCGGCAACGAGTCGGAGGGAGCGCCTACGACTGTCGTTGTCGTTCCGTTTTCGAACACCTCCAACATTCCGGCCGACAACTGGCTCAGCATGGGGATTACGGAATCAATCGTGACCACTCTCTCTCAGCACGCGCATCTTCGTGTACTCGATCCCAGCCGCACGCAGGCAACCCTTGAGGACATGGGTGTTTCCACAGACCGAGACTCCGAGATTGTCGCGGGTTTTGCACCGCTCAGCCTAGACCTGCTAATCACCGGTGGCTTCCAGCGCGTAGGTAACCAACTTCGTGTGACCGCCAGAGTAATCGACCTTACAACGGGCGAGGTCACGGACAGCGTCAGAATCGACGGACTTAGGGATGAACTCTTCACGTTGGAAGACCAATTGGCCGTCGCCATAGCCAGTAGGTTGACGCCATCTCCCACGGAAACAACCGTCCAGCGTGAACTTCTTGAGCTCGAAACACCAACCCCAGACGAACAGAATCAGACTCAGTCACCACCGGTGGGACAGGCGGCCAGTACTATTACCCCATCGGCAGACCGTATTTCTGGCCCTCCTCCACCCGTTGCCCCTGAAACAATTTCCCGCAACACGACCGGACAAGCCACTATCCGAGCAACCCGGCTGACCGGAACGTGGCAACTGGATGGAACACTGGACGAAGCGATTTACGAGACGGTAGCGTCTTTCAGCGATTTTGTTCAGCAGATGCCAAATGAAGGTGCTGCGGCCAGCGAACGCACCGACGTCTGGGTCTTCTACGACGACGATAACGTCTACATCTCCGCACGTGCCTGGGACTCCGCCGAACCTCGTGAATGGGTGGCAAACGCCATGCGGCGCGATGCGTTTCAAATTATTGACAACGACCATTTTGCGATCGCGTTTGATACCTTCTATGACCGTCGTAACGGCATCGCCTTCATGGTAAACCCTATTGCCGGCATCTTTGATTACCAGATCACGGATGAAGGGAATCCAAACAGTGACTGGAACCCGATCTGGGATGTCCGGACAGGCCGATTCGATGGTGGATGGACCGTCGAGATGAGGATTCCGTTCAAGTCGATCCGATATCAGTCCGGTATAGACCAAATCTGGGGATTCCAAGCGTCAAGACGGGTAGCCCGTAGAAACGAATTCTCCCATGTGACGCCAGTTGCTATTTCGGCCGGACCGGGCCTGTTTCGACTCTCGGCTGCCGCAACGCTGGTCGGTCTTGAGGCACCTAGTGAAGGCCGAACTCTCGAAATCAAACCCTATGCCATCGCCTCCTCGGCGACTGACATGACTGCCCAACCGACCATTCTGAATCAAGGATCTGGTGACTTCGGTCTTGACGTCAAATACGGCGTCACACAGTCTCTGACAGCTGACTTCACCTACAACACCGACTTTGCCCAAGTCGAGGTCGACCAACAACAGGTGAACCTAACGAGATTCAGTCTCTTCTTTCCTGAAAAACGCGAGTTTTTTCTGGAAGGACGCGGCATCTTCGATTTCGGGAGTGCTGCCGGCGCACTCAACGGGCGGCCTGGCGGCGGTGGACCACGACGCGTCGGTGGGGGTGGATTCGGTGGCGGCGGTGACGCCCCAACAATCTTCTTCAGTCGTCGGATCGGATTGAGCAGTGGACAAACCGTCCCGATTCTGGGTGGGGGCCGCCTCACCGGAAAGGTTGGCAATTTCAGTATCGGTACACTCAACATTCAGACCGACGAATCAGGTGACGCCGAGGCGCTCGCTACAAACTTCACGGTAATTCGGGTCAAGCGAGACATCTTCCGACGGAGTCGGATCGGCGTAATTTTTACGGGACGCTCCGTTTCAACGGTAAGTAGCGGTTCAAACGAGGTGTACGGTCTGGACGCCGCGTTTTCGTTCTTCGACAATGTCAACTTCAATGGCTACTACGCTCAGTCTCGGACGTCGGATTTGAGCGATGACAACACCAGCTATCAAGCGGCCTTCAATTACACAGGGGACCTCTATAGTTTTCAGCTCGACCACTTATTGGTCGACCGTGACTTCAATCCTGAAGTGGGATTCATGCGGCGCGCCGATTTCAGACGAACCTTCACATCCTTTGACTTCAAACCAAGGCCCCAAGCTATTCGTGCGGTGCGGCAATTTACGTTCGGGGGAAGTCTGGACTATATCGAGAACGGCATCGGTCAGGTGGAAACCCGAACGGCGCAATTGCGATTCAATACAGAGTTCGAAAATAGTGACCTCTTCAGTGTGGACGTGATGGAAAACCATGAACTACTGGTCGCACCATTCCGGATCGCCTCAGACGTCACCATCCCAGTTGGCGCCTATGATTTTCAGGATTTCCAAGTGGCCTACAGCCTCGGACCACAGCGCCGAGTTGCCGGAAATGTTTCGCTTCAGCGAGGTTCATTCTTCAACGGAGATATCACCGCGATCGGGTATTCCAGTGGCCGCATCGAAATTACGCCGCAGTTCTCACTAGAACCAAGTGTCTCCATCAATCGTATCGCACTTCCACAAGGAGCATTCACGGCCAAGCTCATCAGCAGCCGAGTGACCTACACCTTTACGCCACGGATGTTCTTCGGCGGTCTTGTTCAATTCAACTCCGGTTCCGACGCGCTCAGTTCGAATCTTCGGTTCCGCTGGGAATACCAACCCGGTAGCGAGCTATTCGTTGTCTATACGGATCAGCGAGACACCGCCATGCGCAGCGTTCCCATTCTTGAGAATCGCGCTTTCATCGTAAAGTTCAACCGCCTGTTCCGGTTCTGACCGTCGACACTTCACGACACGGGTTACTATCGTTAGATGGCACCGAATCAGAAGACATGACAATTTCGAATGCGGTTGTGCTATTGAGTGGCGGGCTCGATTCGACGACGACCTTGGCAATTGCGATCGAACAAGGGTACAACCCATATGCACTCACCTTTGAATACGGCCAACGCCATCAACGGGAGGTCGACGCAGCTCGAGTCATCGCATCAACCCATCATGTGCAAGAACACAGGATCTTTCCTCTCTCGCTCGACCTCTTCGGAGGGTCCGCCTTGACATCGAATATTGCTGTTCCGAAACTCCGCTCGGCTGAAGCGATCGGTGAGGGTATCCCCGTCACCTACGTCCCAGCGAGAAATACGGTGTTTTTATCAATTGCCTTAGCCTGGGCTGAAGTGATTCCTGCATGCGACATTTTTATAGGGGTGAATGCCAGAGATTACAGCGGCTATCCCGACTGTCGCCCCGACTTTATCCGTGCGTTTGAAACGACCGCCAATCTCGCGACGAAAACCGGAGTAGAAGACAACAGTCCGTTTCGAATTCACACACCACTCATTGATTTGGGTAAAGACGAAATTATTCGGCGTGGGCTAGCCCTCGGCATTGACTATGGACTTACGAGAAGTTGTTATGACCCCTCACCTGCAGGCCACGCCTGTGGCGCCTGTGACGCCTGTCTCCTCCGATTACAGGGATTCGCCGCCAACAACCTCACAGATCCAGCGACATACGAAACGTAAGCGACGCCCTGTCATCGACCATGTCCTACACGATCAAAGAAATCTATTTCACGTTGCAAGGTGAAGGAGCGAATACGGGACGTCCGGCTGTCTTTTGCCGATTCACAGGCTGCGACCTGTGGTCTGGCCACGAAGTCGACCGCGCTTCGGCAATTTGTCAGTTTTGCGACACCGACTTTGTCGGTACCGATGGCCCAGGCGGGGGCATCTTTCAGGATGCGTACGGAGTTGCACGCGCCGTCGCAGCCACATGGCCCAGTAACTACGATGGCCGTCGACATCGCTTGGTCGTCTGTACAGGCGGTGAACCACTGTTACAGTTAGACCGTAATTTGGTGGATGCCCTCCACGCGGAAGGGTTCACCGTCGCGGTCGAAACCAACGGCACACACACAGCCCCACCTGGTATCGATTGGATTTGTGTCAGCCCGAAGGCAGGCACAAACCTCATGCTTCGGTCAGGCAATGAACTAAAACTGGTCTTCCCGCAACCAGGCGCGGAGCCGGAACAGTTCACCAACCTCAACTTTGAACACTTCTTCTTACAGCCGATGGATGGCCCCGCTGCTGCGGCCAACACAGAACGAGCGGCCCAGTATTGCCGTCAACACCCTCAGTGGCAATTGAGTCTTCAACAGCACAAGCTCCTGGGACTTCGCTAGTCGCCGGCAAACTGCGTATTGAACCGGTTCCTGCATCGCGATAGGATGCAACTCTAATGGTGTAATTTTCGGGTTCAACAATTTAAGGAGGTCGGTATGGTTAGACGAATGATTGCTCCGCCCGTGATCGTCCTCGCAGCTGTTGTATTAGCCTTCCCACTGATGGTTGACGCACAGGACATGCCCCGCACAACCTGGGGGGATCCCGATCTGAATGGCGTATGGGACTTTCGAACATTGACCCCGTTCGAGCGACCCGAAGAATTAGCTGAGCAAGAATTTTTCACCCAGGAAGAAGCCGCTGCCTTTGAAGCGAATAGACTTGCCGAACTGGCAGCCCGTGATGATCAGGAACCAGCCGATATCGTTGGTAACTACAATCAGTTCTGGTTTGACCCAGGCGAGACAATCAGCGCAACCAACCAGACGGCCATCGTGATCGACCCACCGACGGGTCGGGTTCCAGCATTGACGGACGTCGCGCAAGCAAAGGTCGACGCGCTGCGCGAACATCGCCAAGGAGTTGACCGCCACGCACCGACCTACGGCGGCTTTGTCGATGATCTCGGTGCTGGGATGTTCGCAGTCCGCTGCATCTTAGGGTTCAACTCAGGACCGCCAATGACACCTGGAGGCTACAACCAGAACGTTCAGGTATTTCAGACACCTGATTACGTGGTACTGATGAATGAAATGGTCCATAGCTCTCGGGTGATTCCTCTTGACGGTCAGGAACATTTGCCGGATAACATTCGGCAGTGGATGGGTGATTCACGCGGTCATTGGGAAGAAAACACATTGGTGGTTGAAACGACTAACTTCCTCCGTGAGACGAGCTTTCGCAGTGGTGTCACTACGGCAGACCTCCGACTCATTGAGCGCTTCACACGTGTGTCAAATGAAACGTTGCTGTATGACGTGACCATCGAAGATCCGAACGCCTGGGACCGGCCGTGGTCCTATCGGATTCCGATGCAACAGAACCCCATGCCTCTCTTCGAATACGCCTGTCATGAAGGCAACTATGGGTTAACCAACATCCTCGCCGGCGCTCGTGAGAAAGAAGCGGCGATGGAAGACACCAGCGGTCGCTAGTGTGGCAAATAAAGCGGCGATAGCTGGCAGGATACAGGGCTTGTGACCCATTAGCCATATAAGAAGTTTGGTTTTCTGAAGGATGGTCGTGCCGGGCGGTAGAAGCATCTGCTCAAGGAGCCATTGCTCGTTGAGATCACATCATGGAGCAACGTCGCAACAGCGTATTTCACAGGGCCAAGACGAACCGGCAGAGGACGTCCCGTCACTCTGGCAACGCCAGCGCCACATACTCACTCGGAAGATCGTCCCATCCAACCGTCACGAGTATGTACTGTTTCCCGTCGAGCATGTACGTTATCGGCGCCGCGGTGGTACCGCCAGGCAGTTCAACTTCCCCAAGGATTGCCCCGGTCATCTTGTCGTATGCCCGCAATAGCTTTCCGCCAGTACCACCCCAGATCGACCGCAAAACCACAACGCCTGTGTTGCCACCCTCTCCTAGTATCACCAGCGACTTCGTCACCAACGGCGAAACTCGCCCCGTTTGCCCAAGCGGTGGCAGGTCAAGGTCGCGCAGCGCCGGATGGTCTCTCGGCCCGACACCATTCGCCACGGACCACAGAATATCGCCCCGGTTGAGATCAATGGCGACTAAGCGTCCAAACGGTGGTTTAAACAGCGGGAGCTCTTGCGGACCCTCTACAGGCGTGAGCGTGTGATTCACAAGGTTCATGTCCGACCGCGGATGCTCGGACGGCACAATCCCAATCACCGATTCACTATGGACAGACGGCACGTAGAGAATCCCATGCTCGGGGTCCACGGCCGCGCCGCCCCAATCAGCACCGCCAACCACCCCTGGCATCTGGAGCGTGCCCTGCGTGCCACCCGGGGTGTTATCAACGAGTGAGGGAGGCGTAAATAAAGGCCCGGTCACATGGCGATCAAAAATCGCCATCGCCTCACGTCGCAACTCCGGCGTGAAATCAATGACGTCGTCGACACTCGTGCCCTGTTGGTCGAACGGCGGTGGCTTGGTTGGAAAGGGTTGCGTGGGGGCATACCATTCACCGGGAACGTTTCCCGCTGGTACTGGACGCTCCTCAATCGGCCAGACCGGTTCGCCTGTTTCACGGTCAAACACATACGTAAACGCTTGTTTACTGACTGCAGCCACCGCCTTAATTACGCGGCCGTTCACGTTGATATCGACGACATTCGGAGCTGCAGGAAAATCGTAATCCCAAATGCCATGATGCACGGCTTGAAAGTGCCAGATCCGTCGGCCCGTACGTGCGTCGAGACACACGATCGATTCGGCAAACAAATTGTCACCGGGTCGATACCCACCGTAATAGTCATTGGTCGGCGTGGATAACGGAATATAAACATACCCTAACTCTTCGTCCGCACTGGCCCAGGCCCACATATTGGTATTCCCGGTATATTCCCACGACGCACGGTCCTGATTGATCGCTGAGAGCCAGGTCTCGTTGCCAGGTTCACCCTCACGAGGAATCGTATGAAAACTCCAGAGTTGCGCCCCCGTCCGCGCATCAAAACCACGGACATCGCCCGGTGGCATTTCCTTCATGGCGGGCATCGTGGCATTCGTCACATCGGAAATCGCCGAGCCGATGATCACGACACCGTTCACAACGATGGGAGGCGAGCCCCAACTGAATGACTCGACCGTCCGGTCGTCATAGCCGAGTCGTAAATCCACTTCGCCGCCAGTGCCAAAATCAGGATAGCGTTCGCCGGTACGCGCGTTCAGCGCAACGAGATAGGACCCCACCACAGCTAGTACCCGGCGATCGTCGCTCTGCGGATCATCCCAATACGCGACACCGCGTGTCTGTCGCACCCGCTCAAACGGTTCGCCGTCGCGGTCAGGGGGTAGGTCATGCCACAACACCTCACCCGTCATAGCATCAAGGGACGCCACGGTGCCCAGTCCCGTGCTGATATAGAGACGATCATCCACCATGAGCGGAGTATTCTGAGCTGCCAACGACGCTCGAATATCACGGTCACCGCGCACGGCATCCGGCAACACCGATTGGCGCCAGACGATCTCGAGGTCACCAAAATTGTCGCCGTTGATCTGATCGAGCGGTGAATATTTTGAACCTTCAACATCCGCCCCATAGGATGACCATTCCACGGTTTGTGCGGTTGAGATGGTCGGTAAGAACCCGACCATTCCCATCAGGCACATGACCACAATACTGGACACGAAAGACCGCCCCACGCGATTTATTGACATTAGAATTCCCCTGCAATCATCTGCCATTGGCAATGATGTTCACATGTCAGGACCCGATTGCCTATTTCTGTTTCGAGTGCCCAATATTGTACTTGAGTGCACTCGAGACTACCGGCTGCCGCCACAATCTCGGACAGTGTGTCGAAAACCAGATCAAAGGTGAATCGGTTCTCCCATTGAACCGCCTGCGCCTTCGGGGTAGGCTAACCAACAACCTCGTGTATGGTGGTCGGTTAAACACGTCGAGGTGTTGAGCAAGAACCGGTTGAAAAGAATCATAATGACGTTGCGAAGAGCGGCAGAAGCCTCGTAGGGAGGGTCAGCATGCATCATCGTTTTCACACAGTCGTGACTCTACTGGTTGTCAGCATATTACTACCGGTTCTGGCAACCGCACAGGTTTCACCCCAGACCGACAGCGCCACTGACTGGGAGATGCCCCGGCTCGCCAACGGTCAACCGGACCTGCAAGGCTACTGGACCACCCAGACGTTCACGCCGATGGAACGGCCAGAATATTTGGGTGACCAAGCGTTCTACACTGAAGAGCAATGGGCCCAACTGCAAGCACAACTGACCGTCGACGGCGCCGACCCGCTCGCCCGCCACGTGATTACCATCGGCGACGCCGAGGAACGCGCACGGATCTTGGACCAGACGCACCGCGACGAAACCTACGTTCACTACGACAATGCCATCTGGCTGGCAACCCCCGTACCCAAGGGCTTATCAAGTCGCCGGACCTCGTTGGTCACGGACCCCCCGGATGGCCAGATTCCAGCGCGAAACGCCCACGCTCAAGCTCGGGCCGACGCGCGGCGTGCCTTGCGTGGTGACCGTGGCACCTTTGATGGCCATGAGCTCCGCCCACTGGGGGAACGGTGTATCCACTACAGCTATAACGGTCCCCCGCTACAACCACCGGCCTACAACGACATTCACCAGATCTTACAAACGCCAGACCACGTCGTAATCTTCACCGAGCATAGTAATAGTCCGCCGCGGATCGTCCCACTTGACGATCGACCGCCCCTCTCAAACAAAATTCGCCAGTATCCGGGTGATTCACGTGGACGGTGGGAGGGCGACACCTTGGTCGTCGAGAGTAGTCACTTCAATGACCGCTCCGCGTGGCAAGGCTCAAGCCGTGACCTCAAGGTGGTCGAACGCTTTACCCTTGTGGCCGCGGACCGGATCGACTACGAGTTCACAGTCGAGGATCCGGCCACTTGGGACCAACCATGGAGCGCTTCGGTGCCAATGGTCACAACCGCAGGTCCGATGTACGAGTATGCCTGCCATGAAGGAAATTACGACATCCGGCACATCCTTGAGGTATATCGCAACATCGAGCAACAAGAAGCCGATGGAACACGGTAGCCGGGCCCGCTGAGGCTGGCACATGTGACCGGAGACGAGCTACGTTTCCAACTCCGAGGTAATGAACCCCATGCCTACGTTGACTTATTCCAGACGAAAACCTACTAAACGCCTGCTTCTTGCCATGATTCTCCTGAGCGTCGCGACCTCCAGTTGGGCGCAGCCTCCTATCATCCAACCCGGCGCACCGGGTGAGCCGAGTCGGGAGATCACCGCCGAGGCAGCGTCCAATTTAGCGGCTATTCGCTACACGGGCGGCGACGTCCAGTTTATGCAGGGGATGATCTCGCATCATGCCCAGGCACTTGAGATGACCGCCCTTCTCGAGACTCGCACCGAGCGCGATGTGATGCGGCAACTGGCCGAACGAATCAATATCTCGCAAGAGGACGAGATTGCACTGATGCAGGACTGGCTGCGAGAACGCGGTCAGACGGTCCCGGATGTCAACACTCATCATCAACCGGACTTCATGTCCATGCCTGGCATGCTGACCGAGGAAGACATAGGGCAACTTGAAGCCGCTTCCGGGGTAACCTTCGACCGACTGTTCCTGGAGTTCATGATCTCGCATCATGAAGGTGCGGTCACCATGGTCGAGAACCTCCTCGACCAGCCTGGCGCCGCGCAGGATGCACAGCTCTACGCCTTTACGTCAGACGTGACCTCAGACCAAGGGATCGAAATTGACCGTATGGACAGAATGCTCGCCGAACTGTCAACCGACCCACGGGTACAACTCACAGCCGGTATCGACGACGCCGGTCAAGCGATCTGGAACATGGCACTGCTAACGTCGCGCGGCAAACCGGAAGGCTTCTACGACCCAACGACCGCCGAGACCGAAGAGGAAGAGAACGACGAGTCTGATGACGCGGACGAAAACGAGCCGGAGGAACGTCCCCGCCGCGGGCTGCTCAGCTTCGCAAACACCGACATGGCATTCGCTGGCGATATGTTGTTTAAGGGAAACTTCCATGGCTTCAATACCTACCGGGTTGAAGTACCAGCCTCACCCACACTCGTCAGCTCGGTGGTGTGCCCCGGCGGCCAAGGCGACGTGTCGGTCGTCGGTAATCTGCTCATCATGTCGGTGGAACAGACGCGAGGGCGCCTCGACTGCGGACTCCAGGGCGTCGCTGAACCGGTAAGCGAGGAGCGATTCCGCGGACTTCGTATCTTTGACATTAGTGACCGACGCCTGCCACGCCAAGTTGCCGCCGTGCAAACGTGCCGTGGCTCGCACACGCACACAGTGGTCGGAGACCCGACTGGCGACGGCACCATCTATATCTACGGGTCGGGAAGCGCACCGATTCGCTCAGGCGAAGAACTTGAGGGCTGCTCAGACGAATCGCCAGCAGACAATCCGGACAGTGCACTCTTTCGGATTGACGTCATCCAAATTCCCGTAGCGACCCCAGAGGCCGCTCGCGTGGTCAGCCGGCCGTTTCTGTTTCTGGACCCCGACACCGGTAATGTCAACGGCCTGTGGCGGGGGGGCGACCACGGTCCTGGGACGCAACGGACAAGCGCAACCACTCGCTGTCACGACATCACCGCCTATCCAGAAATCGGACTGGCCGCCGGTGCCTGCTCTGGCAACGGTATCCTGATCGACATCTCAGACCCGGTGAATCCCGTTCGCATCGACGAGGTGGTCGACCCAGGATTCGCCTATTGGCACTCGGCCACATTCAACAACGACGGGACCAAGGTTATCTTTACTGACGAGTGGGGTGGTGGTGGCCGTGCCCGCTGTCGGGCGTCCGATCCGAGACAGTGGGGTGCAAACGCGCTTTACGATATCGTCGACCGCCGGCTGGAATACCGAAATCACTACAAATTGCCCGCCCCACAAAGCGAGACTGAAAACTGCGTCGCCCACAACGGCTCACTGGTACCAGTCCCTGGCCGCGACATTATGGTGCAAGCGTGGTACCAAGGGGGCATCTCAGTATTCGACTTTACTGACTCGGCTAACCCGTTTGAGATCGCCTACTTCGATAGGGGGCCTCTCGACGCCGATCAGATCACGCTCGCCGGCTATTGGTCAGCCTACTGGTATCGAGGGTTTATCTACGGCACCGAGATTGTCCGCGGTCTCGACGTTCTTGAGCTGCTCCCGAGTGAGTTCATCACCGAGAATGAAATCGGCGCCGCCTCCACCGTGGCACCCGCCACATTCAACGCGCAGGACCAGCGGCGGGTCGAGTGGCCAACCCGACCGGTCATCGCACGGGCCTACCTTGATCAACTGGGCCGCACCGACACACTGACTCCAGAGCGGCGGTCGTTCGTGTCACGACTTTTGGACCGTGCCGATGCCGCCCTCGCCGGAAACAATGAGTCAGGACTCACCGAAGAGTTGGCGACCGCCGCGTCTGACATGGAACGGGTGGGAGAAACCATGAGTAGCCGCAGCCAAAGTCGACTCCAGGCACTGGCAGACACTTTAAACCGACTGGCAACAGCAGTGCAGTAGCCTCCCGTTATTAAACAAACAACCCGTGACCAAGGGGTCACGCTTGCCAGTTGTTCTGTACGAGTGAGTCATAGTTACCAAGAGAGAACGAGCCAGCGTATGATTAAGGAATGGCGAAAGTTCAGATTTTTCATAACAAGCATTGAAATTCATCGGTCAATGCCGTGCGCATTGCTGAGGAACTGGGCGTGGAATTCGAAGAGGTGAACTATATTCAGTCTCCTCCAGATGCGAACACCCTGCGGCAGATCATCACCAAACTCGAAGATCCCCCGACAGCGCTCGTCCGTCGCGACTCAAAGTTCAAGAAACTTGAACTCGGGGAGGCTGATGTGGCCACCGACGATCAGGTCATCAACATTCTCGTGAAGCACAAACAGTTACTACAGCGCCCACTTATCGTCACCGACGACACTGCCATCATTGGTCGACCGAAGGATCGGGTGCGCGCGCTTTTCAGCTAAACGGGAGGCCTCACTGGAACTCCGTGACGGTCGCGTTTTACGACCCGGAACTGGCCATTGCGCACACCGAGAAGATTTGTGTAAGAATATAGATAGATGTTTGTTTCTCTAGCACGAATCAGGCGAAGTATTGGTTGCGTGGCATTGTTGGTCACGGCCCTTCTCGTTGCACCAGTGGCACACGATCTACATGATGCCAGCGACGAGGAGTGCACACTCTGTCAATTGCGACAGAATGACTCCGCTGTTCTTGCGGAGCCTTTGGTGTTCGCAGAGCACTTGGAACCAACTGTCAGACGCGACAGTACCGTTATCGATTGGGTCGACTCTGTCCCTCGGTCAACGGCACCCGCCAGAGCCCCACCCGCCTAGTTTCTTTCACTGAATTCATTTTTTCGTAGAACCACCATGGACGCCCCACTTTGTGGGTGCGCCAGGGCGACTGCGATTATTCACACGTTAGTCAGAATGAAAGAAATTTTTGACATGTTTGTTTCCCTAGCACGAATCAGGCGAAGTATTGGTTGCGTGGCATTGTTGGTCGCGGCCCTTCTCGTTGCACCAGTGGCACACGATCTACATGATGCCAGCAACGAGGAGTGCACACTCTGTCAATTGCGACAGAATGACTCCGCTGTTCTTGCGGAGCCTTTGGTGTTCGCAGAGCACTTGGAACCAACTGTCAGACGCGACAGTACCGTTATCGATTGGGTCGACTCTGTCCCTCGGTCAACGGCACCCGCCAGAGCCCCACCCGCCTAGTTTCTTTCACTGAATTCATTTTTTCGTAGAACCACCATGGACGCCCCACTTTGTGGGTGCGCCAGGGCGACTGCGATTATTCACACGTTAGTCAGAATGAAAGAAACTTATGTTTTCAAATACGCAGATAAAAATTTTTTGGTGTGGGGTCATCACAAGTTGGGTAATTCCGCTGTTCACGGCCTCAGAAGTACTCGCACAGGACGACACGGCTCGCCTCGAAGGCACGGTGACGTTTGCGGAAAGTGGTGAAAATGTTCATGGCGCAACTGTCTTAGTAATCGGCACTGACCGGGTGACGTTAACCGACGAAGAGGGACAATTCCTCATACAAGAAGTCCCGGCTGGAACGTATTCTATCCTCGCCCAACGGGAACACTTAACGGCTGAACGGCAGGTCGTCGTCGTGGAACCAGGGCAAGTGGTAACGCTTACACTGTCGCTAGGTTTATCGGCGGTTCACGAAGACATCACTGTGACGACGACAGCCTCGGGCGGGCAGACCACGACATTTGAAGCCTTCAATGCCACAGATACCGTCGACTCCTTCGATATAGCGACAGATCCGGCTGGGACCGTCGCGGAAGTACTCGATAATCTTCCGGGGGTCTCAACGCGAGCGTTTGGACCGGGTTCCTCACGCCCGATTATCCGCGGGTTCGATGGCGATCGGGTATTGATGATGGAAGATGGTATCGGAACGGGAGACCTATCGAGTTCGTCAGCAGATCACGGTGTGGGGACTGACCCCAATAGCTTGGACCGTATTGAACTTGTGCGCGGTCCGGCAACGTTGCTCTACGGGTCGAACGCAGTGGGTGGGGTGGTCAATGCGGTCACACCGGGTGAAGCGTTCAGAAACTTGAACGTCGCCGGCACCAGAGGCCAGTTTAATATTGACGGTGGCACAGCCAATGACCAGGCGGGAACCGGCGCCAACATGGTGCATGGAAACGGCCCACTGCATATCTGGGGTGGTGGCAGTTTTCGTCGGACCGGTGATTACAATACACCCGAAGGCAGGGTTGAGAATTCCAAGACGCAGTCAGCGAATGGACGCGCTGGTATCGGCTACGTTTCCGACCACTTCTTCTTCTCCGGAGGCGTCACGTTTGAAGATGGACGTTTCGGCGTACCCGAAGCCGGTGAGTTTCACGGCGCCCTGCATGGTGGCCATGGTGGTCATGATGACGACCATGATGACGACGAACACGCCCTATTCATAGATATCGACAGCCAGCGACGAGTTGGCCGTTTTGATATTGGCTTGCGCAACCTCACCAACGCTGCCATTGAGTCGGTCAAGGTTGTCGGGAACGTCATTGATTACCAACACAACGAAGTTGAAGTCGAAGACGGTGGTGCCGATATTATTGCGACCATGTTTGATAATCGGTCATATATTCTCCGTGCCGACGTAACGCAGCAATCAAATGGGCCTCTGAGTGGACGGTTCGGCCTCTGGACCAAAATCAGACAGTATAGAAACAGTGGTGAAGAGGCCCTAGCACCTGCCACCGATCAACTGTCTGTCGCAGCGTTCGCGTACGAAGAGCTGGACTTTGGACGGTGGCAATTACAGTTCGGTGGTCGGCTCGAACGCAATGGCTACACGGTCGGCGAACGACCTGAGCATGACGACCATGACGACGACCATGACGACGACCATGACGAC
>CAYFER010000020.1:0-39481 GCA_964342185.1 uncultured Vicinamibacteraceae bacterium | reverse complement strand
TTGATCGTGTCGCCGCGGTCTATCAACACACTGGGCCAAACAACAGTATCGAGCTTCTCCGTCCGCCGGTCTACCTTGAGCCGAATACCTATTACGGTGGTTTGGCCGGACTAAACTCGACGGTCGAAGATTACTTTCTCTTTCAGCAGATGATGCTCAACGGTGGCGAACTGAATGGCGTTCGGTTCTTCAGCCCACGAACGATCAATCTGATGATCAGCAATCACATTGGAGACAAAGACGTGTATGTGTCGGGGCCAGGGTATGGCTGGGGCTTGGGTTATTGCATCCTGATGGACCCGGGCAAAGCAACCGACTCTCACCAGGGACCTTTTTCTGGACCGGTGCGTACAACACGATCTCATGGGTTGACCCAGTCGAAGATATGGTAGCCGTCGCGATGACCCAGGCCAGGCCGTTTGGTCGTGTGAACTTTTTGAAGGACCTCTCCGCCGTGGCCTCACAGGACGAGAGCGCGGGAGCGTTAACTACAACGCTAGATTCCTAGTAATTATCCAATCCTTCAGTCAGTTCAATATAAGTCCCAAATGGATCCGTGAAGAACGCGATCGCAATTCCTAGCCCTTCGATCTCACGGTAAGGTCGATCGAAGGTCACACCCATACCCTCTAGACGCCGGCAAAAGGCTTCCAGCCCATCAATCTCGAACCCGATATGGTCAAGGCTGCGACCTTGGGTACCCTCCGGAGCCTCGGACGCATTTGAAAACGTCAGGTTGACACCAGGCAGATCCGCCGCTTCAAATGAACCACGCATCCCAGCCTCGGCATTGAACGTCCTCACGTACCATGTTTTCATGGCAGCAACATCGTGGGTGGAAAAATGAATATGGTGTAACGCGACCGGATCGGTTTGCGTCCGGTTTTCGACCAGTTCTACCTTGATGTCGTCAGGGGCCATTACGAACGCCACATACGTATCTTGGTTGGCAATGTAAGCCATGTCGTCCTCTACCTCAAGCGCGGGTGGTAGTTCCTCACGCGTCACAATCGGGTATCCAGCGGCTCGGACTGCGGCCAGCGCATCAGACACACTTGGCACCCAAAAGCCTATGTGATTAACGGTAGTCCCCTTGGTTCCACCGGTTGGCGCCCGCTCAGACAACAAAATATGGACATTCGGAAACCTGACCAGCTGACCGCTGCCAAACGACGCGGTCGTGCCACCAAGCGTATCGACCCAAAACTTCATCTGTTCGTCGACGTTGGTGACATTTAGATGATGATGACCGTAAACGACCGGGCCATCTTTCGCTGCATTTAGTTGAGCAAATCCGGTCGACACACACACCAGCACGAATACGATTGCCACTATCGGTATCACGACACGTTTCATAACTCCTGCCTCCTAATTTCCTGTCCGAGTCCGAACCAGCACACTATAATTTTCGCTAGGTTAGTCATTCTACCTGTTTCATCGTTCGATCTTCTGGTTTGCTGTGAGACAACTCCTATCGACACGGTCGACACGCAGGCAGCGTAGAATGAGTTTGCACCGAAACTTCGAAAAGGCAAGCATCATGAAACTCATGCGCAGTCAGTTGTCTGTCGGAGGTTTAGTCGTACTTCTCGTATTCGGACCACGTCCCTCATCACAAATTACGCTGGAGGCGCAGACTGCTCCCACTTGGACGGCACCTCGTACTTCGTGGGGCGATCCAGACCTTCAAGGCATCTGGGACTACAGAACCGCTACACCACTGGAGCGACCAGTCAAGTTCAAGGGACAAGAGTTCTTGACTGACGAAGAGGTCGCAGCCTATGAACACCGAGCCGCGACCCGTGCCGACGGACGACCTCCTGACGACCCTCGAACTGCGCCGTCAGTGCACGCCCCTGAGTGGTTGGATTATGGAAAAACCGTAGTTGGAACGAGGCGAACATCGCTGGTCACCCTACCACCAGATGGCCGTATCCCTCCGCTCTCCGACGAAGGCCAAGATCGAGTTGAGAGCCGACAAGCAGAACGATCGGCTCGCGGACCTGCACATTCCTATACTTCCCGAAGTCTCTGGGAACGATGCATCACTCGCGGCTTGCCCAACGGTATGCTGCCAGCAGGCTATAACAACAACGTTCAACTTTTGCAGACACCCAGTGTCGTCGTGATCTTCAACGAAATGATCCACGATACCAGGATCATTCCGCTGGATGGTCGTCCGCACCTAGACAACTCCATTCGTCAGTGGCGGGGTGACTCTAGGGCGTGGTGGGAAGATGACATACTTGTGATTGAAACAACCAACTTCTCCAAACACACCGATTTTCGTGGAGCGAGCAACGACCTTCATTTGATAGAACGGTTCAGGCGGACTGGACCGAAGACAGTAAGTTACGAGTTCACGGTCACGGACCCAACCACTTGGATCAGTCCCTGGACAGTAACCTTCCCCATGACCCGCACGACCGATCCTGTTTACGAATATGCGTGCCACGAAGGCAACTATGGTTTATTGAACATTCTCACAGTAGCGCGTTCGACCACCCCATGATGAAGACCGTCCGCTGTGACCTATCTTGTTCATTGTTAACTGGTCTGCTTGTGTACCGGAGTAAGATGGGTAATGGGTTTTTGCGAACATTGTGAAGGTCAACGCTTTGACCGTGCGCAGGTATTACGAATGCTGAGAGCAACGCGACGCCAGCTTCGGGATCAACCTCAGCCGAGTAATGCCGAAGAAGTATTAACGATGGCAATTAAGGCTGTTCGGTCTCTTGAAATTCCGCATCTCGAAGTTTTTGATGAGATGCCTGACGAAGTGGTCCACTAGTTAAAGTCGGGTGAAAGCGAAGGTAACTACTCGTCCGTTCGGTCCAATAATTTACCGCGGGCGTCCCTTAGGGGGCGAACGCCTGTGACACGGTCGCGAGCCAAATGAGCTTCACTGTAAAACCCCGCAGTAGCCAAACGAATCGTTACGTAATCCGATCCTAGATTCTCCCAGTACCAACCATGAATCCCAGAGAATGGTGCTATGTAGGAACCATGCTCGCCCGCTGTTTCCTCAGCATCAAAACTCTCGGCATAGCCTGGAGGGGCACCATCCGGCGCACTGTGAAAGTTGAAGCTCACCGCCCCGGTCGCCTCCCACGAAAACAGCATGCTTGCACCTTCAGCCAATCGATAAGTTGATTCAACCCACTCCGTCGGTGCCAATTCCAACTCCAGGACATCGGTTTTGTATTCCGTTTCCTCCGGAGCGATAGGCTGAACACGCGATAAACCCAGGAGTCCGAAGGCACTTCCAGTTCCGAGTGGATCAAGTCCGTATTCTGCGGGTAACACCACTCCGACAACGACGACAACAGCAACCGCAAACGATGCTATCGTCACCCACGCTAAACGCCTCGCTGAAGGTTTAGAGCTCGATTGATTCACGTGCCACCGACCTCAGATCACGAATAGAAGACATAACCCAACATCTGGTTACCAGCAAGAACAAATCCAGCCGTCATTAAAGCCACATTGGTCGCAAACGCATATTGTCCAAGGCTGTCACGTTCACGCCAATAGGTAAATCCAATCAACACCAGCGCCAAAGCCAAAAACTGACCCACCTCCACGCCAAGGTTGAAGCTCAGCATGTTAGTGATCAGTCCAGTCTGAGAAAGCGTAAACTCCTGAACCTTCGTCGCGAGGCCGAATCCATGAAACAAACCAAAGACCAAGACTGCGGTTTTTTGATTTGGTTGAATATGAAAGACACGTTCAAACCCGCCGAGGTTGTCAAAAGCCTTATAAGAAACCGACAGACCAATAATTGCATCCACGATATAAGCATTGGCTCCGATGTTCGCTAACACACCGAACAAGAGAGTGGCACTGTGTCCCAACGTGAACAGACTGACGTAGAGCACTACGTCTTTAATCTTGTAGAGAAAAAAAATCACACCCACTAAAAAGAGCAAATGGTCGTATCCCGTAACCATATGCTTGGCACCTAGATACATAAACGGAAAGACCGCGACCCCATCGACGGCCTGTACAAATGCGGCGTTCTGCTCATCCATAGGATGAGCTTGCAACGGCGAACTCAAAGTCGCGAACACGATGGCTAATCCAACACCAAGGAATACAAGTCGTCGTGCCCTCATTAAAACAACGTTGTTCAAAATGCGCATAGTCATCTCAAGAACAGGGATAGGCCAACATAAATGCCCGCAAGACCAACACAGTGTCCCATTGGTCCATTTCAACTGGATGCGTTTCCAAGTACTGGTCCACAATACGGGCCATTTCTCCCGCACTGATCGAGTTAGTCGGACAAAACGCAGAACCACTATCAAACTCGTCAACCATCATCATGTGGGTGTGCCACACCCCAGACACCAGCCCCAGACACTGACCCATGTCGCTTCCACGGCCAAGAGCGCCAGCACCTACCTCATCCTCAACCTCCTCAAGCTCCCCAACCTCCTCAACCTCGTTCATTTCCAAGGCGGTTTTACACTCTCGCTGCAAAGCATTACCGTCATTTACATTTGGAGTCGGTCCCTGTGCGAATGTTTCAGTAGCACACACAAGGCACATAATGAAGAAAAGAGCGGGTCGCGCGATCATCGTTCCTACCTCCAGACAAGAAGTGACACCGACACAAAATTATTGATCGAAAGCGCTTCACACGTAGGATGCGATAAAAACAAACATCGTCACCTACAAAACTCAAAGAATCGTAATGAATCAGACAAAAAGCAGCCCCACCGATCCGCTTGCCTACCTACCGTACTATGGCAGCCTGGAAATAGTCCGGAAGACCGGGTAGGGTATCGACGAGAATGTCGACGACAGCTTGGCGGTCCGCCTGCGTCAAATGTTTGTAAGCTTCGGCAGTTTCACGGCCAGAAAGCACCTCCCACATCCTTTTATAAATCGCCGTTTTTGCCATAGCCGGTAGTGCCTCAAATGCGTCTGTATAGATCATGTAACTGCACGGATACCGAAAAAGGCGGGTTTCAAGATCGAAGTCGCGCAGTGACCGACCTTGCCGATCGCGTGGGCTACGGTCTGCGAATTGCCGGGTAAAACCAGATGACCCGACGACCGGCGTCTCCAACAAAAACTCATCGACAAACAGAAGATAATCGACTAATTCGACAGCCGCCTCAGCCATTAACTGATCAAACACTGACGGGTTCGCAGCTTCGCGAAAACCTATCCGACGTGTCTCCCACCCTAGTCGTGTAATCAAGTTCGTCATGTGGGTCTGATGTTCCAAGACCATAAGAGCCACGACATCACTATAAGGAGAAAGGTACCCGGTAACATCAAACCGATCGGCCAAAGAATCCAACTGAGGCACATCCGAACTCGCAAACGATGTTGGTTCATCGACATTGGTGACCTCGACATTGCCCATATGGGAGACCGATCCCACTTGTCCAGTGACATACCAACCACCCCACCGATGCTCCAAGGGGCTCCGATGATCGGAAACATAACCACTCGCATACGCCAGAGGGTCAGACGATAAGGGAGCGGTACTAAGAACCTGCAAGCCTGGTACGGCGAGCGTATCCCAAGAAAGATGACAGGCTAAACAACTATCATTCCGTTGGAACTGCGGCGTGTTTGCGTCATTTTGATCCAACGTGTAAAACAAGACGCCCTGCTGCCGGTCCTGTGCAGCAACTTCCAACATATCCCCACCTCTCACCCAGGCGACCGAAACACTGTCGTTGAAATAAATGACTCGAGGATTGTTGGAATTGATCAGTCGCGCCTGAAAACTTGTCGGTGAAAACACCGCAACCTGAGAGGTCAACGAAATATCGAGTGCGGTCAGCACAGAGCGAAGATAGCCAGAAGACCCGGTGGCCTCAAGTGTGACTACACCTTCACGCAATTGTTGGTTGAGTTCGGTGATTCCATTGTGGGCAAGCCCTGTGGAATACGCAATCGCCGGGTGGTCACGAGAGCCCCGAAACGGAACACCGCGCTGACCCAACAATACCGTGACACTAGCTATAACAAGTAGGGCGGCACATGCCGCACTCAGACCGCGCGGATGCATAAACGACACTCTAACATGACGAACTGAAAGCGTCCGCGATCCGGTCGACTGATCGTGCACAAAACCTACCCTCGACTGTCATAACACACGGCCTTCTTTTTAGATCAACACTGGCACAAGCGGTCTCAGCACAGGTAGGATTCTCACGTTATGTATCATGGAAAGATCATGCGACGTGTAGAACTGGTAGCACTACTTGGCGTCCTCCTTCTAGGACTCACGGCTACAGAACATTATTGGACTCTCAACGCTCAGGAAAATGTCGTGGAGACTGAGTGGAGAAAGTGGGGTGGACCGAACGGTGACTTCACCGTGGACGCACCTCCACTGGCCGATACTTGGCCCCCTGACGGACCGCCCGAAATTTGGAGTCGTTCGCTTGGCGCGGGCCACTCGGCCATTCTGGCGGGCAACGGACGTTTATTCACTATGTATCGGGTCGCGCACGGACAAGGTGGAAGTGGTCCATTCGAGCCTGAAGAAAGCGTTATCGCGATTGATGCAGTGACGGGTGAAACTATTTGGGAACATACGTACCCGTCAAAAGTGCAAGATTTTGGTCAAGGTGCGGGTCCTCACTCCACGCCACTGCTCGTCAATGGCCGCCTCTTTACCATAGGTACAAACAAAGAACTTTTTGTCTTTGACCCTGCGACTGGCGAAGTGCTCTGGTCGAAAAACTTAGTGAGCGATTTTGATGCTCCCCCACTACTCATTCGGTCGATGATCAAACCGGGGTACGGTGGAAGCCCCCTAGCCTACAAGGACACGATCATCATCCAAGTGGGCGGCCCTGGCCAGGCAGTCATGGCACTCCGTCAAGATGATGGAAGCGTGGTCTGGCAGAGCGGTTATTTCATGGTGTCTCACTCGCCAGCCGGGCTAATCATGGTGGATAACGAGCTCCAGCTCGTCGTGTTTGCTGGCCAAGCGGTTCACGGACTCAACCCTGATACGGGTGAGATCCTGTGGGCACACGCACACGATGCTGGCAACGACTTCAACTTTCAGGTGCCGATGTGGGGTGACGACAATGTGCTATTTATGTCATCCGGCTATATTGGTGGAAGCCGAGCTATTCAGTTGACACGTGACGGTGATACAACGACAACCAATGAACTCTGGTACGACCCGAGGCTTAGATTTACGTTTTTAAACCCACTCAGACTAGGCGATTTCATATACGGCACAAGCGGTCAGAGTGCAACCGCCATCATGACGGCCACTCACGTCGCCACGGGCGAAACAGCGTGGCGAGCTCGTGGGTTTAGTCGCGCCAATATGCTCTATGCGGACGGGAAGGCTTTCGTGCTTCAAGAAGACGGGACTCTAAGTATGGTGACGCTTTCACCAAGCGGCATGAATATTCTCGGTGAAACGGAGTTGTTCAACACGACATCATGGACAGTGCCAACTCTTGTCGGTAGCACCCTCTATGCTCGTGACCGAGAGCAGATCGTTGCCCTCGACCTCGCTTCACAGTAAACGGATTCTCCGGGTCGTTTACTGGCGGCGGATATCGTGCTGAGGAAAGTCCTTGCAGGGCATTGCCCAATTTTCGCATGGCCCCACCGGTTGATCTTTTGTGTAAATCAGGCGGTTAATCGTTTCACCTTCAGCAGTGGTCGTCGTGACAAGTATTGTAAGGACATCACCATTCGCACTAAGCGACATCACTTCGTGCATCACCATATCGCCCTGCCGCCCTTCTGCTACAAGCCGATCTTCTTCCCAGCGTGATGCGACCATCATCGTTGTGTCGCGGCCCACAGGAATTGAGAGTTCTCGGCCTGGTGTGTACGTCCAGGCCTTGGATGCGTTCGTCTCAGCACCGATAACAACCGTGCCGTTCTTCGCGTGAGTAATAAAAAGACGCTCCACATCTGGGCCGCCTCTACCCCCACTGAAGCCAGGTTCCGTAAAATCACTCGCCATCTGGTCCAGCGTCCACATCCCTGAAAAGTTCGGCAACTGGGCGAAAGCCGGCATCGCCGCAAGAATCATCGTCACAGTTACAACACTCGTCACAAACGAATTCACAACAGTTTCCTCGCCCTCTGCATTACTGGTTCAACGCAAACACCCAGATCACCCCACCCTGGGGAACCTGCACATTCGTACCACGGCTCCGATTGATGACACCCTGCATAGACTGTGCGTCTACGCCATAACCCGACTGCACGGCAATGTATTGCACTCCGTCGATCGCATACGAAGACGGCACACCCGTGACACCAGAATTAGTCCGTTGTTCCCACAATAAATCTCCCGATTCGGCATCGAACGCTCGGAAGTACCGGTCGTTCGTGCCACCGGAAAAAAGCAAGTTCCCCGCCGTCGTCATAATCGGCCCCCAATTGTGAGAGGCGAACTCCTGCGTCCACACTTTCTCTCCGGTATCCAAGTTCCACGCTTGAATCTCACCGAGGTGGTCGGTCCCGTCTCGGACAAAGGTCTGAGTTGACGCTCCGGTAAAGCCTCGTCCAGGTTCGTACTCCACCGGCACACCCTCAATGCTCGAACAAAAGTTCTCATTGGCCGGAATATAGAGATATCCGGTCTGAGGACTATAGGCTGCGGGTGGCCAATCTTTCCCGCCCCACAATGAAGGACAGAATGTGGCGCGTTTGCCCGTTCCAGGTTTGTTTTCCGAGTTGTATGCGGGCCGTCCAGACTCTGGGTCGATGCTCGAAAATACGTTCTGATAGACGTATGGCTCGGCATCGATAAAATTAATAGCGTTGGCAGTCCGCTCCAGTATCCAGAGATATCCATTCCGCGCCGGATGGACAAGACTTTTGATCGTCCGCCCTTCGCGATTGACGTCAATCAGTAAGGGAGCGGATACCTCATCCCAATCCCACGACCCATTCCAGTGATATTGATGAAACCCCTTCAATTCACCCGTATCGGCATCAAGTGCTACTACGGAATTCGTATATAAGTTATCACCGGGTCTAGCATCACCAATCCACGGACCAGGATTACCAGTTCCCCAATATGTCAAATTCAATGCCGGGTCGAAAGAACCGGTAATCCACACCGGAGCACCACCGGTCCGCCAAGTGTCTCCTGGCCATGTGTCGTTCCCAGGATCACCGGGACCTGGCACGGTATATGTTCTCCACAGCTCTTCACCGGTTTCCGGGTCCAGTGCCGCCACAAATCCACGAATGCCTCGTTCACCGCCTGAGACCCCGACCAGCACTTTTCCGTTCGCTATTAACGGTGCCATAGTCATGTAATATCCCAGTCGGTAGTCTTCGACGGGTTTGTCCCAGACCACCTCTCCGGAAGTCGCATCCAGTGCTACCACGTGCGCGTCCTGAGCCGTCACAAACACCAAGTCTCCATAGAGCCCGACACCACGATTGGTACGATGCCCGCGGCGAATATCGTCAGGCAACTGACGAACATACCGCCACATCAAATTGCCGCTCCTCGCATCCAGAGCCATCACCTGTGATTCTGGGGTCGTAACAAACATCACACCATCATTCACTTGCGGTGGTGCCTGATGCCCAGAAATGACGCCAGTTGAAAACGTCCAGACCGGAACTAGGTCAGCAACGTTGTCGCTTGTGATTTGGTCAAGTGGACTGTAGCCCCAGCTGTCATAGGTTCTCCGATACATCAGCCAATCATCGGGAGAAGGATTCTGCAAGCGTTCATCAGTAACTGGTGAATATGTCGTCGACGCAGGCTGCGTCGCCATTCGCCCGCTGGCTTCCACTAAAGCCGGCGATTCGGGTGAACTCCCCAAGAAAAAGATAAGGACCGCTCCGAGTAAGACCCCGGTAACCACGAAAGCCAACGACACTGAAGATCTCTGCATATGAGCCTCGGTTATATTCCTATCATTCTCTCACGCGGAGACGCACAGAAAGCAAAAAACACGTAGGGCCGCTCCCAGCGCACCGTCTTGGAATAGTCGCCGCCAGAATAGATACGACTTCAGCATGAAACCATGACCGTGAATGCTGAGGCAACTTTTCTGGCCGTGGCAATTCGAACCATGGTCTATTACTTGAGCACGGTTCTCTGGTGGCAAAGTCTTAAAAATTAGTGCTACGATACTCGGTCAAATTAGAGGGACACTTAGAGTTTCACAATCTGAGGAGGGGCTACGCATGAAGCGCCTGACAGGATTTCACGCCATGATTCTTATGGCAATAGCAGTCACTATGCTGATTCCGACAAACGCAGTGGCTCAAGAATCACCAACTTATACCAAGGATATTGCGCCAATCTTTCGTGAAAAATGTGAAGTGTGCCATCGTCCGGGATACATCGCACCGATGTCACTTCAAACATATCAAGAGGTTCGTCCGTGGGCACGGTCAATCAAGAATCGTGTCGAAGCAAGACAGATGCCTCCGTGGCATATTGACCAGAACGTCGGCATTCAGGATTTTGATAACGATCGCTCACTGAGTAGAGAGCAGATCTCATTGGTCGGCCAGTGGGTAGACAATGGCTCCCCCCGCGGTAACCCGGCTGACCTGCCAGAACCGGCAGTGTTCGCCGATGATGACGTGTGGAACTTTGCTGAGCTGTTCGGTGGTCCACCGGACCTCATCATCCACTCCACTCCGTACACGACGCCAGCTGTAGCCCAAGACCGCTGGTGGAAACCGGAAGTCCCGACCGGCCTGACCGAAGACCGTTGGATCAAGGCCATCGAAATTCGACCCTCAACCGTTGACGGGCGTCGGGTTACCCATCACGCACTCGCCATACTTCAGCAGGAAGAAGAAGATGGTGCCCTCGGTGCAGCATCAGACGTAGGACCAGGCCTCCTGATGGAATGGGCCGTTGGCAAACAGGGCGAAATCATGCGGGAGAACAGCGGCAAGTTGATCAAGGCTGACTCCAGCATCCTTTTTGATATCCATTACCATGCGGTTGGCGAAGAGATCACCGACACCGTTGAGTTGGGGCTTTATCTCTATCCCAAGGATGCACCTCCGAAACACCGTCAGGTCCTCTCGGCATTCAGTTCGATCGAAGGCGGCAGCTTCGGTAAATTCCTCTCGATTCCACCGAACCAAGTCACGGCAACTGAGTACCACCACGTACTCAAACAGAATGGTCGAGTGGAGAACTATCAGCCCCACATGCACCTGCGGGGCCAAGGAATGCAAATGACAGCCATTCTCCCTGACGGCTCAACCCGGGTGCTTAGCCGTGTCAGCGATTTCAACTTCAACTGGCACAACAATTACGTTTACTCGGACCTATCTGCGCCGCTCCTACCCAAAGGTACAGTGCTACAGTTTAAATCTTGGTATGACAACACGACGGCGAAGCGGTCTAATCCTGACCCGAATCAGTGGGTGGGATACGGAGACCGGACAGTGGACGAAATGGGTCATGCGTGGGTCAACATTACATATTTTGATGATGAGGATTTCGAGACAGCCGTGGCCGAACGTGAGCAGCTTCTCGCAGCCAACGACGACGATGGTGGCCAGTAACTCAGGAACTGACGTAAACAGCTAGAAAACGGGAGCCGCTCTTTTCATAAATTAAAGAGCGGCTCCCGTCACGTACGAGGAGGAATCGGAATGTATCTGTATCGTTCAGTGGTCACCATCGCGGTCGTCATGCTTGTCATAACTGGTTCAGTCAATGTGACCAGCCAAGTACCGACTACGCGAACCGAATTCGGCAACCCTGTTTACCCAGCCTACGAAGGCTGGTACAACCAGCCAGACGGCAGCATCACGCTACTGGTCGGCTACTTCAATCCAAACACCGACGAAGTCGTGAAAATCCCAATCGGGGAAAAAAATTTTATCTCCCCAGGTGTACCGGACCAAGGCCAGCCAACGGTCATCCAACCTGGCAGAGGACACGGCATCTTTACCATTAATATTCCGGCCGATTTCGGTGACCAGCAAGTCAGTTGGACGCTGACAACGAATGACCAAACGGTGACCGTTCCGATGCACCTTGACACCCAGTGGATCCTTGAGCCCCTCCTTGACGAGGGTAATGGCAATGCTCCACCCACGATTCGATTTTCAGAGATGGGCGAGGGTCATACGGGACCCCCGATCGGCATAGCCCATTCCCTCTCGGGGTCAGTCGGAACCCCAATGGAATTGACCGTCTGGACAACCGACGTAAAACCTACTGGTGAGTCCATTTCTGCTGCTGCTGCAAGATCCCGTCGCCCGGCCCTAATTCTCAAGTGGCATCTTCTACGTGGACCCGGCGATGTTGAATTTTCAGAACCAGAGCAAGAATTTAGGGATTCTTCAGATCAGAATCCCTCGACAACTGCCACATTCAGCGCACCTGGCCAATATGTGCTCAGAGTTGAAGCGCTTGACGAAACCGGAGAAGGAGGCAGTGGATTTCAGTGCTGTTGGACATCCGCCCATGTTCAGGTGAACATCTCCTAAATCGGTAGTCCCAGCCTCCCAGAGCTAGCAGTCCCTGAGAAAAACTAGCCCGAACTTGAAGCCTGCCGTTCTCGACGCACCAAGGAAAGTCGCTTCGAACGGGGCCGCTGATCCTGCCGAACTTTCAGCAGTGGCAGTCTCGGTAGGGAACATCGCTATAACGAGGTCCCTAGCCACCGCTTGTTCTATTTGGCGATTGTCGACCAGTTCCCAACCAAATGGTCCGCCGTGCGCCATGCGAGGGCCTGCGCCGTCAGTGTGGGATTGCGAGCACCACTGGTTCCCATAACCGATGCACCGAGAACTCCAAGATTTGGCACTTCGTGTGAAAATCCATAGCGATTAACCACATTTGTTTCGGGGTTGTCTCCCATCCGTGTACCCCCATACGCATGGGTAGAAACTCCCATCTGACCACCCAGTCCACCACGGACCACTTCCACGGCACCAGCCTCACGAAACCACTGTTCCATCTTTTCCTGCATGAAGTCCGCAAGAGCCAGCTCATTCTCTTTATATTCGGCGGTCACCCGGATGACCGGCACCCCGAACGGATCGGTCACCACGGGGTCCAAATCGAGGTAGTTCGTCTCATACGGCAGTGTGGTCTTTTGAATATAGGACCCTATGGAACGATCAGAATTCTCCCTGAGAAACCGCTTCCAAGCTGTTCCCCAAGTTGGCGCACGTCCGAACGTATTCATTCCTGCGGCCTGAATGGGTCGGCGGTCTGAAAACACCCAAAGATTCCCACCTCCAATGAAATCAAGGTCACTATGGTCAAAATTGTCATCTGCCCAATCGTCAACTGCGACACCTTGTGCTGGGAGTCCGTACCACGCATTTAGATCAAACGGGAACAACGCCGACACACCTGCACCCTGGTGATGGCTCAAATAATGTCGCCCAACTTGGGCATGATTATTCGACAAGCCGATCGGAAATGGCCTTGACTTTGACAGTAAGAGCAACCGCACGTTTTCGTAGGTGTAACTCGCCAAGAGAACAACTGCGGCCGGCTGAAAAAACTCCTCACCGTCTCGTAAATACTTAACACCGGTCACCCGGCCGTCGTCGTCCACATCGATCTGCGTAGCATGCGCGTGGGTGACAACGTTGAGACGACCTGTTTCTTCGGCCTTCGGTATCGTCGTTACCGCGGTGGAATTTTTTGCGTCGACGTGACAGCCACCCTTGTTGCAATAACCGTGATATTGGCAACTCGACCGACCTTGGTAGAATTCGGAATTTACTGATGCAGGACCAGGAAATGGCTTCCAATTCAATGACCGAGCCGCATCACCCATCTTCTCAAGGAAACTAGTCCAACGCAGGGGCGGCATGGGGTAGCCCCTTTTTCGCTGTCCTTCAAAAGTGTTCCCGCGAGAATCTATCTCACCATTGACGTTCCCCGCCTGGCCAGACACGCCGATTTCGTGCTCAATACGATCGTAATACGGTTCAAGTTCTTCATACCCAAATGGCCAATCTTCTACGGTAGACCCATCTGGAATACGAGACTTGCCATAACGGCGAGTCGTTTCTGAGACAACCTTGAAATCCCACGGATTAAGCCGCCAACTCTGTCCCCAATAATGAAGTGAGGTTCCGCCCACGCCATTCATCATCGGCTGACCCGAGCTCTGGACAGCTTGCTGCGATCGATTTCGCCGCAGGGTCGGAATCTCTTGCATGGCCTTCTGCACCGCGAATGGCCAATCACGCAAATTGTTTCTGATCTCATCCGGGGCAAAATCTTTGGCCGTTAAACGACTACCCGCTTCAAGGCCCACGACGTCAAGACCCGCCTGCGCCAGTGGCAACACGCCAACACCACCAGCCGCTCCGAGACCGATAACCACCACGTCAGTGCCCGGTAACCTAGTCGCCATGCTTGGCCTCCGTGCGAGCCGATCGTGCACTCGCTTTGTTAAACGTATCCCAGTCGTATGCCGACCGATGATTGGGCTCTAATTCACCAGCCTCAAGACGCCGCTGGTCCGCATTTGAGACACGGGTCCGAACGCCCGGATAACCAAGTAGATCCCAACCAACAAAATTTGCGTTCCCACCGTAATAGGGGTCGCCAAACGTACCCTGCAACACGTGACTGCGCACCATGGAAAAAAACGCTGCAGAACTGCCTGCAAACCCGGTTGCCGCACCTGTCGCCGAACCAATTTCGACATCGATCAACGCGGACACCTGATCTTGGTGCGATAACTCTAAGAATGAACCGCCCCGCGAGGCACGACAGTACCGGTCAAAAGCAGCAAGGCCGGACCGATACGCACCATGGGAATCTGACAAGGCGCCACCCAGAGCACGGTCAATATAAGCAACCGCCCGGGCTTCAAGAGCGCCAGGACCGTGTTCGTCCGCAGGAATCAAATGGTCGGCAATCGCCTCGAGAAGTTCTGCCTCCTCAGCGGTGAAGTGCTCATAGACGACCGGAGGCAACTCGGCCGCTGACGACTGTTCCGGCAACGGCGCCGTCAGCGCTTCAGGTGAAGCCGAGAGTCCTACAGACCCTGCGGCTGCCGCCGCACCGGCGACACCAGCACTGCGCAGTAACGTCCGCCGTGAAATTGTTGTTGGCCGCTTTTCAGCCATCGTTATCTCCTTTTTAAACAAACTCGTTTTCTCAACACCGCTCTCACTGATTCGCCGCCCCAGAGAAACGCTCGTAAATGGGAACCAAGTCACCCCGTCCAAGGATATGTCCCTCCATCGCTTCCAATAAGTCATCACGAGTCAATCCCGGCTCAAGCCCCATTACTTCGTCCAACGCATAGATAGTGAAATGGTAGAGATGCGGCGTCCCAGCCGGCGGTGCGGGCCCACGGTAATACGGTCGGCTCCATCCGTTTAACCCTTGAATCGCATCACTCAAACCAGTAGGCATGGCTTCGTGGGATTCGACTGGGAGACCCGCCGGCAATCCTCCCGCCGCAGGGGAAACCCCATAGATGATCCAATGTACCCAAGGCGGAGGATTGCCCGCACCGAAGTCCGCGCAAACAATCGCAAGCTCCTGAGTTCCCGCAGGGAGATTACTCCAAGTTAACGGCGGAGAGAGATTTCGACCATCCGGAGTGTAATCTCTTGGCATTGCTTCACCAGTTTTCATGGCTGGGCTTTCAAGCACGATGTCTCGAGACAACTCCTGACCTGAAATCGTGCCCATCAACAAACCAAAAACCAAACCCGTCACAACCACTAGACACCGTCCCTGTCGGTCCATTAATCACCTCACCTGTGGTCGCTACCTTAGACCATTCCTAGACTGCCCGCAAGAACCTCTCATTCGAGCTGAACCTTACCCGACTTTTGACGGTTCTTACGCCCTAAAATATAACTACCTCAAGTTCTCTCGCAGCTCTGTGTACCCTTAGTGACAGAGATGTTCAGCCGATCCCACCACGGACACTAATAAATCGATTTAGTCAGACCGACCCAGACGACGTAGAATCAGAATAAGGTCAACTCTATGTGGAGAGAATTTATGAAAAAATGGAAAACCCTATCTGCAGGTTTCATAATGATCTTTCTCGTTCAAGGATTATTGACCGCGCAACAAGAGCCATTATTTCGGAGTGGAACGGAACTGGTTGACCTCTATGTCACTGTAACGGACGATAATGGACGACTCGTTACCAATCTCGAAGAAAACGACTTCACAATCTTTGACAATGACCAGCCTCAGGAGATCGCCCTCTTTAGTAACGAAGTTCGACCGATCAATGTCGTAGTGATGCTGGACTCAAGTATCAGTACAACAAATGTAATGCATCTCATCATGGGAGGAGCCGAACAGTTTCTTATCAGGATGCTTCCAGATGATCGCGCAAAGGTAGGTGCATTTAATGACAAGATTGAGGTTCTGCCAACTGAGTTCATTGGAGACCGTGACGAACTCATCCGCGCATTGGACACCCTTGACTTTGGGAATGAAACTCGCCTGTTTGATGCCATCGGAGCCAGCCTAGATGCGCTGCAAGGGATAGAAGGCCGTAAAGTGGTCCTCGTGCTAACGGATGGCCAAGACAGCGCCAGTCAAAAAGGATGGCGCGACGTTCTGGAGCAGGCGATTGCTGAAGAAGTGATGATCTATTCCATTGGCCTTGAAGTGGAATACTTCGATGGTCTTCGGAACCGACGGACCAGGCCTGACCGCAGTCTTCGACGACTCGCCGAGGAAACCGGCGGCGGTTATTTCGAATTACAGGAAACAGACGAACTGGGTTCAACTTTCACACGCGTGGCACAGGAGTTACACAGTCAATATGTGCTGGGTTTCGCACCATCCGTTCCCGACGGACGGGTTCATGAACTCAACGTTCGTATAGCCGGGCGAGGCATGAAGGCGAGGGCCCGACAGAGCTATGTAGCGCCGTCCGAGTAACGGCCTAAGATAAAATACCGACCGTCAGAAAGGAACCTCGTGGATTTTGTCGTCTCTGCGACCGACCCTTGGGGCCGGCCGATACTCAGCAGCGTGTCTTGGCAAGCCTTATGGGTATCAATATTTATAGGTGTCACATTTCTACTGGCACACGCTGCCTATATGGTGTTGTCGGTCAATCAGAAGCAGAGCAAATCTGACCTCGACGCACTGGAAGCTCAACATACGGACCTGCCCAACAAGATTACTCGCCACTCATTGATGGCTCGGCTGTTTCACTGGGTAATGGCTATCGCGATGCTTGTGTTGATCGTGACGGCCTTCTTTCCGATCATGGGCATCCAATTTGCGTGGGTAACGTGGCATTGGATAGCAGGCGTCGTGCTCACCAGCTCCATCCTGTTTCATATCATTCACACAATCTTCTGGCTGGACTTTTGGTCGATCTGGATAGGACCAAAAGACATTCCTGATTTCAAAAACGAGATGCTACGGGAAGCCGGCTATGAAGTATCAGGTCCAAAGCCAGGGAAATACCCCCTTGGAAATCGACTCTACCATCTGATCCTCACCTTCGTTGGTCTCGGCGTAATTGTCACTGGTCTCTTGATGTTGCCACGCATTGACACTCCGCTTTTTGATCGAAATCCGTATATTTTTTCAGCCTGCTCATACGAACCGTCGTGCTTTTTTACCGAGTCAACATGGGGCTACGTCTATGTCATTCATGGCCTGGTTGGAGTATCGCTTGTTGGTCTGACCATCGCCCACATCTACTTCGCCGCCCGTCCTGAAAAATGGTGGATCACTAAGGCGATGATCGTCGGTTGGATTACTCGACGACAGTACTTGCGCAACCATGACACCACCCGCTGGCGTGTCGGGTCAAGGTCCAGCCAGTAATCATCAGCCTATTTCCTGCGCACCAGCTGGTTCAGCACGTCAAGTAGATTCGATCCGATTCGCCAAAGAAACACGCCCACTGTTGATATCAACATCAGCAGCGAGGTGGCCATTGCGTCAACAGTCACCACCCACCGACTCAGCCAGGGCAGGAGTGGCACCGCGGCCAACGCACCCAAAACCAACGAAGTCCACTCCACCAAGCTAAGTCCCGGCAGCGCTAAATGGGCGACGCCAGTGTTCATGCCAGTCAATGCCCCCACAAACCGAACTCCATCAACCATCGTTTCAGTCCGGAAGATCACCCAACCAACCATTACAGTACTAAGCAAGTAGACGTGCCGGACCCAGCTAGGAATCCGAAGTAACAAGTCAGCCAGAAAAAGACACTCGGTAATCACAAAGACACCATGAAACATTCCCCATCGAAGGACGTTCCAACTCGGACCATGCCACAGACCCACAAACGCGAAGAGAAGCATTAATCCGCTCGTAAGGGTCACGCGGGAAGGTAATCGCCGGTCCAAGGAAAGACCGATATACGTCTGAATCCACTGGATAAGCGAGATATTCCAATGCTGCCAAAATTCACTCACCGAACGAGCCACATACGGCCACCTAAAATTTTCAGGTAGCCGGAAACCCAACATACGTCCCAAACCGATGGCCATATCGGCGTAGCCAGAAAAGTCAAAATAGATCTGCAGAGAAAAACACAGGACTCCAAACCAAGCTTCCACAAAACCGATTTGACTGGGCGGTAGTCCAAAAATTGCATCAGCTGGTCTTGCCAAGATACTCGCAATGAGAATGGTCTTGCCCAAACCAACAGCGAAGCGTCTGACCCCGTACGAAAAAGCAGCCATGCCAACTTGCCGTACTAAGAACTGATTCTCCATATCGCGATGGCGGAGAATAGGTCCGGCAATCAATGTCGGTAGGAACAAGAGATACAAGAAAGCCGTGAATGGATTTCTATAGGGAGCAGCGCGACACTGATATACATCAACTAAATAAGAGATGGCGTGGCACGTAACAAGAATAAGACCAATTGGGACAAGAAGTTGTGGAACGGCAAACCCGCCACTTGGTACCCCAGGCACGGTATCCGAAGCCACGGCGATCGGAGAAAGAAACTTGAGCACCCCGAGTATTACTACATTACCGGTTACTCCGAATGTGAGAAGGAGTTCAGGAAACGTTCCAGCCTGAGCCCGGCGGGCGTAGTCAATCCCGAGTGCCGTCACATAGTTAATAATTGAGGCGGCACAAATCACCGTGACCAACAGCCCCGTTCCAGTGGCATAACAGGCGATACTCACGATCACGAGCAGCCAATTCGACCGCCCAGCATTCCGTACACCGGTATCTCTATCGCGTGGCGTAAGCCACACGACCACGTAATAGGTCAACAACAGGACCGGAAAAAAGAAAAAAAGAAAACGTGAATCAGTAAATAGCACGAGTTTGGCGGTTACATCCGCCGCGTTGCGGCTGCAAGACTGCGTATCCGAAGACTGCTAGATCCTACACATTAGATTTATTGTGGTACACGGTGAACTTCTATCCCAAAACCGACACGAAGCTAACATTTACAACTGTAGACAAGCAATCACCTACAGCAGGCTCTTCGACCAACGAGTGCGCCGCCAACAAGGTCGTAGTTTGCTCACCCTGCCGACGGCGGCTAGCGTGACGAAATGAGTCGGACTGTATAATCTGGTGACGTAAATAACGACTTATCTCTGCTACCAAGGAGAACCTGCTACATGGACACATATGACATCTTGAATAAGCTAGACGCTCTAATTCAATCTCGATCGATACTCAGACACCCGTTTTACATAGCGTGGCGGGAAGGCAAACTCACAAAAACGCAACTGGCTATCTACGCTCGCGTATATTGGCCACACGTGGCCGCGTTTCCGTCCTACCTCGAAGCGACTATGGAAAAAACCGCCGACCCAGTTGTTAGAGAAACCCTCGGCCGCAACCTACACGATGAGCGGACAAACCCAAAACCACACCCCGAACTCTGGCTCGATTTCGCCACATCACTCGGTCAGAGCCGTCAAAAAGTAATCACCTCAACGCCACACCAATCAGCCCAACAAATCGTAAATACTTTCAGAAGACTGGCCACTTCCAGCACATTGGAAGGGGTGACAGCCTTATACGCATACGAAGTGCAACAACCCGAAGTTGCCTCTCAAAAACGGGATGGGCTTCGCACACATTACGGCATTAACAGTGACCAATCTCTCACTTACTTCAACGTCCATGCCGAGGCGGATATTGCTCATAGTCAGGAAGAACGCGAAGTGTTGAAACACTGCCTAGACGACGGCGGGAAGCCCGGTAGTGTTATCCACGCCGCGACGGAATCTTTAAACGCCTACTGGGAGTTGTTGGATGGGGTATGTGAGGAAACAGCCGTCCCAATGAACTAACAATTTCTCCGGCGGTCGGGTGCTTGCCGGCGGGTGAGTAGCAGCATTAAAAATGGCCGTCACGGTTATACCGTGACGGCCCTAATCATTTCTTTCCTACAATCGCTACTGTTGTTGCTGTAAACCTGAAGACTCGGCTTCGACCGCTCGAGCCTTCGCCGCCTCCAGAGCCTCTTTCGCTTCACTAACCGCTTCTTCGGCTTCAGCTACAGCTGCCTCAGCATCACTCACCGAAATCCGTGCTAAGTCGGCTGGGGTCGCAGGGGGAGCGCCGCACAGCGGGCAGCCGATGATATGAGTGTTCCGAGTCATGTTTCTGAACTCGCGGCGTTTGTTCATTTCTTCTTCAAACTGCTCATCCGTCAACGACACACCATTCCCAAGATCGATGAACATGTTTGAGACTGACCGATTTCCAGAACCTTGCCAATTGCGCGGGTCGGGAATATTGCGGTTGCCGGCGGTATTGTCCATATAACCTTTGATATGCAAAATCGTACCCTTGGGCAGAAGGGGTTCAAACCCCGGTGCATACTGATAACCGCGGACCCAATTATGGTCGTAACCTGCACACGTCAAAGTCTCAACATTGATGCCCCAAATCGCTTCGAGACACATCCTGGCACCTGGCGCGTGTAAGTGGGGCTCAAACGTCGTGATTTTTGTATGGGATGGCAGCACGTAGTATGCGTGCAGTTCTTGGTCTTTTTGATTGGCCTTAATATCGATATCAACCGCGTTACCAAGTGGCCGCAATGCCCAGCTGTATTTGGGCTCATATCCCTTGTCATGAAAACGCCACCCGATCTCAAGATGCGATCGTGTGTCTTTGCCGTTCGAATGGAGGTGCACGGAATCAGACACAACGAGCGACCCTGCCCGTAAAAGGGGAGCCCCGTCAGGATCAAAAACATCCGCATTACGACCAACTTCGTGGACCGGCCAAAATCCTGGCGGACCCGTCGGACGACCTTCGTCGTCGAGTACGGCGGTACCCCAAATCATGTGATGGAAAATAAATCGCCCGCCGACAGTCTCGCGCACATCTTCAGTTTCAAGCACATCGTTCACTTCACGAATCTCTACAGACTTCACATAACGATCTTCGTCGATGCCAACCGAAACTGGTTTAATCTCTCCCCACCAATCCGGCGCATCACCTGCCATCGCGATCTCTTCGGTGCGAGTGATCAGATCCGGTTCTCCCGCATGCCACACCGAAGCACCACCAAGCACCGTCGATGGAGGCATGTCCGCCGGATTCCCACGCGGAGCCCCATTATCCGCCCACGTCGCAATCTGAACAATTTCTTCTGCACTCAGTGATGGATCGAATTGATATTCTTGAATACCGATATTTTTTTCGACATACCAAGGCGGCATCACACCAGCGACCGGCCCTAAACCAGTTCGGTTCTTGATTGCTCGGGCCCATGGACGCACATCTTCATAAGTAATCAACGGCATTGGTGCAACTGAGTCAGGCTGGTGACAATGCTGGCAGCTTCGTTGCAGGATTGGCGCGATGTCTTTTGTAAACGTGACCTCAGACTCAGTCTGCTCCGCAGCCACGAGCTGCGGCGCGACAACTCCGAAGGCGACAATCATCGCTAACGTCGTACCATAATTCACAACGAATTTAATTCTCAACATGGTGTGCCTTTCAACTGGATCTGCCAGCGACAACCTTCAGTACCGACAATCGTGCCGAGGCATTTCTACAACTATTCTAGAACAATTGGTCTGAAAATCGACAAATCCCAACTTGAGTAGCGTCGGAGCTTTGGCGGCCTTTAGTGCAAACACGAATTATTTTGACACCCATAGCGTTGTTTTTATGGCAAAAATATTATCACCGGGTACGGACAATGACTCGAACAGGTCACCAAAACCAACGTGGCGGCCCATGGAGGTTCGATCCTGCCGGTTCTGTTGCCACACCACAAACAAGGTGCTCCCAGGTCGCCACTCCCACCGTAAGACAACATTGCTCCGGAATGAGCGAACATTGAAATCATAGTTCCTCAACACAAAACTGTCGTCACCATCCCTAACCAGTGACCGGCCATCATCAAGTCGCTCAATCGTAGTGCCATCCGTCCCATAGATTCGAAGCCTCGCATCCCGCGGTGCTCGAGTTTCCCCGAAGCGTTCGTAGCGTCCGCTTGCCGCAAAAGGTTCCGCGTAAATATCCAAGGTCATGTCAGGTTTAAATGTGTAACTAACCCGAAACCGCGCGGACAGTTGGGTGTTGTCCGGTAAACCAAACACATAACGTCGGCCAAACACCTCGGGTCTGCCGCCAGGAAGCGTTGCTAAATATTGACGATTAATTGGACCACTGAACGTTCCCCGTGTCCCACGTTCATTCCGGTATTCAGGTTCGACCGACAACTGTAAAGACGGCGATGGTCTGACCGAAAGACCGGCCCGATATCGCCAAACGTAGTCCCCGAGTTCGTTGGATTGATAACCTGTATTCACACTCCATTGGGTCTCGGCAGCCGCGCGACTCCGAAGAGACCAGTTCGCGTTCCAACCCAGGGGCACACCCATAACGGGACCACCGCGTGTCAGTTGGGCATCTTGCCCACGGAAGTATCGCGTGACATCAAGATTGGTTCGCCAAAAATTAAGGAACGTAAACCCTTGGTCGCTCGTTAGGTTGTATCGAATACCAAGGTCTCGGTCGAAGTAATTGTAGGAAGAAAGTTGAGCTCTAAAAAAATACCCTCGAAATACAGGCCCGGGAACCGTTTCTCGGTAAGTCAAGCTATATCGTCCAGAGACGTCGCCAGCAAAATTGAGTCGGCCAAAATCGCTGGGTTCAAACTCTGGAGACTCGATCATTACGTTCGCGCGCCATAACCAGTGACGGCCTGCGATCTTGCTCAGCGTACCGGTGACTTGCGCTCCCGACATTGAATCTCTGGTTGGGTCAAACCGCATGGCTGACTGATCAATGCGTTGCAACAGATGAGAATTCCGCCGTTGATAACCGGCTATGGCCGTCTCCTCGCCATCAATGTGCGTGATCCCAACATTGAACCGCGCTTCGTAGGTACGGTCTTTGAACCGTAAGCGCGCATCGGCACCGGCCGTGACCGCATTTCGACTTAGAATCGCTGCCAGCGGATCATCAGGTGACATTGTGCGATGCACTGCAGTCAAATGGGCACCGACGGTTGAACCTTGATCGCCAACTTCTTGGATAATTCGAGCTACGCTCCAAATGGTTCGTGGTGTGACCTGGACGTCCGACTCCTGATTGCCAATTGAAGTCCTAGCAAATTCATCATCGGTCACCGCACCCAATAAGCCAATCGATGTTCCCGAAGGCAACCGGCCGGTCAGTTTCGCCGCACCCAGAATCGTCGTAGTATTGGGATAGTCGACAAACTCTCCCGCCGCCGGCCCTACGGGCCTTGCCCCAATACGACGTGAGTAGTAATAGTTGCCAGTACCAGCAGTCAGAACATTATTACCCTCGAGAAAAAATGGGCGCCGCTCCGAAAAGATCGTTTCGAATACCGTGAGATTGACTTCCGCAGGATCAGCATCTATCTGGCCAAAATCCGGATTCACTGTCACATCCAGTGTCAGGTTTGACCCAAATCCATACTTGAGATCAGCGCCTACTCGTCCCATCAGGTTCTTGCCATCATCGAACGGATCCGAAAGATCGCGGTCTGCTGTTCGTCGCATTGAACCAGCCGCGTAAGGCAATACTTCCAAGCGACTCGGCTGTTGAAGTTGCCCAATACCGTGAAGTTCACCAAACCGTGATGACCACCCGCTCTCGGTGCGTTTAACAAGTGCCCAATAATTTTCCTCGTCACGAGAAGGCACATACCGTTTAACGTTCAATCCCCAAATTTGATCCTCCCCCGCATTAAACCGTAACTGCGAAAACGGCAACCACAGCTCTGCAATCCAACCATCTTCAGTTATCGAAGTCCTAGCCTGCCAAACGGGATCGTATTCCCAATCTTCGCTGCCTTCATCATCATTTGGATGGTAGTGGTCAAGCCGAACACCGGCCGCTGTCACACCGAACATATACGCCGTCCGACGATCATGATAGGTGTCTAACTCGACCTGGAACGATTCAATCTGGTCAGCGTCATCACGACGGCTCAGCGGCGCTTGAATCGTTCCTGAACTGAACATCCGAGCGCCGATATACAACGCCGAATCGTCGTAAACAAATCGGACTTCCATCCGGTCGGTTGGTATCGCGCCCTCATCAGGCTCTTTTTGGACAAAATCTGTAATTGCGACCGCGGTTTCCCAAATTGATTCATTTAGACGACCATCAACCCGGATGAAATCATTCGGCACGCGAAGTGCCACAGCATGCTTCGGAGCTACTCCAGTCTCTTGGCTGTAAATCACTACGAACCCATAGAAGTGGCCCAGCCAAAGGATGCCGAGAAATAGACAAACTCGATTGAACGCCCAGGCGCTCCCAAGACGCGCGAGGCAAGAATGTGTTTTGGAAACCGCTTTTCCCATGAATGGGGGTCCGTACAAAAGAGAACAACACCGATTATCGATACCAAGATGACCCGAGCATCTCAACCGGCGGAGCCCCAGACACCCACTCATAGCACCGCGATGGTAACGCCGAGCACACCAACATCAATCTGGATAAAAGTATATACGTCTGCTTCTGAAGTCAGTGGCCCCATTTCGACTTCAGGCTAAACCTGAGCTCCCGGTGTCTTACTATGCTAGTTGGGTTGTGGAGTCTGAGGCAGTGACTGGCTGCACTATCTCAGTTTCAACAGCTTGCCTAGTGAGTGCGTGCAAGTTGACGTCGACTCATGGAAACGACGTGTAGTAGAAACTTCCTCAACACATTGAGGCACTGTCAGTCCGGTAACGCGAAGGACACAAGTGTTGTTCCTGAGGCCACGAGAACGTGCTGCTTCTCGTCCAGCATGTGCGTCATCGCAGCCGCGCCATGGATGTTCGAACCAGTCTGATAGTGCCACAGGTTTTGACCAGTCTCGGCTGCAAATGCCATGAAGTTCCCTTCGTTGTCACCGGCAAAGACCAGACCAGCCGCTGTCGACATCACACCTGCCATCGCTGGTGACGGGTAGCGAAACTCCCATCGGCGAGAACCTGTCACGACGTCAATCGCTCGAAGCGCACCATATCCTTTGGTCCGGTCAACCTGAACAATCCCACCGAACGAGGACTGGCCAGCAACCAGTTCAGGTTCCTGCGGAATAAATGTCGCGCAGGTTTCGCGCGCAGTCACAAAGAACAACCGGCGAGCTGGGTCGAACGACGGCGGCATAAAGTTTGTACTGCCCCAATAATCAGGCAAACAACCTTTGCTCCCGTCATTAAGAATGATCGGTCGACCATCGGACCCAATTTCTCGGGCCCAGGTGGTGTCACTAAACGGCTTCCCAAGAAGTAACTCCCCTGTGGCACGATCGAGAACATAGAAAAACCCGTTGCGATTGGCCACCATCACCACTTTTCTTCGACGACCTTGCCAATTCAAATCAGCAATGACCGGAACATGATTTGAATCCCAGTCATGAGTGTCGTGAGGCGTGAACTGGTAGTGCCATTCCAACTGACCGGTATCAGCATCGATCGCGACGAGAGAAGCTGTATAGAGATTGTCGCCGAGGCGGTCGGCGCCGTAATAGTCAGGATTGGGGTTACCAGTACCCCAATACACCAGGTTGAGATCTGGGTCGTAGCTACCAGTCATCCACGTCCCACCGCCACCGCGCTCCATGACATCTGCTGACGGCCAGGTTTCACTACCTGGCTCGCCTGCTGATGGAACTGTATAGAAACGCCAGAGCCGCTCACCGCTCACCGGATCGTACGCATCAAGGAATCCTCGAGTTGGATAATCACCACCAGAAATCCCCACAATCACCTTATCCTCTATAACTAGCGGTGCCGCCGTTGCTGCATACCCGACTTGATAATCCGCCAAAACAATGTCCCACAGGACACTGCCTGTCTTACGATCGAACGCGAGAAGATGTGCATCGAGAGTCACCATGAACAATCGATTCTCGAGCATCCCAAACCCGCGGTTGACGGGCGCGCTCGCCCCATACGTAAGATCGTTTGGCAGATCTCGGCGATATCTCCAAAACGGCCGGCCGGTCCGTGCATCAAGTGCCCACGCGAAGTTATTCGACCCAGTCACATAAAGAACGCCATCCCACACTAGTGGTGTGGTTTCAAATCCTCGGCCGCGAGTCATCGTCCCTGTCTGGAACGTCCATTCCGGAACTAGCCTGTGTACGTTGTCCGCCGTAATCTGCATCAAGGGACTATGACGCTGGCCCGTGTAGTCACCCGAGAATGTCAGCCATTGAGATGGCACGGTCAGTCCGCTCAGTAGGTCATCAAAAGTAACACCTTGACCTTCAGGTTCCTGTGCCGTTGGCGAGAACGGACTCACGAGAAGCATCAGCACCACCGCTACGGCAGATACTCCAATAATCCGTGACCATATCATTCACTCACCTCTTCCATCAGTCACTACCCACTCTTCTCAATGTGCCGAGAAATTTCAGTAGGTCGTTTAACTCACCGTCGTCCAAACGATCGACACCAAACACCGGCATCAATGATTCCTCTTCGACAACCACAGACCGCAATCCGGCTTTACGGTAACCCTGAAGACGTTCTTCTACATCAACAATCTGAATAGAAAACGCATCCTCTCCCTTACGCACCCCACGAATCTCCTCACCGTCACGCGTAACCAACGCAACTAAGTTATAGGCTGCAACTATCACTGCACTCGGCTCACGAATCGAGCGTGCCAATTCGGCCCGGGATCGAGTATCGGCAATGCGTGACAAATCAGGACCTAATCGACCACCATCCTGCCCCGACCAATGACAACGTTGACATTCCGATCTGAAAATCACGCGGCCACGGTCGATATTGCCCGGAGCATTCCAATCAACAGGCACCGTCCCGATGTTTCTTAAGTAGGCAACGATTGCATGTAACTCCTCATCCGGTGCCGTACTCGGCGGCATGATGCTCCCAGGTCGACCAAACCGGATAGTATGCAAAACCTGGGCGTCACTTTGGCCTGACACCCAAAGACCAGTCAGATCAGGACCGGTAAAACCCTTTGCGTCGGCACCGTGACAATCCGCACAACGTTGGCCATATAAACGTGTTCCCGTCTGTATATTGGTCGTCTCATCTGGCTGCGGGTGTTGGAGACTTCTAACTTGCAATGGTAAACAAAACGCAACCAAAAGCACTACGGTTCCACAAGTAACGAACCGACGTTCCCTGATCACACTAAAGTCTCCTTGCAAAATCCTCTTATGCATGGCCTCTCGGCATGCCCTCTGTTTTGAGTGAACTGCTCACCATACTGGATAGGCCTCCAAGCTTCAATAGTCAATGACACCCCGAACAAAACAATTCCACGATGGGACTTACGGTATACTGCGCAACGTCACGGGAGGACAGATGAATCACGAGCAAAAGAGACTTTCAATCTTTGAGGTTAGTACAGGTATCGCGGCAGCCTTGATCTTTATGTGGATTCTGGTTGGACAACAGTCTGGCGTTACCTCAGCGGCTCAGAGCAACTTTATGGGTGGAAATCCTAGTGTCGAAGACAGCGACGACGTTCGCACTCTCCGACTGCTCTTCCCCGCGGGAGTTCGATCGAACTGGCACACACATTCGTGGGGACAACTCCTCATGGTTGAAGAAGGTAAAGGCCGAACCCAGGTTCGCGGCGGCCCAGTCATTGAGATCATGCCTGGAGAACCTTGGTTCACAGCGGCTGGCATCGAACATTGGCATGGTGCCGCGCCAGATGAAGACGCTCTGCAAATGACAATTTATGAAGGAACGGTCGACTGGCTAGAATCTGTCCCAGACGAGCAGTACCTAGCTGCACCTGGACAGTAAGAATCTTCTTCATCACACTCGAGAGTCGGCTGTAACCCGGCCGACTCTCGAGAATTCTTCATAATAGCGCTTACAGGCCCAAACCAAAAACGGGTTTCCTTGCGACCACATCATCATCGATAGTCGACGACCAGTGCACCATCCTTCACCACTGCCACTACATTGGTCAAATCGGTCAAATCAGTTAAAGGATCACCGTCCACAATCAAAAAATCAGCGCGCTTCCCCACTTCGATAGTGCCTAATTCATTCAATCGACCAAGATACTCTGCAGCCCCTGCGGTAAGTGCCGTAAGGATCTGACTACTCGTCATCCCCGCGTCCTGTAACGCCCGCATCTCCGCTAGAAGCGCAGAACCAACTGGCTCGTTTCCACTATTGTTGGTCCCGAATGCAGCCAAGAATCCAGCTCCTAATAAGGCCGTCAAGTTCTGTCTCTTCGGTTCCATTGGCTGTTCCAATGGTTGGCTCCCAACCAGTTGAGAACTCGAAAGCGTGGTCGCGAACGAAGTGTCTGTCGCCACCATCCGGTCGAGAAGTTCGGCTGAAATTTCTTCAGAAGGCGTATGCACGAAGCCGCTCACACCTAACCCTAAGGCATCATTGATGTCATCATTTGTGTGCACGTGAGCCATAACGGGCAAATCATGAGCACCGGCTCTATCGATAATTGATCGACCAAGGATGGTGTCAAATCTAGAATTCTCTCGGGACGTATCAAAAACAATCTTGATACCGTCAGCCCCTGCCTGTGCGATTATATCGACCATCGCTCGCGCCGCCGCCTCATCGTCGACTTCGACGGCAAGGTGTGCCCGGCACCAGGGATTTTCCGCACAGATGGTCGTAGCAGGATGAGCACCCGGAGCCGTGAACATTGGCCCAAGGACGAAAAGCCTAGGACCCCGAACCGCTCCTCGATCAATTCGCGCTTTAACCTCGGCTATAAACGGCCAGAAATCTCCATTCGACATCACACTGGTAAAGCCAGCCGCGAGATACTCGTCAAGCACACCGGGTAGAACTTCGGTTAAATATCGAGCCATCGCCGCATCACCATCGACTATGGGCGACTGAGTCAGGAAATGAACGTGCGTGTCAATTAGACCGGGTAGAACAGTGTAATTCTCGCCTTCGATGACAGTCGTCGCCTCTAAGTCAGACTCTCCGTCCACCACCTCTTGGATAAGACCGTCAGTTACAACCACGCCTGATCGCGGCAAAATTTCACCAGGTCGCGTCAGAAGGCGTGCCTCCGAAATCAGGAGGTCGGCGCTACGCCGCGATGGCACGGGATCTGCGCAAGCAATCCCAGAAACCAATAGAACCGACGCGACAACTCGAAGGAAGGTCACACACTCCTGCTTCTCTGGTGACCTAGAACTAGTAGGACAGGGATTAACACCGTCTAAACTGGTAGTGCCCCACAGGGAATACACGGCACAAGGCCCCATTCGGACACTGTCACCGCGAGACTTCAATCTCCACGTTTTCGTAACTGAAATGCGAACCGTCACTCGCCACCGCCCGGAGGACATATTGCCCGGGTTCGTGAAAGACGACGTCGGTCATCCACCTGTTATCTTGGGGCGGTTCGGGGAGAATGTAAGGTGGCGACCACGGTGAATTTCCCCAAACACGTGTGTCCATCCACGCTTTAAGTTGCTCGGGACTAAACGTCACAGCATCTGCCGCTCCCCGATAGACCGTCCATGACAACCGTAATCCTGGTGCGCCAGAAACAACCACTGACCCGACTCCACGTGTGCTGTACAACTCCTCCAGATTCTCCGGTAGGCGACCGCGTTCGGATCTCGGAGGAAAGTCGTCAGGATCCATGGCATGAGCAACTAATTCCATCGGTTCGCCGACCTTGATGGTCCGATGCATGCCCCCTTCTACACTCAGATCCGGAGGCTTATTTTCTCGAAGGCGGTCGTCAAGGCTACCAAAGGACCCGCCCACTTCTGTAGACATGACCTGTGTATCCATCCGATAGTCCGCGCGGAGGGACGCATACGCCCTATTTTTTCGCCCGTGCGTCGTCAGGGTCCAGACCAGTTCCTTTTCTCCAAAATCCGCTGGGACTTCTACGGTAAACAAAAACGGGTTTCGTCTAGGATAAAAGTGGGTCGGCTGCCCTTGGTCCACGTCCGCCGAGACCATCGCGTCCGCTTCAAGGTCATTTAGCTCGCCTGGAGCCGTAACAGAAAAGTAATTATCAGCACCAATCTCGACATTAAACTCTTCCTGCCAATTTGAATTCATATAGCCGAACCACAACGTAAACGACCCGTCGGGATTAGGCCACCATCCTTCAAACGCCGGATGTACACTCTGGCCACTCAAATACATAAATCTGGTCTGGGCATCGACGCCTCTTAGGACCGAAAAAATTACCACCGGAACCAACAAAACACACACCCAGTTGCCCAGTCTCGAAAGACGGATGAGGCCACGAATCATTGCTGCGCTTCCTCATCGAGAGTGGTTTCGTCCATTTCTGGCACGGGTGCCCAGCACAATGGACAACCGACGTCATACTCGTTTCGACTCTTCATCATCGCCCGGCGCTCGGCCATCTCGGACTGAAACTGTTCTTCCGTGAGTTCAACGGCATAACCGAGATCGATGAACATGTTGGCGACGGAACGCCGGCCACCACCAGCCCAGTTCCTATTGTCCGCAAGATTTTCATTGCCTGCGGTGGTATCCAAGAATCCAACGATATGCAGAATCGTGCCCTTCGGCAACAACGGCGCGGCATCGTCCTCATACACATATTGCTTGACCCAGTTGTGGTCGTAGCCAACACAGTTCAATGTGAAATGGTTCGCGCCCCATATCGCTTCGAGACACATCCGGGTACCCGGCGCGTGAAGGTGTGGTTCGAACGCCACAATCTTGGTGTGCTGCTCCAATACTTCGAAGGAATGAAATTCCTGATTCGCCGCTCCCCCGGGCACATCAACGTCGCCGCCGTTCCCAAGACGAACGGGAGCTCGGTTTCCATATTCCGGTTTGTAGCCTTTCGGGTGGAAAATAAAACCAAATTCAAGATGTGCAGTTGTTTCTGCAATGCCATTTGAGTGCAAGTGACTCGCCCCGAGATGAAGCGCAGAATTTGCCGGGAGCAACGTTCCAAATTTCTCAGGAAATATGTCCGCATTTCGACCAACTTCGTGGATCGGCCAACGGGTTCTGGTCTCATCGATGATCTCGGTACCTTCCTCGTTCAGGACCCCACTGGAATATGTCATGTGGTGAAAAATATATCGGCCTCCCACCGTATCGGTTCCTGCAGAAGGAGGGATATCATTGATTTCACGGACTTCCACCGCTTTCACATAACGGTCTTCGGTTAAACCTGTTGGAACGAGACCAATATCACCCCACCGGTCCGGACCCACCGCTGGAATCGTCATTTGGCGAGACCGCAAAACTAAATCCGGCTCACCAATGGTCCATGTTCCTGCGCTAGTAAATTCACGTGCGGGCGGCATATCGGCTGGGTCTCCGAGCGGAGCACCATTATCAGCCCAGGCTTGAACCTTGGCTAGTTCTTCGTCACTGAGAGAAGTGTCGTCTTTGAACTTGAGAATACCGATGTCCTTCTCCAGAAAAAATGGCGGCATAGCCCCCATGCGGTCACGGATGGCAGTTCGATACTTAATAGAACGAGCCCATGGCCTGACTTCTTCGTACGTCACAAGAGACATAGGAGCACCGCCGTCGGCCCGGTGGCAGGTCTGACAGCTTCGCTGCAGAATGGGTGCGATGTCTTTAGTGAACGTTACGTCTGCTGGGTCGAGGCCGAAATCAGTGACATCGTACAGATGCACTTCAGGATGAGGGTCACTGCCCGCAAGTGATTGACCGGTGGCGACCACAGGTAGCATCAGCAACGCCCCAACCAAGTAGATAAAAACTCTTGTGACCATCGCACTCCCCCTCAAGACGTCAGAAATACTTTCAACCACATGGCAAATATCGGCCGAACCGCATACATAAATGGCAGTTTATACTACCATGTGTGCAGAGTTCTGCATGGCACTCCAGTAGAAAGTTACTTAAGTAATTATTTGGAACATCTGACTGTGAGAAAGGGCTTTTCTCCACCGGGACGTAGTAGGTTTAATCCGACAGTCAGAAACCGAATGCACTAAGAACCAAGGTGTCGCGAGGGGAGACAACGGAATGCTGAATTTTCCTAATATATCGACACGTGTTTTGGCGTTAGGAATTCTCATTTTCGGTATTCCGAGCCTCGTGGATGCTCAAGATGAAGCACCTGAGGGAATCCGAAATTACACTAGGGTAGACGCCACAGTTGCGTGTGGCGGTGCAACCCCCCCAGAAGCGTTGGCAGCGTTGAAAGAACTCGGTTTCACGTCGGTCATAAACTTTCGGACGGCTCAAGAAGACGGAGCCGCCATTGAAGCGAGCCAGAACGCTGCTAGCGCGGCAGGCTTGAAATACTTTCACATCCCATTTCGAACACCCAGTGCCGAGATTGCAGAAGAATTTCTTAGTGTTATCGAACAACCGTCGAACCAACCCGCCTATATTCACTGCGCTTCGGCCAATCGTGTCGGAGCCATGTGGTTTATCAAGCGAGTGACACAGGACGGCTGGGATGATGCACGCGCTATGGAAGAAGCCGAAGCTATTGGGTTGCGCAGTGAGGCCCTAAAGGACTTTGCTCGGGGCTATGTAAGTCAATAATTCGTAATCCTCAAGAAGGATTCGTTTTTTCCACAAGCATGCCAAACATCGGTCGCAAGCGAGTGCCTACGACACTACCGCAAAAGGCCGCTCCGAGCCACAACCATCCGTGGAGACTGCCGGATGCAATTCCGCTGAAATAGGCACCAATGTTGCACCCATAAGCGAGTCGAGCGCCGTAGCCGAGCATCAACCCGCCAACGATAGCCGCAACCAATGACTTACCGGAGACGGCCCACGATGGCTTAAACCGACCAGCCAAACCAGCAGCCATCAAGGCACCAAGCAATATTCCAAAATTCATCACTGAGGTTGTATCCGTGAACACACTGGCCGACAGCGACGCCTGTCTCGCCGGAGACGACCAATAGACCCACGACGCGGGCTCAAAACCAATCGTGGCAGCCATCTTCGAACCCCATAGCGCAAAACCAGAGGTTATGCCCCACGGTCGACCAGCCAGAGCTAACGTCGCAAAATTCGCACCCGCCAATCCAATTGCGCCAGCCACATAAGGCCATGGTCCGCGAAGGACCCGAGCCCACCCATCCCGTGAAGATCTTGGGGCTTGCAGGCGACGACCATGCCTCCGACGCTCCAGTACAATCGTGGCGACTGCGATACCGCCAAAAATGCTCAGACTGATCGTTAGAGCGAGCCACAACCCGAATGACTGAACGAGTGATACAGGCTGAAGTTCAGGCAACGACTGCCACCACGGTGCATGTAGTGCACCAGCCACCGACCCAACGATGAAGCCAGCAAGGGTGACCAACATTCGCGAGTTTCCACCACCAACCGTAAAGAGGGTTCCGGAGGCGCATCCACCGCCAAGCTGCATGCCAACACCAAACAGAAACGCGCCGACGACAACCGATGTACCGAGAGGGTTGACGTTACCCCGAACTGTGTCGGTTAACAACGGCGTGCCGGACGCTAAGACAGGAAAAAACAAAAGGCAGGCGATGGCTAATAGCAACATCTGGCCCCTAAGACCCGCGCCGCGACGGTCGCTGATGAAGACCCGCCAAGAAGACGTGAAACCAAAAGCCGCGTGATAAAGAAAAAGCCCAAAGACTCCGCCGACAAGAAATAGAGCGCCGTGACGCCAGTCAACCAAGCGACCGAGATACATACTCACTACGACAAAAGAAAACAGGGCCGTAATAACCACCTGGAGGTTTACCTTGCTCACCGGATTCGCCGATTGGCCCGTAACTCTGTCTGACGCAAGATCTCTGTTTGGCATATCTGGCTCAGTAACTACTGGTATAGGCTACGGTAGGCGATATGCCTCAATCGTGTCACGCGCCGTAATCACAACATACTGACGTCCATCGCCGCCTTGATAGGTCATCGGGTTAGCATTACCTCTCTGCTCCATTCGATCAACCCACAACTCCGCACCAGTAGTAGCATCAAGGGCTCTGAAGCGGTTATCGTCTGTCGCCGCGACAAACAGCAGGCCACTGGCGGTAACAATCACCCCAGCTCGGCCTGGACGACCAGTGTTTTGCTTGTCGTCGGGAAGTTGTTCTGTAATGCCTAAGGGGCGAACCCAAGCAACGTCCCCGGTTGAGGAGTCGACAGCAGTAAGACGCCCCCACGGCGGCTTTTGGCATGGCAGGCGAGCGCCCTCAAACTCGACATCGAAAGTATTCGGTCGCGGCCCCACCCGACGGTACAGAACCGGTGAATCGTCTTCAGCATCTTCCAGCCAGCCGATTGACCCAAGATCCTGGCTGAAAACGTAAACATATCCATTTCGAGGGTTAAACGCTGCACCTCCCCAATTTGGACCGCCCACCAGCCCAGGAAACAGCAGCGTGCTGCGCGGTAAAGTTTTCTCGTTTCGATATACCCACGGCGTAAACGGCCCCGCGTTATACAACTCCCCGTGAGCCTCAACTAATTCCTCACAAGCGATCACGTGTTCTGGTGTTGTATCTAACGCGGTCACCAAGTCCTCTGGTCCATACTGCACCCTAGCGACGGCCGGCGGTTTGACCGGTATAGGTTGGGTCGGGTAACTACTCTCGCCAGGAACATCACTCGCCGCAACCTCACGCTCCTCAACACCGAAAATGGGTTCTCCTGTCTCCCGGTTCAAGATGTAGAGATAGCCAGACTTCGTCGTCACCCCTAATGCCGGAATCGGCGCTTCCTGTCCTGACGAGATCTCGAATAGAACCGGTGGGGCAGGCGGATCAGCATCCCACAGATCGTGGTGGATGGTCTGGAAGTGCCAGCGATATTCTCCCGTTTCAACATCCACGGCGACCACAGAGTTCCCAAACAAATTAGCACCTTGCCGGTCTCCACCGAACGCACCAGGAATCGGCGACGCCAGCGGAAGATAAAGTAAGCCACGCTGTTCGTCCAACGTAAAATAAAATGGCCACGCATTCACACCTAACCGGCCCTGCCAACTGTCACCTTGCCAGGTATCGTGACCCACAGTCCCAGGTTGAGGCACCGAATCGAACTCCCAGATCTTGGCGCCAGTTCGAGCATCGAACGCGCGCGCATTTCCTATTCCACCGATAGCACCACGAGGAGTGTTCGCACCAACTACCACCACATCCCCGTAGATAAGAGGTACCGAGTTGTATGGCACTCCCAAATCAACTTCACCCGCTTGTCCAAATTCCATCACCACGTCACCCGTTTTTGCGGCAAGTGCGAGAAGCCGTTCGCCAACCGTGAAGATCAGTCGTGGTTCGGTGTCCTCACTACCAGGCCAATAGGCCACGCCACGACGGGACGGCACCCCGTCGGACACGACGTGCCGCCAAACCTCTCGACCAGTTTCCGGCTCTAAAGCCACCACCCGGTCGGCCGCTGGAAGGTACATTAAATCGTCAACCACAATCGGCGTGGCTTGAGAATTAGGCCCTCTCGTAGTCTCCTCAGCCGTCTCTGAGTCACGCTGAAGCCCATACCTCCAATGCCGTGTCATAGCACCCACGTTTTCCGGCGTTATTTCATCTAGCGGTGAATAGCCCGTTCCAGCCAGATCACCACGGTACATAGGCCAACCTATCCGTGTCCGCTGGATATCTTGCTCGGTTAGCGGGGCGCTACACTGCATGAGAAATAACGCGGAAGTGCCCACGATGAAACATTGCTCTCTCAGGCGCATCCCTTGTCCTCCCGTTCAAGACTGTGTGAAACCTGCATTGTATAAGGTATGCCGCAAGACTCTGCGCTAACGTATTCTTGGTCCACGTTGGTGGCCGACCATGAGAGAGAACGGTGCCATAAGGAAGGCGGCTCGCTCAGAACGAGGCCTGGCGGCGCAGAAACTAGACCCGAATCACATCGCCCATAATGGACAACGTGAACACCGCTCTCAGAAACTCAGTAACCTTCAAGAACAGGAAACCGCTCGTCGTCTGGCAATGGTTGAACACCGAGCGCGTTGAGCGTCATCGATACCCTCCGATACCTCGCGGTGGACCACGCGATACTCATCATTTGGTGGGTATCGTACTGCTCTGAAAGAGCCTGCCACGTTGTATCGGAGATAGTGGTATCGCGATACATTTCATTGGCTGCCGCAATCAAATTTAATTCGTTGGCATTCCAGCCAGACGCGTCCGCACCCTGAGCAATCCACAGCGGGTCGAGGCCGTGGTCACGTGCTCGACCTACACTTCCAACATGCTTTGCCCACTCGTAGACAGCCTGGGCGTTCCACCCAGTCCGTAAGATCAAAAGCTCGCGGTCGTGTGGTGTTAACCGTGACTTCTCTGGATCAAGCACAAATCTGTCATTTACATACCATTGTTCAGCGAGTGCTGGGTGGCGCTGAAGCGTTCGTGACACTCGTAAACCGTCGCCTTCAACCGGATCGATCCGCGGGACGCTAAGAGGTGGGTCTCGGTCCGGCACGACAAGTCGATAGCCGACGGACGTGGTGGGCAAACGCTCAGCCGTATCGTCATCGGGTTGAATACCCAACGCATTGAACAAGATTGCTTGTGCCGTGATCTCGGCAACGGTGACAACTGCGTCTGCGAGATTGTAGAGGTCATATTCCTCAGACAACCGATCCCAAGTCACGTCCGTGATTGATGAATTTCGAAAGAACTCATCAGTCATCCCGATGAGAGTTGCTTCAAATTCGCTCCACCCTTCATCAGGGCCTTGGGCAACTCGGAGCACTTCATCAGGAGTCAAACTGCTACGACTAGCGTATGTGGCCCAATGATTTTCACTCTGAGTCAACCACGCGGTACGGAGAATCAGCAGCGACCGGTGACGTGGTGAGAGGGTTGAACCCTCAGCAACATAAGTTAGAAATGGCAATACACGGTTGGCTAGCGCCGGGACCCTGACCAACGTCCGCAGTGCATTTCCAGGATTGCCGTCCGGCGCATACCGTTCAATGATCTCCCGTTGTTCAGCCGTCCACTCCGATTCTGAAAGAGGAGACACCCGTGCCACAGAGGACCGTTCTATCGTCAGAATGTTGCCAGGTGGGTCAACAAGTGCGTGAGCCGGTTCAATGCGAAGCAAGACACCATCATCCTCATCGGTTACAAGATAAAGGAAACCATCATGACCTTGTCGAACGTCACGAATCCTCTGCTTGAGCTCGGTGAGTAGCGACTCCCGTCCGATTTCTTGGCCCTGGCGATTGAAAACAATCCGTTCTAGATGTCCCGTATGCCGCATACGGCCGACCCGCATCGAGCCGACAAAGAGGTTGCCGTGCCACGCAGGAAAATGCTCGCCCGTATAGAAGGTCAACCCGGAGGGAGCGATCGATGGCCACCACAAGATTTCCGGGCTTTCAAACTCTTGGAGCCACGGGGTCTCGCTTACAGGAACACCCGAATACTCACGGCTATACGAAGCAATGGGCCATCCGTAGTTTGCACCGCTCTTGACGATGTTTGCTTCATCACCACCCTGTGGTCCGTGCTCGGTCGCCCAGAGGTCGCCGGTCTCGGGGTGAAAACTCAGACCGATTTGGTTGCGATGGCCTAACGAATAGATCTCCGGCAGGTAGGCTGTGTCGCCCACGAAGGGATTGTCGTCTGGCACCGTGCCGTCGTCGTTCAAACGTAGCAACTTCCCGAAATGCATCATCGGGTCTTGGGCATGCCCTCCGGTAGACGCAAACACATAGGCGCCTCCGACGGTCATAAAGAGCGTCCCGTCGGGTGCGAAGATCAATTTTGAGGCGGCCACACCACGGTCTACGCCATCCGCAACAAAGATGTCGCGAACCTCGGTCAATGCCCCCGCGTCGAGACGCCCCCTAGCCAAGGCCACCGTCGCACCACTCTCGCCGTCTCGCTCAACAGCCTTAGAGTAGGTCAGGTAGACGAGGCTATCGTCGTCTGGATGAACGGCGACGTCCATCAGACCCGCGCGTTGGACCTCCGCGAAGACATCGGGGACGCCGGGAATTGGACGCTCAAGGAGTTGCCCATTCCGAATCACACGCAGGGTCCCCTTGTCTCGCTCCGTTACCAAAATGTCCCCGTTCTGCCTGAACGCTATCCCCCAGGGATGGGAAAGGCCAGTGGCAACGGGCACCACTCGAATGCGACCAACATCCGCGGTGTGGAGAACAACAGGCTGGTCTGGCGCTGGAACCGCCGGGACGCCTTGCCGGTTCTGAGCCGATAAAAGATTTCCAAAAAGTGACAGTGTGATTACAGTCGCAACCAAAGCCCGACCAGCACAATCAAAATGACTCATAGGTCCTCCAGAAGGATTCCGTCAATCTACCGCAAAGGGCGAAAAAAGCCTAGCTCGAAGAAAATGAGTTTGCGGCTCGTCACTGAAGAGCGTTGATTACTCAGCACTGCAGCAAAGCAAGACGCATTACACATCGCCTGGATTTACTAGTGCGAACCGAGCGAAATTTCTGCGAATACAGCACCGGAAACACCTACCGAGGAACTGGCTTCCCACTCGAGTCAATTTCAGTCCAAATCGTTTCTACAGGTCCCATCCCCATGATTTGGACGACTACATCTTCATCCTTGGCACCATCGTAGTGACGGAAGGGTGCCGGGTGGTACATTAATCCGCCTTCCTTGATTGGAATCATCTTGTCGGCGTCGAACACGTCACCTTCGCCAGTCCACCAGGTTCCCTCCAAAACAGTAACCCATCGGTCCTGCGTGTGATAGTGAGGACAAGTATGTCGGCCCGCTGCGAATCGAATCCGTGTCACATACATCCCAGGATGCGATGCCGAACCAAATACCTGGCCAGCATCCACCGTCTCCCCAGGTTGCAACCGTAACTTGGCATTGTGAACAAGCGCCTCGTCCAACTCTTGTTGGGCAAGTCCTGCACCAGTGAACGGAAACAGGGTGACGAGACAGATGCTGCAAAGAACCCCAGTCAATCTCCGCACTCTCTTCATGCTCACCTCCAGATTGATTGCTCTATGGACATAGTTTCGTCGACGACGCACTTTGTGTCGATCAGGACTGCGTTCTTAGTGCCAAAAAAATAGCCCTGAACTTTTAAAGCTCAGGGCTGACGAATACTCCCGGCAGTGACCTACTCTCCCACATAGTCACCCATGCAGTACCATCGGCGCAAGAGGGCTTAACTGCCGTGTTCGGCATGGGAACGGGTGTTTCCCCTCTCC
>CAYFER010000019.1:0-44470 GCA_964342185.1 uncultured Vicinamibacteraceae bacterium | reverse complement strand
CACTTCTAACAGTCATGGCAATACTCTTCGCCGGTACCACCATGGATGCAGGGGTGAGATTGCAGCGTTACATCATTCAAGAATGGGGAACAATTTACAACATTCCCATACTTAACAATGGTTATGTGGCAACCGGCGTGGCCGTAACTGCCTGCCTCATTCTGGCATTTGGAGCAACTCCGCCTGGCGCGCCACTCGGGACGGGTGGAATGGCAATCTGGCCGTTATTCGGAACGACCAATCAACTCTTAGCCGGCCTGACACTGTTGGTGATTAGCACGATTCTCGTAAAATTGGGCCGTCCGTCTCGCTACACACTGACCCCAATGATCTTTGTCACAACAATGGCACTTGCCAGCGCATTAATCCAAGTGCGGAATCTATTCGCAGCCGGACAGTACGTCCTTTTAACCATTGACGTCGCCATAATCATCTGTGCGATTTTCGTTATGCTTGAATCTGTATCGGCATTTCTGCGTGAAAGCCGTAAAGCTGCAGCCGGAACATCGGCCGGGTGAAACTTTCAGCTCATGGCATCTCGACAACACCGATCGTGGTGGAAGCACTTTCAACTGCTGCTCAGTGAGTTCTATCAAGCCCCCTATCGGGGTGCCATCGCACGTGCAAAGCGAGATGAAGACGACTTGTTTATGCTCTTTGTATTCGCCGAATTGATGGGGGTTCCCAACCCCGCGACCTATTACACACTTGAAATGCAGCCACTTCTACTCGAGCGTTTCCATACTTGGCACAAGCGGATGGGGATGGAACATTCACCGCTTGACCACTTCCGGTGTTGTTAACATCGTCTTGTTTGCCCTTAAAGGGCCAGCACGCTTATAGATGAAGGTCAAGAGCTAATATTCATTGTCGTCGTGGCCGCCATCCTGAAGGACCTCTTCGAGCATCACCTGATCTTCGTCGGAGGAAAAGGAGGAGTTGGAAAGACGACCATAGCTTCCGCGATTGGTCTCGCCGCCGCAAAACAAGGCCGCTCTTGTCTGCTGGTATCAACCGACCCTGCGCATTCACTAGGCGATGTCTTTGACATGAAGATTGGTGAAAGCCAGACAAAGTTGACGGAGAACCTTTGGGGTCTTGAAATCGACCCGGATGCTGAATCGACTCGCCATATCACATCTGTAAAAACTCAAATGAAACAACTGGTTCATCCGCGCCTGTACGACGAAATCGATCGCCAACTTGATTTAGCGAGTTACTCGCCAGGAGCCAGTGAAGCTGCACTTCTAGAACGAGTCGCTGACCTTATGGGTGATGGTAGCTCTGGATTTGATTTAGTGGTCTTTGACACGGCACCAAGTGGACACACTGTTCGTCTTCTCTCGCTACCAGAAGTAATGGGCGCCTGGACCGACGGCCTGCTGCGACATCGAGAACAGGCTTCGCGCTTAGACGCTGTCCTTAAGAATCTCGGCGGCAAGACTCGCCAAGGTGACGACCTGTCTCTAATCGAAAGCACACAGAAACATCCCACAGGTAGCACGGTTGGAACACTAGACGAGATTCTTCAGACGCGCCGACGCAAGTTTATCGTTGCCCGCGACAAATTACTCGACGCAACAACAACAGCATTTCTGCTTGTCGTGAACCCAGACAAACTCTCATTACTTGAAAGTCAAAAAGTCGTGACCCTACTGGCGCGTTTCAAAATAATGGTGTCTGCCATCGTTGTAAATCGTGTCCTCCCTGATGATGCGGACATCCAAGGAGCCTTCCTTCGCGCTCGACGCGAGCAAGAACAGACCTACCGTCGAAAAATCGACGCCGCGTTCTCACGATTTCCGCGTATTGTCGTGCCGCTGTTACAACACGACGTCTGCGGAATAGACACGCTAGACACAATCGGTCAACGGATCATCGACGAATGGGTGGGACGATAAATGATGTCTCCTCTCGTCGTAGCTACTCTCGCATTAACCGCCCTAGCGATTGGCTACCGGTTCTACAGTCGACATCTGGCGATCCGCCTTTTCGGTCTCGACGCTAACCGGGCAACTCCCGCCCACACCCTTCGTGACGACGTGGACTACGTACCGACCAACCGTTTCATTCTGTTTGGTCATCAATACGCTTCGATCACCGGCTTGTCACCGATGCTAGGCCCAGCCATTGCAGTAATTTGGGGCTGGCTACCAGCAACACTCTGGATCGTGGTAGGAGCAATCTTTGTGGGCGCCGTTCAGGATTTCGGCGCGATGGTCGTGTCTCTACGCGCCCGAGGTCTATCGATCGGTGCTCTCACGGAGAACTTGGTTGGCTGTAGGGGAAAAACACTCTTTCATATCATCATCTTCTTTTTAATTGCGTTGGCAATGGGCGTGTTTGTTCACATCATCGCCACGCTATTCTCCCCTCAGTTCTATCCAGAGTCAGTACTGCCGAGCAGTCTAATGATTGTGAGTGCCCTGGTCGTTGGATTAGGCCGATATCGGTACAAATGGGGGCTTCTGCCACTCACCGCAACCGCCCTCGTGATTTTAATTGGGCTCGTCGGCGCTGGAATTGAATATCCGGTCGTCGGCCCATCACTAGGTCAATGGAAATGGCTCCTTCTTGGATATGCTTTCATCGCCAGCGTTTTACCGGCCTGGCTGCTCCTCCAACCTCGTGACTACATTAATAGCTTATTGTTGTACGTAGGCGTTGGTGCTATGTACCTGGGCTTTGCTCTTACGAATCCGTCATTCGCTGCTCCCGCAATCGACCTTCACCCCGAAGGCGCACCTGCCATGTTCCCCTTTGTATTCATAGTGATTGCCTGCGGCGCCGCAAGTGGTTTCCACGCACTTGTTTCGTCAGGAACGTCGGCGAAACAACTCGACAAAGAGACTGATGCTCCATTCGTAGGTTACGGAGCCATGATTGGAGAATCTACCCTAGGATTGATGGCTGTCCTTGCCTGTACCGCTGGATTCGTTTCACGAGAGGACTGGCTCACTCGATATGTCAGTTGGCAATCTGCCGATAGCTTGGGCAGCAACATCGGAGCCTTCATCGGCGGATCGTCACACTTTCTTGGAGCCCTCGGCTTCTCAGAATCTGTCGGCCAAACCTTCGTAGCTGTACTTGTCGTGTCCTTTGCGTTAACTTCGCTTGATTCCGCAACCCGTTTACTGCGTTACAACATTACCGAAATGGGCCATACGTTCAAATTGGATCTTCTCGACAATCGATTTATTGCTTCAGGCTTCGCTGTCCTCGCCATTTGGTTTTTCGCTTTTTTTGAGGTCGGCGGAGAATTTGCCGGCCTCATCCTTTGGCAACTTTTCGGAACAACCAACCAACTACTTGCTGGCTTGGCTTTACTCGCGATCACAATTTATCTGCTCCGTCGCGGCAAACCCCTCGCCTATACCATTATTCCGATGGCCTTGATGTTGCTCTTAACTCTCTCGGCCATGACCAGCAACCTAATAGACTTCTGGACTGCCGGGCAATGGATGTTATTGATTACCGGAGGCTCAATATTGGCGTTGGCTCTGTGGTTGACCGTAGAATCTGGAATAGCAGTCCGTAACTACCAGCGGAATCCTTCAATTGAGGCACTTGAGATTGACTTTGGGGCTGCTACAATAATAGACGACAGATCGTCGGAGGAGAAAACGTGAATCCTTGGTTAGCTGTTGTAATTACGGGTGTTGTGGCCTTCTGCCTTCATATCCTTTTTGTCTTAGCTTTTCGGAATAAGCACTAAGAAATCCGGTCTCCTAACGAGACAGTGCTTTTACTATCTTGCAAGGTCACGAGCGCAACTGGCTCGACTGACTGACGAGACACTGGTGCCGGTAGTGATGAGGTCTGACGGTTACGTCTACAGCTTGTGGTGTGGTACCATTTCATAGCTGTTCTTCTTCATCGTCGTATCATTCAATGATCATAGGACTCCCCAAAGAAACGTTTCCCAACGAACGACGTGTGGCCCTCGTTCCGGCGGCAGTAACGTCACTGACAGAGGCTGGATTGGACGTCGTCGTAGAAGCAGGCGCCGGTCAATCAGCTGGGTTTCCTGATGGATTGTATGAAGAACGAGGAGCCCGTATTGGTCAGGACCGCACAAGTGTCTTCACCGACGGCAACGTCATACTTCAGGTTCGCATGGCGGGTGCTGCGGGTGACGCCGCCACTGCAGATTTGTCACTTGTGCGTCAAGAACAGGTAATCATAGGTCTCTCCGAGCCGCTGATTGGCGCCGCCGCCGCCAAAGAACTGGCCGAACGAGGCGTAATTGCCTTCTCAATGGAACTGATGCCTCGGATTACACGCGCCCAAAGCATGGACGCTCTGTCGTCGATGGCCACGATCTCAGGCTATAAAGCGGTTCTCCTTGCCGCAAGCCATCTCCCACGGATGTTCCCCATGCTTATGACCGCAGCTGGGACGGTTACTCCTGCTCGAGTCTTCGTTGTTGGCGCGGGTGTCGCTGGCCTCCAAGCAATTGCTACTGCCCGTAGAAACGGTGCAAAGGTTCAGGCCTATGATGTCCGTCCTGCTGTCAAAGAGCAGGTAGAGAGCCTTGGTGCGTCTTTTGTCGAATTACCGCTTGAAACAAGTACCTCCGAAGACGCGGGAGGGTACGCAAAAGCCCAAGACGATTCTTTTTATGAGCGGCAGCGAAATATGATGGCGGAGGTAATTGCTGCAAGCGATGTAGTCATCACAACTGCTCTGATTCCTGGAAAGGATGCCCCTCTCTTGGTGACAAGTGAGATGATCTCGGGAATGACACCAGGAAGCGTAGTCGTCGATCTAGCGGCTGAGCGTGGAGGCAACTGTGAACCGACAGAAGCTGATCAAGTAGTGACCACCGGCGGTGTAACTATTCTTGGCCCAACGAATCTACCATCTACGGTGCCGTACCACGCGAGTCAGATGTACTCCAGTAACATCACAACTTTTCTCCTCCATCTCATTACCGATGGAAAACTTACAGTCGACTTGGACGACGAAATTACCCAGGGAACTCTAGTGTCACGAAACGGCCAAGTCATTAATCCTCGAGTCCAAGAGAGACTTGAACCGGACGCCTGACACCTTCATAGATAGCGCTGAGGAACTATGGACGTTTTTATTCCATTACTCACAATCTTCATGCTGGCAGTCTTCGTAGGATTCGAAATCATTACGAAGGTTCCACCGCTTCTGCATACTCCCTTAATGTCCGGAAGTAATGCAATCTCTGGAATCACAATAATCGGTGCGATGCTCTCTTCAGCGTCGCCCAACCGAGTGACAGTGATCCTCGGATTTGCAGCACTCGTGTTGGCCACCATCAACGTAGTGGGCGGATTTATGGTCACGAATCGGATGTTGAGCATGTTCCGAAAGAGGGACTAGGTGGAAAACACAGTCCTTATTGACCTCACCTACCTCGCAGCTTCCGTGCTGTTCATCCTCGGCATCCGGGGACTGACTCATCCTCGCACAGCGGTTCGAGGGAACCTACTAGGGGCCACCGGCATGCTCCTCGCTGTAGTGGCCACGCTTGCCGACAATCAGGTCTTCGGCAGTGGCACATTTGGACTCGGAGTAATACTGGCGGGCATCGTCCTCGGCGCGACCATTGGCGCCACATTCGCACTTAAAATACAAATGACGGCCATGCCTGAAATGGTGGCCCTATTGAACGCTTTCGGCGGAGGGGCCTCGGCCCTAGTAGCCGGTGCGGTGCTCGTTGGAACCACACCGACAACCCAGTCACTCATCGCGACAGCTGCCTCTGGCATTATCGGCTCGGTAACCTTTACGGGAAGCCTCGTAGCGTTTGACAAATTACGAGGTTTACTCCTCCCTGATGCCCCGGTTACATTTCCAGGACAACAGCCGCTCAATGTACTCCTCGGATTGGTCGCACTCGGGTGCGGAGTCTGGATGGTAATCGACCCCAGCACGACGACTTCGTATGTCGCCATTATCGCGATTGGCTCACTGCTTGGAGTGTTACTCACCATCTCAATCGGTGGCGCTGATATGCCTGTCGCCATAGCTCTCCTGAACTCTTATTCTGGATTGGCTGCCGCGTCCACTGGGTTCGTCTTGAGCAATAACATCCTGATTATTACGGGATCACTGGTTGGCGCCTCCGGCATCATTCTTACCCGCATTATGTGTAAGGCGATGAATCGCTCCTTAGTGAATGTGCTGGTCGGAGCCATCGCCGCGACTGACAGTACAAAAACCGATGCAGACTCGGTATACGAAGGCAGAGTAAAGAGCACCTCAGCTGAAGAAGTCGCGATTCTACTCGATACAGCCAAACGAGTGGCGATCGTGCCAGGGTATGGACTCGCAGTATCCCAAGCGCAGCACCAACTTCGCGATTTAGCAACTCTGCTTGAATCCCGCGGTGTCGAAATAGACTACGCAATCCATCCCGTCGCGGGTCGCATGCCTGGCCACATGAATGTCTTGCTCGCCGAAGCTGACGTCGACTATGACAAACTCAAAGAGATGGACACCATCAACCCAACGTTTGGCCAAACCGATGTCTCGATCGTGATCGGAGCCAACGACATCGTCAATCCTGACGCGCGAACAAATCCGGATAGTCCAATCAGTGGCATGCCAATTCTTGATGTTGATAAATCAACGAGTGTGATCGTCATCAAGCGCAGTCTGTCGCCAGGATTTGCCGGTATTCCTAACCCTCTGTTCGCTGCAGACAACACCTTGATGCTCTTTGGAGATGGCAAGAAAGCAGTACTTGATCTGACCACAGCGGTCAAAGAGAATGCTTAGCGCTCCTGGCGCGTAACTCTACTTGGCTGATCGCCTTCTTCCAGTGATAATCCCAGGCCTCAAGACACTCTGCCTGTGCCTCGCGTGAACGAACAAGACCGAGATGCTCTAAGAGTTCACAGAACTCTTTAGTCGGAGGCAACTGGTTCGTTGTTTGTCGAGTCAACGAACTTAACAAGATGCAGTCTTCCTCGTAACTCTGCAGCGAAATAAGGGCCAACACTGCTCCTAGAGTCTCCTGATGTCCCATCCAAGACGGCACTCCAGAATCGCGCACAAGCTCTCGATACACCAAACCATCTTCGACGACCCCCTGTTTGACCTTATCCACAATGCACTCTTTGACACGCCTCACCACCCGAGCATCGAAAAGCACACCAAGCTTATCTACGTAAGTTTGCTGTAATGACTCGACCAGAATCTTATTGACGGGAGTGTCAAGATCAACCATGTGAGTATCCTCGTTTGACATACCCACTCGCCACCGTTCATGCTATGTTCGCACTCGAAAGGAAGGTCAGATGAATCGTTCGGCGACAGATATCACTCTTGGCGTAGTCTTCTGGATGTTAGGGGGGTCGCTCTTCTTGTCAATTGCAGTATTCCCGAATCTTCTGATGACTTGGTTTTTCAACGGACCGGCTACACACGCCATCGTTGTCCCCATCGTCGCCATGGTCCTACTGTTGATGATGGTACTGCCTTTAGTATCTGAGTTCATTGACGACCACATGCAATGAACCCCAGCCTAGACAGCTTCACTTGCCTAAGCCGGAGTAAGAAGACGAACTGAGAATTACATCAATCCTGACGAGTTTGACCGCACTATCCTGACGGTCAATTTGCCTCATCGACACAAATGATACGGAATACTCCTAAAACTACGCGCCGCGGCTAACGCGACTCGTCAACGGCTTGAGTATCCTTGTTACGGGCGCCAGCCATAATACCGTGCATGCCAATGTTACCTTCGTGGCACGCATACTCATACAAGGGCCCATCAGTCCGCCGCAAAGGCATCATCGCAGTCCACGGCTGCGTAAATGAATTCTCATCTTCAACAGTGAATTCGTAAATAACCGTGTCATTATCCAATCGACGAAAACGCTCAACGAGGCGTGTATTAGCCGATGTGCCACCCAAACTGGTTTCGCGAAGAAAATTCGTAGTTTCGACCACCAGCGTTGCGCCCTCCCAGTACCCTCGTGAGTCGCCGGCATACTGTCTTAGTTCGCCATGGGGACGCCCATCAAGCGGGATAATTCTGGTGTTATGAACCATCTCGTTAAGGATCACCACCTGTCCTGGCGTCTGCAAGATCTGCACATTATTGTTATACGCTCCAGAGACCATCGGGGGACCAGAATTAAAACCCATCAGACAGCGGTCAGCTAAACTTCGGTCGTGATACGAGTCCGCAAAACCATTTCGTAGGTTTAATCGTCGCACCTGAGCCCTCTCCCTGGCTTCGTCCGTATACGGAACACGGCCAGTTGGCGGATCCACTATGAGAGATGTTCGCTTATCACTCGTGAGTTCAACACCGCGCTCATACCAAAACTCGTTGTACGACAACACTCCACCCTCAGCTCTCGATTGATAACCGGCGCTCGGGGCGCCCGTTTCCGGATCGAACAAATCTCGATTGAGCCGGGTGCGTTCAGATGCTTCAAAGGCGGCTGCTTCTTCCAGCGATAACGCCTCTTTTCCTGCTAATGCTTCGGGGCGATTCAGCGGTGTCAACGTACGAAACGTAAAAACACCTTGTATGTCAGGGTCGCCATGCGGCGTGAGTGACACTGGCTCCTCTGAAACGGTGTCTTGCGCAACGGCAGGTTCTGCCACCACGGCTACGAGCATTACAAGAGTCCACAACACCAGTAAGAATCTATAAATCATCCCTAAACCTCCACAGAGAACATGTGTCCGAGCCCCCACACCATCCTAACCTTGGAACACAGCCCGATTCAACAGGGCCAGACTTTTTAACAACTCCCTAGCAGAGGCCGTAATATCGAAACAGTCACAAATCGGCAGCTACACAAGGGTTTAATCCGTCATTTCAAGAGGCGCGCCTTTAATCAACGGCAAACTCATTGGCACTGCAGTCAAGAATTCCAATAAAAACGGAGCCCGCCCATCAAATGAACACCGCCCAACGCCGAAGGGACAAACTCACGCTTGGATATCTTCATTTTAGACAACAAATCTTCGACAGGGACAACCGCTCTTGTAATTCGCAGATCAACACCCCAACCGAGCCAATCGTTAAAAAAGTGAGAAACCCCGCCTCCCATATGAAACCCCCACCGGTTTCCATTAATTTCGTTGAACACCAACTTAATTATCCTTCTGTCTTGCGCTGCAGGAAGGTCTATCTCGCCGACCAATTCTTGCGTGACAGCAAAATAGGATGGTCCGCCATAAAACGAAATGTCTGTCCGCTCCCCAAACCGAAATACCGTGCGTAAGTTTACATAAACACTCTTTTCCGACCGGCTAAACGGCCGGTTGGCCTTAAATCGAAGGGGCGTCCTAGGCTGAAAGGAATTATGGATTTCAGCCGTCACCCTAGCTTCGTCCCCCACACTGGCAACACTAAAACCCCCGCCGAGCCCGACCCGTACTCTACCGAACTCCGTGAGCGTCACAGCACCACCGGTATCAAACAACCGACCACTAGCAACAGAATAGTCCGCACGAATCGCTGTTTGGAATAGTGGATCATCTAGCCGATGGGTCAATATTCTTGAACCGAACTGAACGCCTCCGTTCGCCGCAAACCACAACTCCTGTCCCGACGCAACTCCGGACAACAAAAGGAGCGCTATGGCAGCGGCACCAGCCACACGTAGACCGGCAAAAAGACGAAACAACGCTAATGAAGACATAACACACGAACAACCATTCGTCCGACCCGAGGACTGCGTCGTCGACCGGAAATGACGTAAAAAGAAAACTTGGATTACTTCGATTCGGTTGCGCCAGAGGCATTCACCGCCTGCTCCTGCACGCGAGCACCATTTAATAGATTAGTCATTCCGTAGTTTCCCTCGTGGCAGGCATATTCGTACATACGTTCAGTATTCCTAATCATAGGCACCATGGCAGACCAAGGCTGCTGCCAAACATTTGAGTCTTCTGCAGTGAACTCGTACAGCAATGTGTCGGCATCAATACGCGTAAACCGTTCAATCAGATGAAGACCCCCTCGAGACCCTCGAAAATTAGTCTGGTCAGTAAAATTCGTCGTCTCGACCACGAGTGTATCGCCGTCCCAGCGCCCCCGTGCGTCACCCTGCCACTGGCGGATGTTCTGATGAACATGTGGCCGGTCATCCAGCGGAATCATGCGAACCTCATGAATCATCTCGTTCACAATTGCAACATACTCTGCCGATTGAATAATCTGAAAATTGTTATTGTAGGCCCCGGACAAGCGAGGCAAACTTCGCGTCAAACATCGTTCCCACAAACCGCGACTCTCTGGTCCGTCATATCCTCGAGATCGACGCTGGCGGTCCCGACCAGCACGATACGGAATCCTTCCATCAGCCGGATCAACAATCAGTGATGTTCGAAGATCAGCCGTCAGGGTCTTTCCGTAGTCCCACCAGAATTCGTTATACGCATTGCTGACATCCTGAGCAGTACCGATATCCGACGCGCGCCGGTCCTTGTTTCGACGCGCCAAACCCTCTTGGCGGTACGCCGATGCTTCTTCGTCAGTAAAAAACTGCTGCCCTGCAAGTTCGGCCGGACGTTCTAGCGGCGTCATCGTTCTATAGTCCCAAATGCCTTGAAGATTAGGCTGCCCATCAGCAGTCAGCAGCGCATTACCCGCCGGGGACGCTGTACCCTGGGCAAAGCCCACAGTCGGAATACTTATCGCTAATGCCAATCCAAATAGGATGCAACGAGTCATAGGTAAACCTCCTTCGTTCTACTAAACCCCAGCAGTTAACAACCTTCCACGCAGACACTCAAAGCCGGAAACATCAACATTATAGCCAGATCTCAATTAGTTCTGACTTCCGTCCTAAAAGACGCTTCTGACTCAGTGCAACTTCGATGATATTTAAAAAACAGGTATCCTAGGACAGCCGTTCATCTGGCCCATGGGCATACGTTAGGTCATGTAGGCAAGACACAGACCATGCATCCACGGCAGCCCCAGTCACGCGTCGTTTCGTGACAATACCTAGTGCTCATAACGTTGACCTGTCTGTCCGCGTGTGCCGACTCGAATACACCCGAATCAACACTATCGAATCAGACCGTACAAGAATCAGCCCCTCGTTTCAGGGTAGACCCATTCTGGGGTAGTGAACTGCCAGACAACTGGATTCTCGGTGAGGTCGCCGGACTATCGGTCGACGACCAAGACCATGTATGGGTAGTTCACCGACCAAGAACTCTGGATGCAAGACAGCGCGGCGAAGAAGGCATGTGCTGTATGCCAGCCCCACCCGTAATCGAGTTTTCGCCCAGTGGTAGCGTACTTCGCTCATGGGGAGGACCTGGTCACGGCTTCGAGTGGCTCGAAAACGAGCACGGTATCCATGTGGACTACGAGGATCACATTTGGATCGGAGGAAATGGTCCGTCGGATGCGCATATTCTAAAATTCACCGCTGACGGTGAGTTTCTTCTCCAAATTGGACGGGCTGGCCAAGGCATTGGAAGCAATGACGCAGAGAACCTTGGCCGACCAGCGGCGATCGAGGTCGACCGACAGACGAATGAGGTGTACGTAGCAGATGGATACCGCAACCAGCGTCTTGTCGTTTTCGATGCTATGACCAGCCAATACAAACGGCGCTGGGTTGCGTACGGAGAACAGCCAATCGACTTTGACCCGGGCCCATATACACCGGCCTCAGCAGCACCAACCCTTCAGTTTCGAACGCCAGTGCACGACGTTACTTTGGCGAACGACGGCCTCGTATAAGTAGCAGATAGAACTAATAATCGCCTCCAGGTATTTCAAAGGGACGGCACATTTCAAACGGAAGCGTTTGTCCGTCCGGCAACCCTTGGCAGCGGTTCCGTTTCCGCACTCGTGCTATCCGATGATTCCGAACAACGTTGGCTTTTCATCGCTGACGGAACCAACAACGTCATTTGGATCGTTGAGCGTCAATCACTTGAAGTGCTGAGTCACTTTGGCCACCTTGGCAAAAACGCCGGCCAATTCTATCGCCTACCCAATTTGAATATCGACTCCAAGGGAAATCTCTAAACCACGGAAGTCAATACTGGTCAACGAGTGAAAAATCAGTCGACTATCTCAGTAGCACAGGATGCCACACACGCCGGGTAACTCTCTGCACAAGACTCGTAGGCTCCAAGATCCGTCGCTCGCCCGTCTTCTATCTTTCGGGATACCAGCGATGATCTCGAAAGTCGATTGAGAGCCCTTCTATCGCCGCCTGGAATGCTCGAATTGTAGCCGGCGTATCTTGAATATCGACAGGGGGAGTTCCCTCAGGAGCCCCCAACCACGACGCATAACGTTGGTCGTAATGATAGAGATACACGATCTGTGGAGTGAACGTTTTAAGACACTCAGCCACAGCGATTGGTCGCATGCGATCAACTGGAAGATTCATCGGTAGAAATGCAACAGCAATATCGCTGAGCACTTGAATCTCAGGCACGCATTGGGTGACACCTGCCAAAAGAATACGCTGTCCTCCCAAAGTCACCAGATAGCCGTTGGCGTCACCCTTCGGATGAAAAGGACGTCCCGGCGTCAGATCATAGGCGGGAATTGCTTCTACCTCCACGCCTGCAAAAACGCCGCTCTCACCATTCGCAAGCACTGTTCCGTCAGGCCACGCATCTTTCCCGGCTGAGGTAATCACCACAGGTGCGCCTGACTTTGCAAGAAACTCTATCGCATCAGGATCCAAATGATGCCCCGGACTATCTGTCACTAGAATAAGGTCCGCCGGTTTCAATGTGGATAACTCGGCAGCACTCCACGGATCTACGTGAATTACCAAATCGTCGTGCTCAATCTGCACACTGGCGTGAATGACCGGAGTGATAACAATGTCGCCGCCAGACGTGGAAATACGGTCTGAACGCTGCGCGAACACGCCGTCCGCACAAATAACAAGCATCAGGCCCACGAGTGTTATTCGCATAAAACAGCCCTATTCATAGTCAACAGTTCTCAGTGACGCCCGGCCAATCTCGTGATCATTTCGATAAATGATGTGGCCGTTTGCATACGCAGGATGAGACCAATTTACCAGTCGATCGAACGAACGCCTGCGACCATAGCCCGCACTCGACGTCGGCTCGAGTAATCGTGTACGGCCAAGTTCTATATATCCCTCAGGAGTAAACTGAGCCATGATTAGTGTTCCCTCGTCATTGTTCACAAAATAGCGGTCCCCATTTCGCACCATGAAGGCTGTGCCCCATCTGGACTGTGCCGCTAGTGCCGGACTCATCCACAGCCGTTCACCCGTTCGAGCAGACAATCCTCGTAATTCACCATAACTACCAACACCGTATACATATTCGCCAGAAACCACGGGTGTAGTGATCATCGCATGCAACCCCTCGGTTTCATCCGGCATTTCACTTCGACTTGCCCCCTTCCACAACAACGTCGCTGCGGGACGATCCTGACTCAGTCGCATCATCATTGACCCATAGTAAAACTGAGAGACGAGCAGATAGTCACCACTTTTCACCGGCGTTGCGACGGACACTCCCATACCCACATCCCAAGCTTCTTCCCAATAGACTTCACCAGTTTCGGGATTAAGTGAAACCAGCGCCGCAGCGTGCCACACAATTAATTGCCTGACTCCACCAGCATCATAAATTACTGGTTGCCCGTAACCCATCTCGCCGACCACATCAACAGCACGCCACAATTCGTTCCCTGTCCGTTTATCAAATGCAACCACTAATGCGCCAGGCTCTCCACCAACGACTGCAATCAATCGATCCCCATCAACTAATGGAGCACTGGCTACACCCCACGTCGGCACGAACGAATCGTACTCGGCTCGGTAATCCTTCTGCCACAAGATGGCACCAGTTTCAACATCAAGACAAATCAGCGCGCCAGCTGCACCGATCACGTAAACTCGATCACCATCCACAGTAGGTGTTGCTCGAGGACCAACTGCATAAGAACCCATTAACATCCTGTAAGTTGTATTCCATTCAGTTGCCCATAAGATCTCACCAGTCAATTCATCTAAGGCCAAGGCACGTTCCGCGCCATCCATAGTTCGAGAGTCCGGATCCTCTTCCCAATCCGTTACAAATACGCGTCCGTTGGAGACAGCCGGTCCAGAATACCCAGACTTAATTGGAGTCTTCCAAGAGACTTTCAACTCGGCAGGAAGCTCTTCTACGATTCCCGTTTCAGACCATACCGCCAAACGGTCTTCACCGCGCCATTGCGGCCAGTCATCGGCATCTAACGTCGCAATCTGCGCAGAAAATCCCACAGCCAGCAAGAACGCGGTCACGCACAGACGTGATAGTACTGACGACGGCGACTTCATCCCAATCCGGCTCATCAAGCTATCCATATTAATGACTCACCCTTTCGGCTACCATTCGTAGGCGCTGCCCTAAAAACTCTCCAACAAGAAAATCGAAAATGCTCGCCGCTCCGCTCTATCTGCCTCATAAGGTGGCATCGGTTGCTGCGGAGCGGCTAAATACTCAGCTAATTCTTCAACCGTGTAATTAGTTCTGAGATTCCTCAAAACAACACGGTCCGCCGCCGCCTCGTCAACTCTCGCATGACATGCCATGCAGTTTTCGGCTACGAGAATAGCCTCGCCAATAGCAAGTGCGTTTTCGCGCTCGTCCGGGCCTATCTCTGTTGGGTCATAACCCTGACTAGTTCTAGGAGTCGGCAAATTGAACGCTCGGTCGTCGTCAGTGTCAAATTTAATGCGATAAACGGCGCCTCCAAGATCGTCCGATACGTACACACTGCCATCTGAACTTTCAGCAACATCAGCCGGCCGGCCAACTACTTCGCCATCGACTAGGAACCCAGTAAGAAAATCACGCTCTTCAATCGACCCGTCCGAAGTAAAATGAAGAGAAACAACCTTATAGCCATCCTTTTCACGGCGATTCCAAGAACCATGCAACGCAACAGCAGCCGCGCCACGATAGTCGGGAGGATGCCAATCCTGGCGAAAGAACACCATGCCCAGTGGTGCATTATGCGGTTTAAATTCGTGCACCGGTGGAATCGCTGTTTCGATGACTGCCGACTGCACCTCGCCTAAATCAGGATCGGGCACATTTTGGCCATTAACAAAAGGCCACCCATAGAAACCGCCGGCTACCACTTCGTTGAGTTCACACGGTGGAAACTCATCTCCCAATAAGTCTCGACCGTTATCAGTTGCATAAAGAATTCCCGTTAAAGGTGACCAATCGAAGCCGCCACTATTTCTGAGTCCCGTCGCGAAGATGTCAACAAAGTCGCCATCCGACGTGTAGCGAAGAATAGTCCCCCGGCGTGAGTCCTCCTCGATACACACGTTACAACTCGAACCGACCGCCACATAAAGCAAACCATCAGGTCCAAACCGGATCGTTTTCTTCCAGTGATTTCCTCCCGGAGGCAACCCTTCGATGATTCGCGTGTACTCACCGATGATCGCACGAGTTTCGGCATCAAAGAGAACCCGTCCGACTCCGTCCTCCTCACCCACATAAAGATACCCATCACGAACAGCGAGTCCATTGGGTCTGGTCAGTCCTTCCAAGAGAACGACTTGACCATCGGTCGAACCATCAGCATCGTCGTCAACATAAAGCAACAAAACGCGTCCGTCTCGCGGAGTCGACACCAGAACATCGCCTCCCGACGTCACGGCCAATCCCCGCGCCTCAGTCACTCCTTGGGCAAACAGCGTTAGTCCGTAGCCTTCGGGAACCGTCAATCGTTCACCCATACGCCCGACTGTCATCGGCGGTGGGTCAAGCCACCGAGGCAAGGCTCCGGCCTGCTGTAACATGCTACGCCACGGCACATTGAGTGGCACTGTCAGCCACACAAACACAAATAACCCTACAAATAAAACGCCGACCGTCACTCCCAGTTTGACTAGTAATCTCATGGACAAAGGACTCTCTATGGATAGTACTCCCTCTTTACGTGTTCTGTGGCACACTATCGGCAATCGTTCCACGACTCATGTGGCAGCTGGGCGGATTTGGGTGGTCTGGCCGACTGGGTGGGTTGGGACCCACCACACCAAGCACACCCAAGATAGGAGGTGGTCTAGTGGGGAACTACAGTCAAAGTCTTGTCGAGGTGACGTCCTGTTAGAGATCTCCCGCGGCACTGTATGACGCAACAACGGGGAACCCCTAACGGGGAAACCCAACGTCACTGAAACGGACGAAGGGCTCCGATCCTACATGGTTCGGGGCCCTTCCATTTTTATCCAGCTTTCTCATACTGCACTACTGGATCTACACGTGCACAACATTGACGGACTAATTGTTCTTGCATTCATCGGCTACTCGATCACCGTCGGACTGAAACATCGACGGCAAGCATCACAAAATCTTGAGGAGTACTTTCTAGCCGGTCGAACGTTACCTGGTTGGAAAGCTGGCTTGAGTATGGCAGCCACCCAATTTGCGGCTGATACGCCGTTACTTGTTACCGGAATCATTGCCACAGCTGGCGTATTTGGCTTATGGCAACTCTGGATCTTCGCAGTCACATTTCTCTTTATGGGATTCGTCCTCGCTGGCGCTTGGCGTCGTGCGGGAATTGTCACGGACGCAGAATTCACGGAAGTCCGCTACGGAGGAACGCCGGCGGCTGTACTTCGAGGTATTAAAGCCCTCTACCTCGGCACTCTCATTAACTGCACAGTACTGGCCTGGGTCCTATTCGCCGCGACAAAGATCGTCGAACCTTTTCTAGTCTGGAACCAGTGGCTTCCATCGGGTCTGTTGCAGCCTTTAGTCGAACTACTGGAAGTCATCGGTATACCTCTGACTGCAGAGACTCATCACGTGGAGGTCTGGGTCAAAAGTGCGAACAACCTTATTTCACTCACGCTACTTCTGACAGTTACTGGTTTGTACTCAGCTACCGGTGGTCTGCGTAGCGTTGCATCAACCGACATCGTCCAGATCGCCATCATGTTCGTGGGAACCCTCATCTTCACCGTCATCGTGGTCAATGAAGTCGGAGGCCTTGGCGTGATGAGCAGTCGGGTTTACGACACCTTTGCAGGCGGACAACCCGGGACCATCACAGCCGAAGAACTTCTCGCCTTTACTCCAGACTTAGGCAAGGACGTCACGGCAGTAGTCCTCTCACTTCTCGGTGTGCTCTGGTTAATTAACGCCTACTCAGACGGCACTAGCTACTTGGCCCAACGGTCTATGGCTTGCCGAAGCGACCGGGACGCGACCACGGCTGCAGTAATTCTTACGTTTGTTCAAATCCTCGCGAGGAGTCTGCTCTGGTTGCCGCTGGGAATCGGTCTCTTACTACTCTTTCCGCCTGCGCCTGGCCTCGCGCCCGACCTACTTCAGGCCGACCGTGAATCTACCTATGTTCGTGGCATGGCCGAACTGCTACCACCCGGACTGATGGGACTGATGTTAACCGGCATGCTGGCAGCCATAGCCTCCACCGTCGATACACACCTCAATTGGGGAAGTTCCTATTGGACCAACGATATCTACAAACGATTTATCTGTCAGAGCTGGCGAAAGACTGAGCCGACTGACCGCTCGCTCGTTTGGATCGCGCGCGGTTCAAACGTGCTCATCCTTGGAATCGCGCTTGGCATCATGACTCAACTCACATCCATTAATCAGGCTTGGCAGACCACTCTCCTCTTTGGTGCCGGTCTCGGTGTAGTTTTGGTCCTACGGTGGATTTGGTGGCGCGTCAATGCATGGGCTGAAATTGCCGCGATGCTCGTCTCTTCCGTTGCCGCCCCGCTGCTGATGGTCGTATACGACGATGACCAACAGGCTCTGCGTTTACTGACCGTAGCGACTGTAGCGACATTGGCCGCACTCCTTGCCATTTGGCTGAAGGGCCCAGAAAACAGCCAGTGCCTCAAGGCCTTCTACGCCCGCGTGCGTCCAGTCGGATATTGGGGACCCGTGCGTCGCTCTTTGAGCGCTACTGACGCTCCAAGCTCCAGACGGTTCTGGCGGGCGTTGGCAGCCACGGCAACGTGCGCATTGAGTGTGTTCTGTTTATTGGTGGGCGCCGGCACCTGGATCATCGGAAGTCCGGCACCGTTAGGCATGCCGTCGAGAGCGCTCTGGATCGGCATGCTGCTGCTAATCGGGCTCGTCCTTTGTCCTATCTGGTATCGTTTGGGTTATTTCGAGTCAAGAACTATTCGGACCTCAACATAGGGATCGCAACACCGAAATAGTCGTCCTGCCAATCGGAAACTAATCCAAATCACTCGCTGTACGATTCCGCACCCGCCCTCCAGCCGGGAAAAAATTGTTCGTAGCATCTTCAACGGCCGGGAAACTCAAACTGCCTGAACACGGCCAGCAAGGAAAACTACTTGCCTTAGAGGTCTCAGAGGGTATTATTGGTATGATTTTCAACGACGTGACTCAACTTTGGAGGGCTCTGGTGAAGATATCACTAATTTCTGTTTTATCTGTTACGGCAGCAGTCGTCTCATTATTGATTCCGACGGTTGCACTGGCGCAATCAGCCCCAGAGGGATGGACAGCGCCCCGCACGGCAGACGGACGACCTGATCTAGGAGGCGTCTGGGCAAACAACAATGCTACTCCTATTGAACGACCGGAGGCCTGGGAAGGCAAAGACGTTCTTGGCGATGAAGAGCTAGCCGCTGTTATGGCAGCCGCAGTAGAGGCGGGTGACCCTGGACAAGACGCACTCTTCGGAGACCAGCTTATTCTCGCGGCTATCGAGAAAACGAAAGCGACGTCATACGACCCAACCACCGGAAATTACAATCAGTTCTGGATTGCCGACCGGGTCTTCAATACCAATCGAACATCTCTCGTTGTGAATCCGCCGAATGGCCGTATTCCCAGCACGACAGCCGCGGCCGATGCCGCGATTGAACGTGCGACGCAACGACTAGTGGATCATCCAGCCGATTGGACCACTGACCGACCGCTGAGCGAGCGGTGCATCACTTACGGCGCACCGAATATATTCGCGGGTTACAACAGTTACTTCCAACTCATTCAAGGTGCTGACTATGTGTCTATCGTCCAAGAGATGATTCACGACGCTCGCATCATTCCGATTGACGGGCCTCCACACCTCGACAAGAAGATTCAACAGCTTCACGGGGATCCCCGAGGACACTGGGACGGCGACACGCTGGTCATTGAGACAACGAATTACAACGGTCAGAACGTGGTGTTGGCCGGCTTGTCATTTACGACCGCGTCGACGGATCTTACCGTCACTGAACGAATCACCCGGGTGAGTCCTGAGATCCTCAACTATGAGGTCACATTCGACGATCCGGCCGTGTGGGAAGAACCGTGGACTGTCCTGATTCCACTACGCTACAGCCCAGAACCAATTTTTGAGTATGCATGCCATGAGGGCAATATTGGTATGGACGGAATCCTGGCCGGTCACCGTGCCCTTGAGCGCGACGCCGCGATGACTGAAGCGGGCGGCGGGAATTAAATCAGCGAGCTTTGCTTCCCCGCAAAGCTGCCAAAACATGCAACGGGCGACGGCAATCTGCTGTCGCCCGTTTTCATTTTAGTAGCTCAAGGTCGTCTACCGCGCTCGAATCAGAACAGGCAGCTGGTGCATCAAGCTAGATAAGGTGATGGCCACACTCGTGGTCCTCAGGAGAATCAGCAATACGACATCGTCATACAATGACCTTCACTCAACGAGTATTTCTTGAAGCGAGCCTCAGCTTCAGTCTCGTGGTGCCTGCGGTCGCGTCGCAACAAGCTGACTTGCCGCCGTATCAACCCCGAGATTAGGATGGTGACCCTCTTTCCTATCCTGACCCAGACATCATCGCGCTGGATGATCGGTTCAGGAACTACATCCTGTTTAACACGCCGATTCAAAGACTCTATGTCAGAACTCTTTGGGCAGAAGGTCCAGCCTGGAGCGGTGTCGGACGATAGTTGGTATGGAGTGACATTCCGAACAACCGGCAGCTTCGCTGGATTGAAGATGATGGGCGAGTTTCAGAATTCCGGGCCCCTTCGGGAAACAGCAACGGTAATACCTTTGACCGTGCCGGTCGTCAACTGTCGTGTGAACATAGCGGGCGACGACTAGTGCGATACGAATATAACGGTGACGTCACTGTTATCGCCGACTCCTTTCAAGGCAAGCCGCTAAATTCTCCGAATGACGTCGTTGTTCATCCCGACGGCAGCATATGGTTCACTGACCCACCCTCCGGAATACGAGGCGATTATGAAGGTATCGCCGGCTCGTCCGAACTCCACTTCTCGGTCTATGGTCGACGACATGTCGAACTTACCCTCCCCGGTACAGACACTGTCACTGGAGCAGACGGCATCCGATGCGACATTGAGGGCAACATCTGGGCTGGGGCGCGACCGGGTGTTCAGGTGATAGCACCAGATGGACACACTATTGGCCTAATTCGACTGCCAGAGGTTTGTGCCAATGTCTGTTTTTGCGGTGTGAGACACAACCTCCTATTCATGACGGCGAGTCAGTCACTCTACTCAGTGTACATTGGCACCCAAGGTGCAGGCATCGCCTGAGGTCGCCACTACCGTATTCCAAATGCCTAATCCAACGAGACAGCAAGTCAAACAAAAACAACCTTAGATCACGGCGGTCGATAAGCCTTGAGCTCGATGTGTCCCCCATCGATAGCTATAGCCGTTGAAGGAGATTAATGTGAGCTACGTCATCGGGACACTATTGACAATTCTTCTGTCAACATCCCTGCTTGCGCAGGACGCCCCTCAGGCGATCGATGTGACATCAGCCGACATTCAGAAGTTTATTAACGCGTTACAGGATGCAGCATCGCTCGAAACTGACATCGAATACCGGATCTTTCGACCGGACCCTGACAACAGACTGTCACTTAAATAGGATCGCGGAGTAGCGAACGACCACCGTCTTACTAGAAACGTATCCTGAGTCCAGCTGTAGATTGCACCCCGCCAGTCTCGACAGATAACGCCTCCCCTTCAGGCACGTCCAGGTAGACTGTTCCGCGACTAAATCGAAGCAAACCGCCAACGCCGATATGTTGTGAGAAATAGAAACCGAAGTCTAGGCCAACATTAAATCCGACCGTCGAATCAGAGACATTCTTCGCAGACACGCCCTTAAACTCAGTGCTGTCGTACGGGTAGGTCTCCTGGGTTTCAACTCCAATAACGAGGTCTCGTTCCACAGCGAATGCGGTCGGTCCGGCAAAAACAGTTACCAACAATCTCTCTGTCAGTGGAATCAGCCACATTGCTTGAAGATGAAGACCTATTTCGGTCTTCGCTAGTCCCTCCCCGGTGCCAGAAACATCTCTTAGGCGGTCATAGTGAATCGGATGCGGAACACGCGCGGAGACGTCTACAGAAATGCCCTTACCTGAGAAGGAGCCACCCCTAAGCGCCGACACTCCGCCGCCAACGCCGAGATTCTTCCATACTCGCATGCCGATGCTGACATCGATGCCGGGCAACTGGCCCCCTTCGTAATCGGCCGTCAGACTTCCCTGCTCCACATTCACTGTAAAAGGAAGAGCGGCCGAAAATGCTGACGCTGTCTGCACGCCTAAATTAATCGAGAGCACACCCGACGAAACGGGACCATCCTGAGCCAACGCAGGCCCAACCGACCCGATGATAAGTGGAGCCAGACATAAAACCACACCACGCCAATTCGTATCAGTCATCGCACACTCTTAGAGCCCCACCGCGTCCAAAGCATCAAATACCGAGCTTCCCGCCAAACTACTTCGACCGAATAGGTCAATTACAGCCTGCCTTATTACATTCGCCATATCAGAGAACAGAAGCGAGCCTGGCATTAATTCTGTGACAGCTCGAAAGAACACACGTTCAATCTGCCCACGGTTCACATACCCAACGCCACGCACATCTTTTCCGGAAGTTCGATTACGACCACCTTCGACCGCAAGATAAAAGACATGACTAAGAAGGGTCGAATTCCAGTGAACACCTCCACCATCAGCGCTGCGCACGACAAACAACTCATCGCCAACAAGTACAACAGGAGCGATCGCCAAATACCCTCCACCCATTTTGACCAGTGCAAATCTCAACAAACGGCTGAAGTGGTCCGGGTATCCTATTGCCCCAACCGGATCAATCATTAATGAAGCCGGATCATCTAACGACCGGGTGGGGCCGAGGCGGTTACCAGATAGTCGCCCTAGTTCTGGAAGATCTTCGCCCAAGTAGTAATCGGCGGTTAATGGCCCGTTGCCCGGTGGGTGAAAAAAGTTCTCGGTCGCGGTCCCGAACACATCGGACAATGCCTCACCGATCGCACCACCGTGATTCGATACCACCACAAACCGGCCTCCCGAACATACAAAAGACCTTCCAATTCCATCTGATGACCGCAAGACAAGGTCTTCGCATTGAATCGGATCCCCATCAACCCGAATAACACTTGGCCCAAGGGTTTCTTCATAAGTGGCGACCAAGCCATCACCGTTTCTCCGTCTGACTCCAAATTCAGTAACACCATGCATCAATTCGTGGGCAACTATGTCCAGTGTAGTGATAGGAGTACCTTGAGACGTAGTTCCGAAAATCGCCAGACCCTGACCTTCAGGACCGAATGGAGGAGGAACAAAAAACGCATTGTTCCTTGCAAACGCTGACGAGGAGCGTACGCCGTACAGTTTTGAATTCTGTCCACTGAGACCACCCCATGAGTGTCGCTTAAAAAAATAATCGTACGTCCATCCCATGTGAACATGGGTATCCACAATACCCCGCCTAGTCCAGTTGTTATCACGATTAGTCGCAATATCGCTCGGAAGCACGACCCCACCGGCCAGACGATTCAAATCATCGTCACTCTTCAACGGTCCGAACGTCACGATGTCAGTTGGTCGCAACTGATCGCGTGCTTCATATCTCGCTGAAGACTTCGTGGCGCTGATCTTCTTTGAATCGCCATGTACGCCTTTGCCAAACCCAACCGCACTTTGCCTGTGTTTTTCATCAAGTTTCATCACCATGCGACCATCATGGGCATCCATGAAATAGCTGACCGCATCGTCGCCAGTTAACTCATAAGCCAGAGAGTAGGAACCGTCCAATCGACGAACAATCTTTAAGGGCTGGATTGGTTGACGCGGTGCCAAGCTAATGTTCTTGTCCCGTAAAGCAACCAAGTCGCTCACCGAAAATAATGGGTTTGGATTGATATCAATCCCGGTGTGAATCGAACCGAAAATCGAGATGGTTTCACCGCGATCCGTTTGGCGAGCGATATTCGCGCCGTAGACTGGAATACCTTGAAATGATTGAACGAAGCCCTCATGCTTCCGTCCAGAAATCTGAGTATCAACATGAGTAGCCTCCAGTACCAGTTCACCGGCAGTAATCATGTCCTCAATGAGCGCATCTACTTTCCTAAGCTCTGATGCATCAGACCAAGCGCCCACCGATACTCTCGTGACTTCTGATATGGGTTCAAGCTCGACCGCTGGAGATGACAGCTGCCAAGTCAACACCGCAACAAGGGTCAATAGCGGCCCTACAATAGTCCGCATCGCCATAAACATCCTAATAGACCTGATTGCTGTCAAATGTCACTATCCGACCTCGCTCCACAGAACATGTCGTCTCTTGTTAGAGTTGCTCAGTTTCTGTCGAGGCCATGCGTGAAAGTAGATATACCATTGCCACACCCATAAGAATTATGATCGGCCCCTCAGTTAGAGTCCATGACGCCGGCATACCTGCCCACAAATCAACCACCGTCATCACAAATCCAAATCCGATCGACACACAACCCACGTAGAACAATAAAGAATGATAATGACGAATATCCGATGACAGGATCCAGAACAACCCTCCTGTCAATGCGTAGAACGCTGATAGTGAACGCGTCAGGTACCACGTAATTGGTGTGTCCGGGAGTTGTCCCAATCCGAGCCACACATGGATATCTCGCATCCATGACTCCGGAGCAAACACGAATACAAGTGCGAGCAGCTCAAAGCTGCCAGCGATACGAAGAAGCAACTGCAGCAGGCGCTGATGTGTCATCTAGACATTCGGCGCTTCCATCACAGTGGAACACCGTCTTCCTTCCTACAGACCATGGAACGAGCGGGGCCAGTGGGAACACAAATAACGATAGAGAATGACCAAGGACTGTCATCAGTCAGAAACCGATCAACATCCACGAGATCCCCCAAGCCTCGGCAAACCCGTCGCCACATATTCTAAAGACCCTTCAATTTCGACATTTCTCCACATGTTATCCACCGGCAACCACTGAAAAGCCAAGAATGCCGTGTCCCATTCTAGATTCAACTTGTGAGTGTAACTAGCTAGAGTCACCCGGCCGCTCAGCGGCACTGAATTCGAGGCTGACCTTATCATGCCCGCTACTGACTTGTGTCTCACGTTTTATCAACCTCAGCTCCAGCCAGGACCAGCTGAGTCTGTCACGGACCATAATCGACATGCCATAGAATCGGAGGGTAGCCAATTTGTTGCCTGTGACATGCCTGAGATTGCTAGGACGGTGGGTACAACAAATGTTCGAAGCCATACTTTTAAATCTATTTCCCCGGCACTAACCGAACAACACGGCATCCCAAACCCTTGTACTAGCTGCCATCGTGAAGAAACCAATGAGTGGGCACTTAACGAATTGCGGCAGTGGGAATACGTGTCATCTTGGCGGGTCGCACCATGATCGATATTGCTTCGATCTGGCTCCTTCCGGAATGGCTACCAAATGCCCATCTCCCACTCGTGTATTTTCCGATTGCATTATTGACCGCCGGTGTTCTCTTTGACGGACTCGGCTTTGCGCTACGCCAACAAATCGCATGGAGACATGGCTCAACTGCGCTGTACGTCATCGGCACCATGCTGATGGGAGCGAGCTACGTTACGGGTCAGGAAACCGCAGCGACAGTATTCCCCCCCGGCCTAGCCCATGGGTTGGTAAATAAACACTGGTCATGGGCGACGTGGACGTTGTCCTATTTCGTCATCCTCACACCTGGACGGCTCGCGATGCACATCCGTTCCAGCTCGACGAACCCTTCCACATCCACCCGCGATTACCCAACTCTGAGACTTTCGTGGAGCCCTTTGACAATCCGAATTGTTTTCCTGCTAGCGGGCATTGCCGGGATATGGCTCGTCAAAGAAACCTGACCGTGGTGGACAACTCGTCTACCAGTATGGCGTAGGAGTCATCCGAACCTCATAAGTCCACGCCATCCGCTACATCTCACTATCCAAATTGGGCTCGACAGAGCTGATTTATGAACCGACTGCATAAGCGTCCCCTAGGGGCAAAGTAGACGCCTATATAAGTGACTTGTTTTCAGTAACAACATACGTTTCGACACTAGAATAAAGTCAAGGTTGAAATAACCTGCACATAGCGCTAGTCTGCAGTTTAGGGAAAGTGAGACTTTTACTGTACTGCGTCCCAAGGAACTTAGAGTGGCTGCTTAGCGGCATGAATCCACTGTAAAAGGGGAAATCGATGCGTAGTAGAACACAGGTGATATCCGTAACGTTGTCGACGGTTGTGCTCGTTCTGTTTACGGGATTGAACGCTTGGTCCCAAGGTATCTTCCGAGCAGACTTAACTGATGAGTGGGACAACCCCATTTCCGGTGCACAAGTGACCATGACAGCTGCGGCCACAGGAATCGTACAGGAAACGACCTCGGGCGACGACGGAGGATTCCAGTTCATGCAGTTGGCGGCCGGCGAATGGGAAATTGAAGTTTCTGCCAACGGCTATGTCGGGATCTTGTCCGGAGTAACCATCCGGCGACTCAGCGAGAACCGACGGCTAAGCATTGAACTAGTCGCCGCCCCACCTGGTGGCCTATTTCGAGACGGTCTAGCGTTTGAAGCAGAGGGTGGCACGCCGAGTATTGAGTTCAAGGGCGATGGCGTCTTCGAATTCGAAGACGCGGAGGGTGAAGGAGAGGGGACCTACGGTATCGTCGACCTGAGTGCCGTCCTCACCATTCGGGACTACGACGGCCCCGATGACAAATACTCCATATCCCAACCAGTTATCGTGACATTTCCCTCAGACCAATTCATGAGCCTCACGTGGGATGGCCAAGTGCTCACGCAACAGTAAGATGTAGGACCACGGGATAACATTCGACCGTCGCTGGCCACGTGCAAAGCTACTCCGCCGCACCCTGTTAGGAGATGGGTGCAGACATTAAATCATCAGCGCCAGTCACGCTTCCTGAGTAGTATTCCCAAAGACTGGCAAAGGCAATCAATTCAGAAAAATACAGCATCTCGTTCAAGTTGTACTACCTTGCTCCCCCACCACCCGTCGTGGTGTCCAATGAAAACGGATCAGGCCCACACCCTGCAGCAAATTCCTGTTCACGCACCCGCGATACGGAAACTTAGGTGAAAACTTGTCGTTTCGATGACCAACGTGTCGCCTTCCCAATCGCCACGTGAGTCGCCATGGAGCAAGCGAATCTTGGCAGGCGGATGACTGCCGCTGAGGTTTACCACACGCTGGTACCCTTGGCCCTGCCCGGTGTCATAAGCCAACACAATCGAATCTTCACCCTGCACAATGCGACGAAACCCATTAAAGTCTGGCGTTTTTCCAAGCATGCAGCGATCGCCCAAGCTCTGGTCTTCGGGACCATCATGGCGGTTCATGCGGTTGGTGTTATAGAACGGCGGGACATCAAAACGGCGTGATGATATTGGCCCGTACTCACTGCCCTCACACGCACGTGCCTGTTGTTCACAGGTTGGCGTATTCTGCATCAGTGCCACCCGCCATTCGAGCTGGATTTCATCATCCTGCTTCGCCTCAGTCGTCGGGCAGGAATTCTTCCGTTCGGCGGATCTACGACGAGCGAGGTACGTGGCCCCGTGGGCTTCACCGAGGTCCAGACTTCACCATATGCGCCAGATACATCTTGCGGACTTCCGCGTGGACCACGACGATCACGTCCCGAGTTTCCTGATCGGATCTAATCCTGTTCGGCTCGTTCTTCCGGTGTTGTAAATTCTCGGTCGCCAAACTCGGGTGGTCGTTCAAAAGGCGTGGTGTACACATCAAGTCAGATTCCTTCTAAACTTGGATTTCCCCAAGCATCTGTGGCGGAAACCTGACCACTCGCTGGAATCATCTCAAATTGAAGCACGGCTAAAACAACGACCACTATCGCAATCACGCCAAACCCTTCACGCCGCGCCTCCTTCATGTCGCTACCTCCTGAAATTCGGAGATTTCATCGACAACACAACGCATACTTCATCGACTTCACCGTCAACGCCGGCGAGATTAGGTAACCGGACACCAAAATTGATACAACTCCGATGTGTTCGTAAACCCTTGATGGAAAAATTCGGAAACGTTATCAAAAGCAATATCTTGAACGACTACTCACCTCAAGTTACGCTAAACGCGACCCATCATGCTATCGACCAACGACAAACTCGCAACCTGTCGCCACAGACGCCACGCCTGTATTGCTTTGGTCTTATTTCTCATCCTGTTCTTCAAGTCACCTAGCCTGGCCCAAACCCAGCGGCTCGCCACAGGGAATTGGACTCGTGGACTAAGTGGAGGATGGGGGCATTCGTGGACGCCTGGTTACGGTAAAACTAAAACCGACATACAGCTCGTCGCCTTTCACCCTCAACTCGGGCGATTCGTCACCGACCACCTAGAACTCTACGGAGAGGGTTCGCTGTTCCTCTACTACGAGCCAACTGTCACAATCAGCGGCGGACTTGCCGCTGTCGGTGGTCGCTATCACTTCTGGAACGACCGTGGATGGACTCCCTACGCCATAGGTATCGCTGGTTTGATCTGGAACCCTCTAGACATTCCCGAACTAGACAGAGTCTTCAACTTTCAGATAATTCATGGTGCCGGCATTCGATTTATTCCGCCACGCGGCCCGGGATTGATGATCGAATTTCGTAACCATCACATCTCAAACGCCGGCACCGCGGGAAAAAATCTTGGCATCAACGCCGCAACCTTGATGGCCGGTGTGCAATGGGTGCTCCGTTAACTCAGGGTTTTAAAACAGAAACCGCCCCATCGGCTCACCCTTTACTTCTATTCTATTTCCCCTCCGCGGAATCCTCAGCCCGTGCACCGCTCAGAATATTAGCACCACCGTAATTCCCCTCGTGGCACGCAAACTCGTAAATAGGGCCCGTGGTAGTTCCGGCAGCGGCCTGATCTGTCGTTAAATACATTTCAACCGTCCACGGACTAGTAAAACGCACCGGATCAGTGACCGTCACACGATACAAAAGGGTTTTATCGTCGAGCCTGGAAAACCGCTCAACTAATTGCAATGTTTTAGACGCCCCTCTCCAGATCTCGTTAAAACGGTAATCCTTCCATTTGTCCACAAAATTTGTTGACTCGACAACCAGCGTATCTCCTTCCCATCGTCCTCGAAGATCCCCATTCCACTGGCGAATATCTGAATCCACATGCGGTCCGGCATCAATGGGGATAATCCGTCGTTCACGATACATTTCGTGGAGAATCACTAGGTGGTCAGCAGTCTGGACAATCTGGTGATTAGGGTTATAACCCAACCAAATCATCTCCAGTGGCCCGTCGCCCAAACAGCGTTCACCTGTGTCCAAGTCAAGATGAGAGTCGTAAGGTGGAGCACCATACTCCCGCTGGTAACGGAGTGCCTCCTGTCGGTAGGGAATCCGCCCATCTGAAGGCTCGACAACCAGCGAGGTGCGCCGGGTCGGATAGATCCATGTTCCCCCATCGAAATATTGCGGATTGTAGGTACCAACACCAAATTGCTGTCCCGGTTGAATCTGGTCAAGTGGCCGACCAGTGACGGGATCAACATTGGGAATAAAATTCTGGCTCAGATCCTGTTGTTTCTGCTGAACAGCGCTCTGCTGAAGAGCGGCCGCATCTTCTTCACTCAGAAATTCTTGGCCAGCGTAGCGTTCTGGGCGTTCTAAACTGATTTGCGTCCCAGAGGTCCACACCCCCTGTAAATCAGGTGTCCCCCACGGAGTTCGAGGCGAATCTGCATCCTGCGCCTGGCCGTAGGCCAGGCCAACGCCAATCCCTATAACCAGACACGCTATGAACCCGAAGCGTACTGCTCTAAGACCACGTTTCATGTAAACCTCCAAATTCATGATCCAGATTACTAGTGAGTAGACCATATAAATGCACTTTTCAACCGAATAAATTGTTGGCCATAGCATCAAGAAAACCGAGTCTAGCCAAGGTCACTGAGCCGCCTGACCGACCGATGTGTACAAATGCACTCTTTAGACAAAGAGGTGCGGAATTTCCCCTCTAACTCACGCTCTCTTCTGCAACATGAACAGCCTTGCTAGAAGAGCGCGGTTGATCGGCGGGTCCAAGGTCGCCCTTTGGCTTTCGAGGTTTCCTCGACATTGGCGACATACGCGCCAGCTTGCGTCAAAACATGGTGAAGATCATTTCCGACACTAATCAGCGAAAAATCCTTATCAAGAAACTCGCCAACCCGCTCAGTTCCAAAAAGAAACAGGCCCAGAATGACGTCGTTCCGCTTGGCCGCCGCACGGAGCTTATCGGTCGCGTCCTGAAGCTCGTCAGAAAAGTACATGTCAGGAAATTGATATTTTTCGTAGAGCCCCATGGACATACAGAGATCGTTTTGTCCGAGAAACAGCAAGTCAACGCCAGGAACGGCGGCAATCTCATCGATATTTTTTATGCAGTCTGCGGTTTCCACTTGAAGTGCACAGATCACATTGTCATTCGCCGCACCCGCATACCCGAGTAACCCGTCTTTATTCATACTGCGTTGCGGAAAATAGACAGACCGAGTACCAGCGGTTGGGTAACGACAGCAGCTGACCGCCTGACGCGCCTCCTCAGCAGTATTGATGTATGGGACAAGCACACCATCAGCTCCGACATCAAGAGACTGTTGAATGCCGCCTCGATCGTGGGCGCCCGCGACACGCACCAATGATTTCGCACCACCACCTGCAATACCGCCAATCATAGTAGATAGGGTCTCGAACCCCATCGGCCCATGCTGCGTGTCAACAAGTAACCAGTCGTAGCCACTGTGCGCGAGTTGCTCGACCACGGTCGGGCTATGTGAATTCACGAACAGACCCAATTTCGGTGTACCAGCTCGCAGTTGCTTCTTGAATTCCGCTCCAGTCAACACGTCGGTCATTTTTAAAAGCCTCCTTCGGTTCAGTTGTAAATCGCTCTAGAACAAACCATCCAACAACCAAAAACTACCGTAATCCCATTAGAACCTGAACAGCCGATTAAACTTCACAATGAAGGCCCTGTTTTCAGGCTGAGTAAATCGGTTCGGAACCAGAGTGTCGCGCTCCTCGTTATACACCACAAACAATTCGCTACCCGGTCGATACTCCCATCGAAGGCGAACATTCGCACTCAGCGAATTCATGCTCGAATTGTATTGTAGTAGCGCACTAACAAACATTAACGGCGTCACCGTGTAGGTGGTTCGTGTCGTCACCAAATTGGTCACAAAACTCGCCTCAGGCAACGAGACTCGGTTGTATGACAGACCCGGTTCAATCGACAATTGAGGGGTTATCTCAATTCGGGATCGATTGAGACTGAGAGTGGTCTTGTCGCCGTGGTAGAAGGTTCCGTGCTGAAGTGACACCATTCCGGCGAACAGACGTTGCGGTCCAAACGTATAGGACAGTGCAGCGTCCTGAAAGCCATATCCGCCGACAGGAATTCTGACGCCAGCTGCAATCCCAAACGGTCGTTTCAGAAACTCATAACTCCGGGTGTAGGTCAGATCAAACGTATCGGCATTTTCAAGTTCGACGCCGAATTGTCCCTGATTCTCACGGCTTTCAAGTAGGCCGACCCGGTCAAGTACATACGCAACCTGACCCTGAAACGTTAACTTCCGAATACTGGCAATCCGAGCGGGCCGTGGACTGAATCGAAAGAGACCAAATCGACGGTCAAAGTTGTCTCGACGCAAAAAGCCGACCTCAGGGGCAAAATCTGCACCAACAACCAACCGTTCAGCTTTCACACCATATCGATCCCCATCGTAGTCCAGCTCGGCCTTATAACTCAGGTCATCCCTGCCTTGGCCAGGTACGTCAGTTGTGGCCCAGTAGGTATTGATGTTCAGACTGTCAAAAAACGAAAACACCCCGTCAACACCATAGCTTTGACTCGATCCGAGTCCTGATTTCGACACAGACCGCCCCGTGTAAAGAAAGCCGATATTGCTCCGACGTAAAATGTCGCGCCGCAGACGAGCGACAGTAAAATTCGTCGCCCGAACAGCACGTCCAGGAACATCGCCCGTCTGAATATTCATCAGGCCAACATTGAAGCGTCCCACTCGTCCAGTGATCCGTCCCCCAACATCCATGGGAACTTCCTGCCCTCCATCCAAACCGATCTCACGGCTATAGAAGAGCACGGGAGTATCGGTTCCACCACCTCTAGTCCCGCCACTCCGCGAACCGCCGAATGCAAACACACCCTGGTTCTCCAGGAAAAACTCACGTTTTTCAGGAAAGAACAAGCTGAACCGCGTAAGATTCACCTGCTGTTCGTCGGCCTCCACCTGGGCAAAATCCGTATTGACCGTCACATCGGCAACCAAGTTCTGAGTAAGTCCGTATTTAACGTCGAAACCCACATCACCAGTCGCAACATTCGCAAGACCGGGCAAATCAACAAGCTGCGTCCCGGCCACCTCAGAAATTGCGTACGGTTTCAATTCAAACGTGCCACGGGTGCGCACAGGAGCCTCTAGGCCGACCAGCGTGGCAGACAATGACTGCATGAACTGACCGGGGAGTCCACGAGCTGCGGGCAGTTGTGTCAGCGATGACATTTCATTCTTCCATCGGACCACACGGCGGGCATTAAATCCCCACGTCTGCGATCGGCCAGCCCGATATCGCAGTGACTGAAACGGAATGGCCGCTTCCATCGTCCACCCGTCGTCGAAACGCCCTGTCTGAACCTCCCAGATCGGATTCCAGTCGCCATTCCACAGCCGTTCGTCCGTCACCTGGCCGTCCATGCGACCGCCAATCGGTGTTACGTTAAAGATCACGCCGTTACGCCGGTCATAAAACGTATCAAAAGAGATATGGAGACCTTCGTTCCGAAGAATGTTGAAATTGTCACGGCGCATCTCGTTGACAACCCACTGTGATTCCGGAGCGGAATCCCACGCTCGGGCACTCACATAGACATTGCTCTCGTCAAAAGAGACCCATACTTCGGTTTTCTCAGTTGCAGGAGCCCCTTCATCAGGCTCCTGTTGAACAAAATCTGACCATGCCTCCACTTCGGTATAAAACGACTCATCCAGCGTCCCATCGATATTCAGTGGAGCCCTGAGTCGCTGAGCGCGAACGGTCGCACGACCGGCCGAGTCTCTATTAATGACTGCCGGAGGCATGGGTGGCGCAGGTCCATCGATCGAAACAGCCCCGGCTTCGGTAACCGATGACACCGCCATGTCAACATCGACCGGGTCAGGTCGTGACGCCGACTGATCAGGAGGACGAGGCGCAGTAGCCTCAAACTCGGCTCCGCCACTATCTTGGGTTGTTACGGTGAGCCTGGGGTTTTGAATTCGCTCCCATATTTCAGCACCCAACTGATCCTGCAGCAAAAACAGATCGTCGAGTTCACCATCGAGTTTCACCACTTGCACAACACCAGTCAACATGTATGTCAGTTGGCCAATGATGCGAACCGAAGAACCCAACCGTTGATAGTTGCCCGTAAGCAGCCAGTCCGAATCCTCTCCGACCGCAGTTCCTTCTTGCTCGGTCATTAGAACCCTGACATTCCCTGAGACCAGTAAGTCGGCCGCAACACTATCAGCGATGCCAATGCCAATCCATCTCTCGTCTTCGACGCCAGACAGGTTGACAAAGCGCTCAATCGACACAGTCACCTCATTCAATTGCCCAGCCACCGGATGAACCGCGAACAGAAGGCAAAACACCAGCACGCCACAGACAGTCCACGTCTTAGGCACGACATCCATACCTCGAAAAAATGCCCCTTCTGCCAAAATCACTAATCTATGGCTCCATTCGCTGAGACCGTTCAATGAAGGATCATTCCTACGCATCAATCGATGACCGATCACAATATCACTGAATAAGACTGTACATCGTTTCACAACACGTCGTAGAATTGGTCTCAGAGAGACCGTGAAAAGTGCTCGTCGTAAGAATCACTAGAATCTGCTGAGCACTTGACGAACCAACTCTCCACAGAACCACGATGCAGAGGACGGCCACAATTTTTACAGCCCTCGGTGTTCTAGGGCTTCTGACTACTGGATTAGCTGCGCAAGAGTCGAATTGGGACTATTGGGGCATAGGTTTTGCGAACTCCGGTGCGACCGAGGCGCAACCGCCTTTCATCCGAGGTGTCACGGCGCTCCATCTCCATATGTTTGAAGATGCCGAAGCACATTTCCAACAGGCACAACGTGTAGACCCAGATTTCGCCATGGCTTACTGGGGAGAAGCCATGGCGCACAATCAGCCCATCTGGCGCATACAGCGTCGCGACCACGCCCTAGCCATTTTGGAGCGACTCGGATCCACCCCCACCGAACGTGCAGCAAAAGCCCCAACTATCAGAGAAAAGGATTACCTCGCAACGCTCGAGATACTGTATGGCACGGGCGACAAATACGCTCGTGACGTGGCCTACGAGCAGGCGATGCGTCAACTCAGCGAACGTTATCCGGATGACACAGAAGCACTGGCGTTTTGGACCCTCTCCCGGGTCGTGCTTTTTCCGCGAACGAGAGTAGGGATGCAACAACGCATGAGGACTGCCGCTCTTGCTCAGGAGATCCTCAAACGAAACCCACATCATCCTGGTGGAGCCAGGTATCTCATCCAAGCCACTGACGATCCGATTCACGCCGAACTCGGACTCATTGCAGCCGAAATGTTGGTCGACGCACAACCGCAATCGTCGACCGCCCGCCACCTCCCAGGGCATGTCTTTATTCAACTCGGTCGATGGGCCGAGGCGGCCAAGCAACATATGACTGCGTTTGAAGCCTCAATGCAATGGACCGCCGCACACGGGTATACGCTCCAAGAGCTCAACGATCACAACTACGTTCACTTGCTCAACTACGGGCAGTATTGTCATCTCCAGCTGGGACAATTAGAAAAGGCTCGCGACATCATCGACTTGACCCGTCGTGACTATCGCCGGAGCGACCAATCGCCAACCATCGGTCATGCCTTAGCAATCACAAGCGCCCGATACCTGATCGAAACGGCTGACTGGGAAATGACCGCTGAACTCGCAGTAACTGCCAAGCGTGATCGATTCGACGACCATCCTGGTCTACACCTCGCCCTCGGCCTAGGTGCCGGCTGGACCGGACAAGTCGAACTGGCACGGGCATCGCTGGCATGGCTTGCCAGATTCGACACGACTCGTGGCGCTATCATGCGCCATCAAGTGGCGGCACTGATCCGTCGAGCAGAAGGCGACATAGAAGGCGCACTGGAGTTACTAGCCGAGGCAGTCAATCTCGAAGACGCAACTATCGCCTTCACCCATTTGGGAGTAAATGCATACCTCATGAAACCATCGCACGAGCTCTACGGCGAGGTGCTCTTAACTGGCAAACAACCGTCTGAAGCTCTCGACCTGTTTGAAGCAGCCCTGATTCGCTACCCTGGCCGGACGGCCTCGTTACTCGGTGCAGCCCGTTCAAGCGCTGCAGTTGGTAACCGTGACCTCGCGCGGCGATATTATTCGGCGGTGCAAAAGAATTTTCTGAACGCCGACCCGAAGCACCCAATTGCTCAGGAACTTCTGGCATTCCTATCCAACTGAAGACTTGTCGTTAATCGAAAGATTCACCAGGGTCGACGCGGAGACACTGGTATATGAATACACGGTCACGGCCCAATTCATTTGGACGTAACCATGGACCGCGCAACTCCTCATACAGAAAAACGCCGACCAGCTCTACGAATATGCGTGCCACGAAGGCAACTACGGTATGACAAATTTACTAGCCGATGCGCGTGTTGAAGACATTGCGGCCGAAGACGAGAGACGGTAACGAGGGTTAACTGACGACCTCGACAATCTCAATCCGAACACCTTCTGGGCTCACCACAAACGCGATTATCAGTTCTTGCCCAGCACTGTTCGTAATCTCACGTGGCCCGAAGTCCAGCTCAATGCCCTTGTCCTGTAGCATGGCAACAAAAGCATCCATATCGTCAACCTCCCAACCGAGATGGTCGAATGATCGCCCGGCCGTCGGAACCAGTGCTCCGTCACGCTGCTGACCGACCAACAACCACAAACCGTCGTTGTAGCGAAGACCAGTCAAGCGCCCTTTCAATCTGTCACGCTCGCCGCCGAAGAGGTCTTCGTACCAGGCAAGGGTTCTGTCTGGATCGTCAGACCGTAAATGAATGTGGTGGAAACCTAGCCACTCATGATCCTCGACCACTTCGATTTTTGTCCCCCACGGGTCCTCTACAAATGACAGCTTAAACAGGCCTTCGACGTCGCGAATGTCCTCCAGAACATTGACGCCTGCTGCTCTCCACCCAGCCACCTTGGCTTCGAGATCAGGAAACGAGAAGCCAATGTGGTCCATACCGGTACCAACACTGGGCCCGGTCGGTTCGACACCGTCGGTGTAGAACAGTATCTGGATATTGTCGACTTGGCAGGCCCCTGCACGGCCATAGTCTTTGCAGTCCATATGTTCCATGTACCACGCGGCGGCCGCGAGTGCATCCGGAGACCGGTGGTGAACGTGGTGATAGACCTCGGCGGTAGCTGTCGAGGGGAAACCAGTTAATCCGATCGCAAATAAACTGAACAATAATGCCTTGCCTGTCATAAGATTCCTTCCGCCCTACCGGCCGTCAAACAAATAGCCAGCTATGCTCGTCAAGCGTCCTTCTTCAACTTCAAAATCGCTGTATTCACTCGGCAGACGGTACGAACGAATAAATTCTTCAACTGACTGACCAGCCGCCTTCGCCCGTTGTGCCTGCACCACAACGTCGTTGTAGAAGCCACTGGAGTCTACGAAATCACTCCACGTATGTACTGCAGTGGCATGGCCAGGTATAACCCTATCGACATTACGGATACCTGCAACAGCCTTCTGTAATGTTGACCCAAAGTCAGTCGCACTCCCATTTCCATTCACCGCATCAATGAACGGCAACCCTTTACGAGCAAACATGTCCCCGGTGTGCATCGCGCCAACCGCCCGAAACACAACAAACGTATCGCCGTCGGTATGCCCCCGCCCGAAGTGATAGAGGTCTATCTGATTAGACCCGCTCAACAGAGACAAGTGATCCGAATACGTTGTCTCAGGTAGATATCTTTCATTCGCTCCCTTAAAGGCATCGCAATTCGTCACCGGTTCGCAATTGGCTCGTGCCATCTGCGCCCGCGCATTCTCGTGCACAACAAAATTCACCGTGTCTGCAAATTCAACGTTCCCGCCACTATGGTCGTAATGATTATGCGTGTTGATAATCGTCGTCACGGGCTGATCAGTGATTCTGCGCACCTCCGCGAGAATGTCCTGTCCGTATCCATTAATCTTGGTATCGACCAGCACGACGCCACTATCAGTTACGAAAATCGCCGTATTTCCACCACCACCCATCCCGTCAACGGAAGAGGCGTTAGACAGCATGTAGAGATTCTCGGCAACGTCATGTAGTTCCAATGCTACGCGCTCTTGGCGAGCTTCCTGTGTCGCGACCGCTAACACGGTTCCCACTATCGCCAGTGTCACCAGACAACTACTCCGTCTCATTCACCTGCCCTCCACACCTATACGTAGAACTCGCCGAGTCCCTGAATCTACAACACCGGCGGCCGTCTCTATCTTGCTCTAGATCACAAACTAGAGAGCGAGTGCACTTGCGTGCGCTTCATATATCGCCTACACGAAACGCACAAAACTACTACTTGCAAAACCTGCTCGACTTTAAGGGGCACTTGCGTCTTCTGCTCGCCCACCGGCGAGAATCCCTTCCATGCCGTAGTTCCCCTCATGGCACGCGTACTCGAAGATCGGCTGATCCATGCGTTCAAAGGGATACGCGACCGTCCAAGACCTCGTGTACATCTGTGGGTCACTGACCTCTATCTCGTATTCGATAGTTTCCTCGTCGACACGGGTAAAACGCTCGACAAGGCGCATACCCTCACCGGAACCACTGGCCGAGTTAAAAATTGACCACGGCTGCAATGCGCTCACCTTGTCATGGACATTCGTGGTCGTCACGACCAAGGAATCACCATCCCAACGTCCTCGCGCCACCCCATTCCACTGGCCGATATTCTCTGAGACCGGCGGAAGATCGTCCAACGGGATGATACGAGTTTCATGGATTTGCTCATGAACTATCGCGACATAACCAGGCGCCTGAAGTACATGGATATTGTTGTTGTAACCGCGCGGAAACATCGCATTGGGCATTCCACCACGCGTCACGCACCGCTCCCAAATATGTCGGTCCTCCCAGGAGTCATCTCCTCGGTTGTCTCCGTTCGAACTAATAATCTCTCCCGCCGGCGTCAATGCTGGGTACCGACCGTCTGGTGGGTCGACCACCATCGACGTCCGATTGGTGGGTGTTCCTCGTTCATTCCAGAAACTGTTGTAGGCTCCAACGTTTCCCCCGGCGACGGTTCTGCGGGCTTCTGCGAGTGAAACCTGCTCTGCGCGGGCTGCGCTTTCTCCACGAAGCTGTGCGGTTTCCTCGTCGGTCAGCGTGACTCTGCCTTGATATTCGTCAGGTCGCTCCATTGGAGTAACCCCAGAGGAATGCCAGACTCCCTGCAGGTCCGGCTCGCCCCACGGAGTCCTGGGGCCCGCTGCAGTCTCCGACTGAGCACCAGCGGACATTGGCGTCAGTATCACAAGAGCTCCGACGGTAACTGCCACAGCGGCATATCGATAGTTCATCATCCCTCCTAGCGCATGGCCTAGACGCCCCATGATGAACTAGGTGTCCCTTCCGCGCAAGCGTATGTTGCACGGCGGAGGCTCACGGCCGTCGCTCAGCACCGCATTCCAGGAACCATATTTTGAGTAAACTATCGCTGCCAACCGTGGCAATGAGTTAATACACTTTTCTAAGCTACTAAGGAGTGCGAGAAATGCTTTATATGATGGAGTGGAGAGTCGCAACAGATACTTACGACAAGGCGCACAGCCGATTTCTTGAAGGCGCGGGAGCGCTGCCAGAGGGCGCAACATTACTTGGTCGTTGGCATGGACCAGGGTCTGGTCATGGATGGCTGGTAGTTGAAACGGACAAACCGGAGACGGTCTATGTCCATGCCGCAGAATGGGGCGACGTCCTTACTTTCGACATCACACCCGTCTTCACAGACGAACAAGCGGGTGCATCAAGCGTTGAGGGGCGTGGTCGGAGATAGACATCTCTTCAATCGCCGCCCATAAACCTCAATCCTCTTCTCCGGCCGTGGCTTCCCGTTACGGTCAGAGAAGGGGCAATCTTCCTAGGCCCTCTTTCCGACTATTCAATATTCGAGCGAAGATACCATCAACACAAGCAAGACCGGATGGTTCCTCACAATAAATTGACTACAATCCTCACACCTAGGAGGTTTGGTATGGCACGATCAATTTCGGCTATTGCAACTCTTATCCTTATTGGCTTGACCGGGACTTCTTCCTCGACCGAGCAATCTAATGACTCGTGGATGACCCTGCTGGACGGCACTAGCCTCGACGGCTGGAACACCTTGGGTGACGCGACGTGGGAACTCGTCGACGGCGCTGTGCAGGGTGACGGTGAGCCGGGCTTCCTTGTGACTTCGGCCTCATATGGCGATTTCCAATTAACCTTCGAATATTGGATTGAGTCTGACACCAGTAATAGTGGTGTCTTCGTTCGATGTGCTGACCCTCGGAATGTCGGGGCAGATAGCTCCTATGAAATCAACATCGCAGACAGACATGACAATCCAGACAACCGAACTGGTTCGATTGTCGGCGTGACAGGACCGGCACAAACGGTATCGACAGCCGGCAAGTGGAACACCTACGACATCACCGCAAACGGGACACACTTAACCGTCATTCTTAACGGTATTACGACCGCCGATGCTCAAGACAGCAGACACACTAGTGGCCCTATCGCATTGCAACATCGAACTGGCATTGTGAAGTTTCGTAATATCCGTCTACGAAAGCTTTAGAACACAGCGGAAGCATTTCGTCGAGTCAGGCGGAGATCGTTGGGGTGCAAGGTATGGTCGCAGCTCCGTAAATGATTTTGTGCATCATTTCACCGTGAAGAACGACAAGATCGGCCGTTTGAGGGAACACACCGACCCCGCGGCCTATCTAGCAGTCCACTAGCGTCAAGGCTATCGCGTAGGGAACTATTAAAACACTTATTCCGAACAGGGGAACGCGTCCATTAGCGCTTCAAGAACCACTAACCAGTCAACTTCGTGACGGCGCTCTGGATGTTCCTGAAGGTACGTATGCACCACGCTAATAAACCGTCCCTGAGTCACTCCGGTTGGCGCGCATACATACCGTGCATCCATGTAGGGACTGACTGCCAACTCGGATATGCCCCTAACGAGCCCGTCACAATATCCTCGTCGAAAGAAATCAAAGACATCATTCGTCGGCAGCCGGGTAAAGTCCACGTAAGACCGACACGCATCAATCAGTTCATTACCGGTGCCACGCGCCTGCCCCTGCGCCCCTGCCGTCTGGGTTACTAGCAACCCAGTAACCACCATCGCTAACAACATAACAACAAGAAATAATCGCTTCATCGCTTCTCTTTTCACAGAATTGCTTTTCCGCCTAGCGTTCGTTCTTGAGGACAATAGGTTCATCAGCCGCCGCCATCAGACCACACGCAAGGATCCGAGTACACATCGATGCGGCAAACGCTGAACTCATGAACATTCCCTCTACAGGATAAGCAGTTACGCTCAGATACTCCATCCAAATTCAGGTTTTCGGCCTACCGGCAAGTCTCTTTCCCAAATTGTGTGGAGACAAGGGGCACGACCCAGTTAAACTCTCCGGGGAGGCGTCATGAGCGAACAGCAATCTCGGAATGTAGTTCGTAGCGTGCTTTTGGCCGTGCTCGTCGTTGTGCCGGTTAGCGGCTTTCTCTATTGGTTCTTCACCTGCCCCTGCGACACGATACCGGGTGGTTATTTGTTGGGCGCTGAAACAGAAACGCCCGTTGGGGACTGGTCGTTTGCCAACGACATTTCCCTCTGCCAAGTCCAGATTAACGCCGGCGTGCTCCCTCATTCGATCAACCTCAACTGCATGTCGACAACGACTGGAAACCTCTATCTGAGTTGCTCGCAGTGCGGGAGTAAACGCTGGTCGAACGCTGTGCTGAATGACGGCACCGCACGCCTGCGGTTGAATGCTACAGTCTACCCAGTCAACCTCACACGCGTCTTAGACCCTGGTGAGTTGGATCAAGCGTGGAATGCACGGGTCACAAAACTAAATACTATCAGCGTACCGGCCAGTGCACCTCCACCACCCGACGCACCACGGCCAGATGGTTGGTGGTCCTTCCGGGTTGAGTCCCGTTAGCTGCCGGCACGCGTTCCGACTGTCGAACCCACGCAGTCAATACCGTGGTGCGCGGATGTCACCGATTTCGCGCCATTCGCGGTGCGACGGCACGGTCTGCAATGGAAATAATGGTCGACACCACCAACACATACCCAAATATTTCCACAGTCAAGACAAGGAATCGTTCGGTAGCGCCAAACACACCCAGGCGTGACGCCGCAATGATCACCAACGGTGCAAAATACAGAATCCCATTCCAGCGTCCGATAACACTCATTCGTAATTGTTTCTCCTGGTGCCACCAATAGGAATCCATTACATATTGAACGAAAGCAACAATGACCAACGCGGGCAGAACGGCAGATATCGGTCCAACGATCGCCAAACCAGTCAACCCAGCGGAGACAAAAACACAATCCGTACTGTGGTCAAACAACTGACCTCCCGGCGAGGATGCTCCCATTCTCCTGGCAACTCGACCATCGTAATAGTCGGTCCCAATCGCAACGCAGAGCAGGACCAGCAGAAGAGTCGGGCTTACCAGCTCCGGCTTAGCTAAGGCGCCAGCCACTGGCGCGGCCAACAGCAACCGAACTGCAGTGAGCGCGTTTGCCACTATTTCCCAAAGAGTTCACGCTGAGCTCTAGACCAGAACACGACGCCGATCAGCGCGTTAAAGAAAATGAAAAAATTATGCTGTACAAAGCCGAAGGCAGCCATTTGACCTTCGTTTTCAGGAAACAAGATTACCCAAAATGTAATCGCTGCGGCGCGCATTGGCGTTGGAACAGCTGCAGAGAAAAAGATCACGGGTAGATAGCCGAGTAACGTTAGAAAAGATGCCTCGACACCAAAAAATCTCAGCGACAGCGTATACACAAACACCGCAGCCAACAGCGCCGGGGACCGGAGCAAAAAAAACAATCCATAATGCTTGACCGACGCCAACTTAAAGGCATGGGCGATTTCCCGGCTTCGAAATTGGTTGTGTGGAAGAATCACACCGCGAAAATAGAGTGTCCAGACAATAAAGACCACACCGCCGCCAAGTGCAAAAAATGGAATGAGCGCAAATACTTCAGGCAGCGACTCGCTACTAAATAGAAACCCCACGGTCGCCCAGATCAGCAAGTAAAAAACTTCGCAGAACATCACAAACAGCATGACCGACGCGACTTCCCAACCCGGAACCTGGTCCCGTTTGTTGAGGTAATACGCCATCGCGCCCTTGCCGATCTGCTCATTAAAGATGGAGATGATGTACGCGCTCGCGCGAATCGGCAAAATGTCGCGGTAACGAATCGACTTAACGAACCAATTTAGGGCTCGAGTAACCACGAGCGTATCGATCAAGAAATAGAAACTGGAATACCCCATCATCAGCAACAACCACGGAACCCAGCGCACATTTTCGAATACACGAACCATGTATTCGATCAGCGACAGACCTTCACGTATCGCCGCGGCATTCAAACGGAAATACAAATAGGCAAAACAGCCAGCGGTCACAGCCAAGAAGAGAACTCGTCCCACCTTGCCGGAGTGTTTCGGTTCGACCGATTCAGTCTTACTTTGTGTCACTGGCCACCAATTTCCGAGGGCTGAAGTTTCTCCAACGTCGCATCGAGCGGAGTAAGTGTCACTCCAAGGTCCACGGCGGCGTTCCGACCTACCGTTTCATTCGCCGTGATCACATCAATGACTGTAGGTGTCATACCTCCACGCCTGAACATTCCTATCACCGTGGCTCCCAATCTCACCACCCACACCGGCACCGTCCTCACCGCCACAACATGCCCCATTCTCTGCCCAACCGCTGCCAGTAAATCGCGCTGCGTCACGGCCTCCGGTCCGACAAGTTCATAAATCGCTTCGCGGTCTGGACGCACCAAACAGCAGTTCATCACGGCCTTGTTGAGGTCATCTACATCCAGCGGGCGAAGAGTATGCTGTCCGCCACCAAGAATCCTGACCGACCTTCGTGACGCCATACCAACCAGGGACTTCGCCCCGGCCGTACCTGGCCCTAACAGGATGGGTGTCCGAATAATGGTCGCAAAGACACTCGACTGTACCGCGATCTCTTCGGCGACCCCCTTGGAACGATAATAGCTATTAGAGGACTCACCGTCAGCGCCAACGGCACTCACTAATACAATATGGCCGACCGCGGTCGACTCGCACGCCTCCACCACCGCCCTGGCCACCTGAACATTCGCCGTCTCATAACTTGACCACTTACTCTCTATTAAAATCCCAGCAAGATGAACCACACAGTTGACACCTTCCAGGAAGGCCTGCAAACTGTCGCGGTCACTGTAATTAATCACGTATGGCGTCACCGCGCGACCGGCGGGTAACGTGGTAACCGCTTGTTGGGTTCGGACACCAGCACGAACTTCTAGATCGTCGATTTGTTGAGTCAGAACGTGTGAGAGCAGGGCTTTGCCAACGCTGCTGTTCGCCCCTGTGATCGCAATGCGCATCAATCTATACAATTATCCTACGTCATGGAGCACGAAACCTATTCGCGGCCAACCGAAGACGAAGCGCTAGGCCTTCTGGATACACCGAACCTGTCGGCGCTCATGGAACGGGCAACCATTCTCAGAGATGCAGGTTTCGGAAATGTCGTCACTTATTCGCGGAAGGTCTTCATTCCCCTCACACAGTTATGCCGTGACGTGTGTCACTACTGTACATTCGCCCAGCCTCCCAAGCCGAACGAACGAGCGTATCTAACAATCGACGAAATGATCGACGTCGCTCGTCAGGGAGCCAACGCCGGCTGCAACGAGGCTCTCTTCACCCTCGGCGACAAGCCGGAACTGAGATACCCACAGGCAAGAGAAGAATTAAATCAGCTGGGCTATGCAACGACTATCGACTATCTCGTTGCTGCGACGAAAGCGGTGTTGGACGCTACGGGTCTCCTCCCCCATGCCAATCCTGGCGTGTTGACCCGAGATGAACTCCTAGCACTGAAAGCACACTGCCCTTCTCAGGGTCTGATGCTCGAAAACGTGTCACCGCGTCTACTTGAACGAGGACAAGTGCACTTCGGTTCTCCTGACAAAGACCCGGAGGCGAGACTCAACACCATTAGATGTGCCGGCGAACTTAAGATTCCATTCACCTCCGGCATCCTTATTGGAATCGGCGAAACACGTAGGGAGCGCATTGACTCCCTGCTGGCCTTGCGTGATCTCAACGACACCTATGGACATATCCAAGAGATCATCGTTCAAAATTTCCGAGCCAAGCCCGGGACAGCGATGGCTGACTGTGCGGAGCCCTCGCTTGACGACCTCCTGTGGACAATCGCTAGTGCCCGGGTCATCTTTGGTCCTGACATGGCGATTCAGGCACCTCCCAATCTAACTCCAGAAACATTTGGAACTTTGATACACGCCGGCATTAATGACTGGGGGGGCGTCTCGCCGATCACACCCGACCATGTCAATCCAGAAGCACCGTGGCCTCATCTTGATCGCCTCGCAACAGAAACAGAAGCTGCGGGGAAGGTGCTCGTTGAACGACTGACCGCATATCCGCAATATGTCCAAGAAGCAGACACGTGGGTCAACGAGACGCTGAGAACCCCCTTGATTCGAGTGTCCGACGCGGAAGGATTGGCCAGGGCGGATACTTGGTCTCCTGGTGATAGCGACCTTTATTTACCGGAACATTTGCTGCAAGCCATCAATAGACCTACACCTGCTCAACCTGCAACTCGAATATTGAACCTCTGTGCAAAGGCGTCGAACGGTCAAAGCTTGTCCATATCGGAAATCGAAGAACTCTTCATCGTCCGCGGCAACGATCTGACTTTTGTTCTTCAGGCAGCAAACGAA
>CAYFER010000018.1:0-49800 GCA_964342185.1 uncultured Vicinamibacteraceae bacterium | reverse complement strand
ACACGAAATCATGGCATTGGACCTTGGGGAATGAGGGTCGTTCGACTGATCGATCAGGGCGTCGAGATGCGCGGCGAGTGAGCAAGTGAAAGTAGGCATCATAGTCAATCCGATAGCTGGTGCCGAAAATGGCGGCCGAACGCGCGCGCGGGTGGCGCTTGCGAAGGACGTTCTTCGTCAATGCAATGCTGATGGCGAAGTGTTTATTACCACTCATCGAAATCACGCGCGTCAGCTTTGTCTTGATTGCATAGAACGCGGAGCTGAGACGATTGTTGCTTGGGGTGGCGACGGAACCGTGAACGAAGTGGCATCTGAACTGGTGTTTCGCAAGCCAGTATTTGGTCTGATTCCCGGGGGCTCGGGTAATGGTCTTGCTCGAGAGCTAGGACTGCCCCGAAGAGATTCAAAACAAGCACTTGTGATTGCATTGCAGGGCGGGTCGCGCTGGATAGACGTTGGCGAACTTGGCGGGCGTCTTTTCTTTAACGTCGCGGGAATAGGTCTCGATGCACACCTTGCCGGGATTTTCAATGCTTCTTTGCCCAGAGGCGTAAGGCGATACGTAGTTTCGACGGCACGAGAACTGTGGAATTACACGCCGAAGCACTATGTTATCGGGACCGGTCAATCTTTAATTAGCAAGACGGCGCTCATTGTCGCTTTGGCAAATACTCGGCAGTATGGTGCTAATGTGCAGATTGCGCCCCTCGCCCGTCCAGATGACGGTTTTTTGGAACTCGTGGTCGTTCCGTCAATGCCGTTAGTGACCATGTTGAGGTGTGCACCGCGGCTACTGACAGGAACCATTCATCGAGTGCCTGGAGTAATGATGAGATCAATTCGTTCGCTCGACATTGCGAGCGAAACTCCACACGTGTTCCATGTGGACGGCGAGGTCTACCGCGGTGCAGACAAGCTGACTGCGAAAGTTTATCCTCGGGCTTTGCAGATAAGGTGCGCTGCTGCTCCGTAGCCTGATACGAAGTTGGAAGCTAGTTGTTCGACTCGTCTCTTGGTGATCCATCTGAAGGGGCTATTCGCAAGATGGCGTAGGTAGGAAGACCGAATGCTTCGAATCGCCGCATGACCTCACTGGCGGGGGCGGCACTCAAATCTTCCGCCTGAAACTTGATTTTGACATAGTCATCAAGAGCCGCCTCCACAGCGGGATCCTGCAGTGTTGTTCGGTCCATTGTGAGGCAGTTCTTGCACCAAGTAGCCCAAACATCTACCAGCACCAGCTTGCCGTCGGCTTCGGCGGCCGACAAACCATCGTCTAGTGAAGCGAACCAGCCGTCGTCGAGCATCGCTTGAACACTTGTTGTGACATCTTCCGGGTCGACCCAGCGCTGGCTAAAAAGACCGTATGAAAGATAGCCGTAATACAACGCAGTTCCTAGGATGAAGACTCCGAAGCCCTGTTTAACTCGAACCATCCAAGGGCCTGGTTTCGGAAGAAACGCTAAACCCGTTCCAGCAAGTGGCCACGGTAGCGCCATCCCTAAGCCGAGAAGAAAGGGTAAAACCAAAGCCGCGCTGGTTCCCGTAGCATACAGATTACTGGAAAAAACGATCACTTGAATTACAACTGGTGCTACACAGGCACCGGCGAGCAATGCGGCAACACACCCCATCCCGAACGCCAACACAAAGGACCCGTTCTCAGTTGATTTGCCGAGAGTCAGTCGATCTTGAAGACTCGAGAAATCGATCGAGAGCACATCAAACATGGCTAGGCTCAGAACTACAAACAGTGTGGCGATGCCGAGATTGAACCATGGAGACGCGTTGATAGTGCCAAAATTTCCGGCCGTCAAGATCACAATCAAACCCAGCACGCCGTACACAAAAGCCATAGCCAGACCGTAGGTTCCCCCAAGCGCGAATCCACGAGTCCGAGAACCTGCCTTGGTTCCAGCACCAATAATTGCGAGGTTGATTGGAATCATTGGAAGGACGCAAGGTGTTAAATTCAAGGCCAGACCACCAACTAAGATGAGTGCGATAATTGCGAGGGGACCCCGTCCTTCAAACCATCCGTCTTGGCCCCGTCCTGATTCCGCATCGTCGATGAATTGGAGGAAATCTTCAGTTCCCAGATATCCCCCAGTGGTGCTCAAGACGCTAAACGCTTCTAGGCGCCCTGCGGCATTGTCAAGTGTAGCGGCGGGCGTGCGGGGCACGGAAACAGGATCGGCAGTATTTTCTTCTGAAACTGCGACAAAATTTAAACCTTCAAAGAGGTCGGCGTTAGTCGGCGTGGCAAGGCGGGCGTTGTCGATGACCGACAATTGGAACTCAAGGTTGGCGGTTGCAGGAAAATAGCAAATTGTGTCGTCACAAGCCTGATAGCGCAATTCACCAGGGATGATGTACGTGCCCGCCTCAAGTTCAGGACCAAGAATCAGTTCGGCCGCAATAACGAACTCTTCCTCGAAGACAGCTAGTGGTTCACCTGCGACTTCGAACAGAAAAGATTCAGGCCAAGCGATGCGTGCGAGGCGTATTCCCGGCGGAGGGACCAGACTCAGTTCAGTGGGAATCAATCCTTCTTCCAAGGGTTCATTAGAATTCACGTGGAACCCGTCATCAAGGCTGGCACGGACCGCGACTCGATAGTTGGCCCCGGCGTGGACTCCATCGGCTTCGCTGACAGTAGTTACGGAAATAGGACTAGGGGGCTGAGCTCCGGCTGGGGTCAAATCACTAACGATCAGGAACACCAGCAACGGCAGCAACACTTTCTTAACAATTGCCTTCTGCGCCCCCACGAATCCATGGCTATAACCGCCAAGTTTTCCGATGCTTTGCATTATTTGCGAACTTCTCCTAGCATCACGTCGTCCTCGTTTATGTCGATATCTCTTAACTGACCGTTCAGCGGAACACGTACTTCCGTCAACCGATCTGTGACCGGGACGATGGTCGTTTCCCTTGCGCCTGAGCGGTAACGTAAGGTGACCGCGACGGGAACTTCAAAGAGCGAACCAATTTGCTCAAATACAAGTATGACTGCGGTTTGGCTTTGAGATTCATCTCCTGATTCTTCTGTCCGGTACTTGAAATTCAGAAGTGGTAATTCAGACCCGTGGATCCACGGGTCGAAGAAATCCTCGAGCGAGCGAGCGGCTTGGGTCTCGAAGGCTCGAATTAAATCGTCGGTCCCGGCACTGCGAAATCGCATTGCGCTGTAATAATGACGCAGGCCAGCGAAGAATGCGTCGTCGCCAATCAGTCGCCGAAGCATGTGAAGGACCATCGCACCTTTGTTGTATACAAGAGCGCGATAAATTTGTGCGTCACTCTCAATGTGCCCAAGCCGAAAACCCAGGTAAACAGGGCCTTCGTCAGAATGTCTCATTGACCAACGGCGCATTTGTTCCAGAACATCGAGGAATTCTGAGTCTCCGGCATCCTCTTGTACGTAGAGTGCCGCAAAATACTGAGCGAGGGATTCACTGAGCCATTGTTCGTGGTAGTTTTTCCAGCCAATCGCTTGGCCCCACCATTGATGTGCAAGTTCGTGTGCTAGAAAAAAGTGTTCGGTATTGTTGAACGCCACAGGGTCGTTACCCCAAGACACTTGTTCGCCTGGATTTACCGGCAGCGGCTGGTTGAGTATTGAGAAATAAGCGGGGCTGTGTCCTCCGGGCAAAACGCTATCAGTTAAAGCAAGGGTAAAAGTAGGATACGGGAGGTCTCCGACCAGCGAGCCATAAAAGTCTAAGATGTCCTGCGCTCGAGCATAATATTCCTCGACTTGATTGCTGCTACGGGGATTGGTTTCGACAGCTAGTTCTAGCCCATCGTATATGACGCCTGATCGAATGGCTGGCATCGTGACTGGCGAATCCAGGACAATGTCCAGAGTTGGTGTCTCGTGTGGCCAAAACCGTGAAATCACAGCCGACAGGTATCTTGCCGGTTGGAGAGTGATAAATCGGTAGGTTTTGGGACCAAGCTCCTCGTCGCGCGGAGCGAGAGGCAGATTATTCTGGCGGGCTTCACCACTCGCGATGACGCCATAATCCGCAGGGACGGTCAACTCCATTGTGGCAGTTGCGAAATCAGGGATTACACCTTGGGGATACCACGCCGTGGCCCCGCTGTAGATATAGCGACGTTCGCCAATTCCGAATAGAGGGTCTGCTCTATAGAGCTGCCGGCGGGTGCCCAGCCAATTCTCATCAGCGGCCTGAGCAGGTAACAAGCCAGAATAAGCGATCGTGACACTGAATTCGGTCCCGATGGGCGCTGTATCAGGTAAACTTATTACTAGGTTATTCCGACCGCCCATTCGAAAAAAAAGCATGGGCCCAAATTCACGGGATGTGACCGACTGAACGTTAAGTTCATCTGCGAGTTGCAGTGTCAAATTATTAAAGTTGAGTTCGGTGACTTCAACGGCGAGGCGAGTAGTGCCGGTAATCCAGCATCCCTCAAGTTCCGCTCTCGCACTCAGCGATTCTTGGTTAACGCCCGCTGGTTCAAATGAGGCAACGACATCGTAATCAAGAATGTCGTAGGGTATGGAGTCCCGATCGTCATAGTACTTACCCTGAACGGTTCGTTGTCTTGCCGATGGATACAACGAAATAATCTTGTACGCCGGGTCACGCTGGTAGAGTGTGATGTCTTCGGGTTGATTCTGGGCCTGCGCATATGTGAGCAATCCAAACTCTTCTGTTGATACTTCAACTTGAAAGTGGCCTACAGTCGGTGTCAACCACCATGTGCGGTCACTTAAATCGCTGAGATTTACTGTGTATGACTGTTCGGAAACAGTCGCAAAAAGTTCTTGGGCTTCATTTAACGCTTGTGAATCGACGGGAGTCTCAGTGAGACGACTCGGAGATACTCTTGATGAGAACACGGTCGGGTTTACCCTTACGAAGGCATGAGTGAACGATGTTTGCAGTGCTTCAGATCCAGAGAAGATCTCAACCTGTCGACGTTCAGATTCAGGAGTAGGATCAAAAGTCATTACTCCTTCGCCGACCAGTACGAGCCCTGTGATGCCGGCTTCAACTTCTGCGACAAATACCGCCCCACTCGACATCTGAAGGGTCATGTCTTCCCCGGCAACAACGACATTTTCAGCATCGAATTGTTTCTCGGCGTTGAGTGTCAGATGGTGGAGCGTGTCGATACTGTCCATGGCGCGGTGACCACTAATTATCCAGGAGCGGGTATCTTCGGTTCCTATCGGCGTATCGCTAGTTACAGGTTCTTGGGAGAATATTGCTTCGGTTACATCAAGACTCCAAGTCTGTAGACGTGCACGATCGCCAGTTTCTGTGAAAACTTCGACTAGCAATTCGTGGGTGGTTTCCTCTTCTTCGGCTGGGATTAGAAACCTTGCTATAACGGTTGTTCGATCGCCGACGTCGCGCAATTCAGTTAGTGCAAATTGACGGGCGGCTGCTCGGTCCGCATCAGGTGCTAATAAACTGAGAAAACCATCCTGGTCACCTGTCTCTGCAACAGTTTGCAGTTGGTTCACAAGTGAATCGAAGTCCTCGAGTGTAAGAGGCGACTGAGCGCCGCCTACAGCAGGTAGCATCAGACAAAGCGCTGTGGCGAACAGCATTTTCCACTTCATAACAAAAGCCTCAAGCATAGGATGCGGTATTTTCATTGGCCCTTCTGCTGCATACTGACCGCCCCTTAGTGTCTTACCTTAGTCGATACCCGTCAACTAGCTAAGAAATCAACGGTGAACTCCGAGATCGCGTCGCAGTACTTATCCAATTCGCTTGGGGACGCTAGAAAAACAATCCTGAAGAATCCGTCAGCGGGGTCCGTGCCGAATCCCGAACCGTAGACACACAGAATGCCTGTCCGGTGAAGCAGTCCAAGAACGAATTCTTCATCCGTCCGTCCGTCCGGCAAGTCCACCTTAGGCATCGCGTAAAAGGCCGCCGCCGGCGGCACGCACGAGATGCCGGGAATGTCATTCAAGCGTTGCGACGTCAAGTCGGCGCGGACCTTCAGCTGGGATCGGAAGTCGTTTTGGTGAGTGCGATCTCCGGAAAGTGCTGCCGCTACCGCGTGCTGCATTGGTCCGTTTGTACACAATCGCCCATCCGCGAGTTCTTTTATGGTTGCCAAAACAGTATCTAGGCGTTCAGTCTGTCCGACAGCCATCCAGCCGGTTCTCCAACCAGGTGCCATGTATGCTTTTGACGCCGACGAAAACGAGATCACCGGGGCTTCGGGGTTGATCGTCCCGATTGGTGAAATCGGTCCTGCGTACGCCAAGTCCGTATAAACCTCATCAGACAGCAGGACGAAGTTTCCTTTGTCAGCGATATCGACAAGAGCCGATCTTGTCTCTTCCGCGTAGACCGCACCGGTGGGATTGTTAGGGTTAATGACCACCAATGCCCGCGTGCGTGGCGAAACCAAACTACGCAAGCGATCGATATCGGGTTGCCATCCTTGGGCAGGATCTGTCGGATAGTAGACTGCCTTCGCCCCGAGTTTCGTCAAGGTGGCGGTGTAAAATGGATATGTTGGCACCGGGATAAGTACTTCATCATTGCGGTCAACAACGACACTTAAAGCCAGCTCTATCCCTTCGGAGGTACCAGACGTCAGGACGACTCGGTCAGCAGTCATTTCAAGACCGCATGTGGAATATTCGTTTGCAACGGCTTCTCGCGCGCTCACGATTCCCGCGGCCGGGGTATATCCGTTTTGTCCGTCCCGCATGGCCCGTTCTACCGCTTCAACCAAATGCGGGGGCGTTTCGAATCCAAATAGAACTGGATCTCCGATATTGAGATAGTGGACTGGGCGTCCGCGGTCTTCCACTTTCTGTGCTTCGGTGACGATATTTCTGATGGCGTAGTCGAAGCCTTTGAGGCGGTGAGCCACTGGGATTGGGGTGGCCGTCTTTACTGGCATGATACTGATTGTATCGGATGTGCCCGACCTGTTAGGTGCTCTGTTCAAGTACTTTCTTGCATCTTAACCATAGTAAGCTCCTCTTTATGTCCACATGTACAGAGATCACGTTGAAACTGCCCAATAGTCCGAGAGAGCTAGAAAAAGTCGTCCTGCGTCTGGCAGATGAGAAAGTTAGGATACAGGCATTCTCGCTGGATTCCACTGGCGCCCTTCGCTTGATCGTCGATAATCCACTTAAAGCGTTTGGCATCCTAACGACGCACGAGTATTTGATCGAAAAGCGGGAGGTCCTCTGCGTACAAATTCCCAATGAGGTTGGTGCTCTGCGTGCGGCGACCCGCCTTATCAGTAGCGCCGGAGTCAACGTGGAATATGCTTACGGTTCTTCCTTTGATCCCGGTCGGATCGCAACCGTTGTGGTTGCAGTTGATGACATCGACCGTGCTTCAATGACTGCCGGAGTTTAAGGCCATGAGACTTTACGTCGAAACCATGGACGCCGATCTTGTGGAATTCAACCAGCCCGGAAATGTGCGATTTGATGGCGAGGAGTGGAGTGTGCCAACGCTTCAAGAGCGTCGAGCGATTCTCTATGCGGCTCAAAATCAAATCACAGAACTTCAAGAACTCATTCAGAGTTTGGAGAAAATTTCCCCACTGTGACGCTTGCAGGTCTCAAGACTTCGTCTGCTATCTGATATCCAGGTGTGACGACTTCGATGACGTGACCATCGCGGTCAGTGGTGGTGACGGGCACGATAGAGATTGCATCGTGAACATTGGGGTCGAACGGCATTCCTAAGGCATCGATAGAGTCAACCCCATGGCTTTCTAGCGTTGAAAGAAACTGCTGCCGAACCATTTCCACCCCTTCTAAAAGGATAACTACTTTTGGGTCAAGATCTGCTGCTTCGCGCGAGGCTTGAATGGCACGATCAAGGTTGTCCAGGATTTCAAGAAACGATGTCAATACCGCGCGCTTCTCGCGCTGGACGTCTTTGGTGACCTCCTTACGAAGCCGTGCACGTGTTTCTTCAAACTCTTTAGTTACTGACTTGTATCGTTCCGCATACTCGGAAAGCAATTTCTCCTTGTCAGCCAACTTAAGTTCTAGTTCCTCTAAGAATGTTGGTTTGCTAGACCGATCCTCTGTGTTGTTATCGATGTTTTCTTGAGCATGCCAGCGTTTGTCTACAACCCTCACTGTTGTTGTTTCTAGTGCAGGGTCTGGATCGGTGGCTGCTGGTTGTCCAAGGGCGCTCTGAATTTCTTGGGTTTTTTCTGCTGCTACAGTTTTGATTGACTGTTTACTCACCCGCAGGCTCCTGGATGGTGTCGTTTTGAGAGAATGACGCTTCCGACCCACGCGTGGCAGTTTGCAGTGTGTCGTAACTAAACTCCAGACCGTCTTTTGTAGGATTCAGCCTGATATTGACAGTGCCCCCTTTCTCAAGGCGACCAAATAAGATTTCGTCAGTGAGCGGATTTCGAACTTCGGATTGAATTAGCCGGTTAAGCGGCCTAGCTCCATAAACTGGGTCATGTCCTTTTTCGGCGAGCCATTGCCGCGCGTCGGAACCGAGGCTGATTGCAACCCGTTGTTCCGCTAATTGCGCTTCAAGCTGAATGATGAACTTTTCTACGATAGTCTGCATTACGGCCGGCGTGAGCGATCCGAAGTTGACTATGGTGTCTAAACGATTCCGAAACTCCGGACTAAACACCCGTTCAACCGCTGACTTCATCCGGGCACTCGACGATGCATTTTGGTCCTCGTTGAAGCCGATGGAGGTTGCACTGGCTTCACGGGAACCAGCGTTTGATGTCATGACCAGAACAACATGACGAAAGTCAGCTTTTCGTCCGTTGTTGTCTGTCAGTGTGGCGTGGTCCATTACTTGCAGGAGGATGTTAAAGATATCTGAATGGGCTTTCTCAATTTCATCCAATAACACTACAGAGTACGGATGGCTTCGTACCGCATCAACTAACAATCCGCCCTGCTCGAATCCGACGTAACCAGGCGGTGCTCCAATGAGACGCGACACCGCATGTTTTTCCATGTACTCACTCATGTCATACCGGATGAATTCGTTGCCGAGATGCACTGCTAGTTGTCGGGCCAGTTCTGTTTTCCCGACACCCGTAGGGCCAGTGAATAAGAAACATCCCGCCGGACGATCTGGAAGACCAAGGCCCGCACGTGCCCGTTTTATTGATGCTGTTACAGCGGCCACAGCCTCTGGTTGACCAAATACAACCCGTTGCAGGGATTCTTCTAGGGTTCTGAGACGTTCCTTGTCTGATGAAGAGGCTTGTTTTTCAGGGATTCTTGCCATTCGAGCCACGACGCGTTCAATGGCATCAGTCGTCACAACAAGAGGCTTTCCGGCGAAACTATCGTCTTGGTTTCCATGCCGGAGAGCCAAGAAAGCGCCTGCTTCGTCTATGACGTCAATCGCACTGTCAGGTAAGCGTGAGTCACGGAGGTGTCTGCTGGCCAGTTTGGCTGCAGTCGATAGAGCCGTGTCTTCGTATTCGACGTCGTGATGTGATTCGTAGCGCAACTTGAGACCTTCGAGAATCTTGGTTGTTTCATCTACGGAAGGTTCGTTGACACTGATCTTTTGTAGGCGGCGAGCGAGGGCACGGTCCTTTTCAATCTGTTTAAACTCTTCGAAAGTAGTGGAGCCAATCACTCGTAGTTCCCCAGTCGTAAGGACTGGTTTTATCAATGTTGCCAAATCCATAGTGCCACCGGTCGTAGCGCCGGCTCCGACCGCCGTATGCACTTCGTCTATGAAAAGGATGGGCATTTGGTGGTTACGGAGTCCTTCAATAACAGCCTTGAACCGTTCTTCAAAGTCCCCGCGGAATCTGGTGCCGGCCAAAAGTGCGGTTGTATCAAGCGAAAAAATCTCAGCGCCTTTCAGTCGATTTGGGCTGTCATCGTCGAGTAGGCGAATGGCCAGGCCCTCTGCCAATGCGGTTTTTCCCACCCCTGCATCACCGACAAAGACTGGATTGTTCTTGCGCCGCCGACAAAGAATTTCCATCGTTCGCCGCAACTCGGCATCACGTCCAATCAGGGGGTCGAGCTTATTTGACTGCGCTCGGTGTGTCAGGTTTGTCGTATAGGCTTCCAGCGGCTCTTGAGTCTTTGTGGGACCTTCGTCGCCAGTGTGAACTGTGGCGCTTTTTAACTCACTTTCTCCCGAGATTGACGGAACCTTGGAAATTCCGTGGGAGATGTAGTTGAGAACGTCCAATCTTGTGACTGCTTGTGTTTCAAGCAGCTGGGAGGCATATGCTTTGGGTTGCTGCAGAATAGCCGCTAACACATCGCCTGCTCTGACCTCGTCCTTGCCGGCACTCTGAACATGAAGCACGGCTGTCTGCAAAACCCGCCTAAAACCGAGTGTCTGAGCTGGCTCTCTGCTACGCTCCTTTTTTTCGAATGTTTCGAGTGAGGATAAGAACTCGTCAAGTGTCACCCGAAGGCTTGGGAGGTCGACTCCACAAGCTGCAAGTATTCGTTCTCCTTCAGGGTCGTGTGCTAGTGCATAAAGAAGATGCTCCAGCGTGAGGTGAGTGTGCCGCCGGGACGCAGCTTCCCGATAGGCGACGTTTAGAATCAACTCAAGTGATGCACTGAACATAAGGCGAATTAACCTTCCTCAATCATAGCTTGTAGAGGAAATCCTTCGCGCTGGGCTAGTTCGCGAAGTATTTCCACTTTCGTTTCAGCAACTTCGTGGGTATAAATTCCACACGTAGCTTTTCCCTGAGTGTGCACCTGCATCATCAGACGAAAAGCCTCTGCCGGACTCTTTTGGAAAACTTCTTCAAGCACACTCAAAACGAATTCCATAGTGGTGTAATCGTCGTTTAAAAGTAACACTCGGTACATCTTGGGTGTTTTGGTCTTTTGTTGTTGGCGGTCGAGTACTTCACCGCTAGGTGTTGTACCTCCGGGTATTGTTCGGTCGGCCACGTTTCTATCTTCGGCTGACTGTAGCGGCAGGTCAAGATACCGCGCGGCCACATAGTAGAATCTGTGCAGTCATGGAAACGATTGGCAGAGGCGTTCAATTTGCGGATTTAAAGTTCCTGGGCCAACCACGAGTCATCGCGACGGCTGTTTTACGGGGACCTAATGGTCTAACTTTGGTGGATCCAGGTCCAGCAAGTTGTTTGGACACGCTGCGGCAGACACTTGTTGATCATGGGTTTGCCTTAGCTGATGTACGGGAACTATTGCTGACACACATTCATCTCGATCACGCCGGTGCGGCAGGGTCTATCGTAAAACAGAATCCGGATGTGGAAGTCTATGTTCACGAGCAGGGTGTGCCGCACATGGTGGACCCAGCTAAGCTCTTGGCCAGTGCTAGTCGTTTGTATGGAGAGGACATGGACCGGTTGTGGGGTGAATTTCTTCCTGTGCCTGAGAAAAACATTCGACTCCTAAAAGGCGGCGAGCGACTCAATGTAAACGACCGAGAACTTGATGTGGCTTACACACCGGGACATGCGTCGCATCACGTTGGATATTTTGACCAATCGAGTGGAATTGCATTTGTCGGTGACACAGCCGGTATGCGAATTGGTGACGAATTGTTTCCGATGCCACCGACGCCACCACCAGACGTCGATATCGACAAATGGAAACAGAGCATCGATTTGATTCGGCGGCGCCAGCCGGCGACACTTTTTGTTACTCATTTCGGGCCCCACAATGACGTTGAATCGCATCTTGATGCGTTTCTTGAACATTTGAATGCAATGACAGCCATCGCGCGGCAAAGCCTTGAAGACCACGAAGATCCAGATGTACGCATGGACGCGTTTACAAATAAGATGCGTGTCTATATTCAACGTCACGTTTCTCCGGCGACCGCTACTTTGTACGACTCAGCGGCACCGCTATCGATGTGTTGGCTTGGTCTCGCGCGGTACTGGAAGAAGCGCGGTGTCGGAGTCACGCCACGCGCCTAGTAGAAATTATCGACACTGTGCGGCAGAGAGAATGCCGAGAGCGAACCCGTGTCGTGGTTATTCGGTACTGGGCACTTGATTTCCGCTAATCCAGACTGACTCGATCTCTCGAGTGTTTCTGATGTCGTCAAGTGGATTGGCGCCAAGAACGATGAAATCTGCCCATTTTCCTGGGGAGAGGGAACCGAGATGGTCATCGACATGCATGCACCGGGCAGCATCTCCAGTCGACGCGACAATGGTTTGAAGTGGCGTTAGACCGGCCTCCACCATCAACTCCAATTCTTTGTGTTCGAAGAATCCTTGAAACCGTCCAGCGGGCCCGGTGTCTGTGCCCATAGCGATGCCCACTCCTGCGTCGGAGAGCGACTTAAGGTTTGTTTTTGCCTGCTGGAGAGCTTCTTTATAAATTGGAGCCGTTCGGCTGTTTTGGATACGTTCCTGATACGCAGGTGAAGAAAGTTCGTTGATTACCGCTGGGTCAGCTTCTCGTAAGAAGAAAGGGTCGTCAAACCAATCGGGTCGGGACTCATAGACAAACGTCGACACTTCTCGCATCAATGTTGGGCAGTAACAAACATCGTGTTCGTTCAGTAGAGTGGTCAGCTCTTCGTCCACAGCCTCATCTCTGACGCTATGAGCAATCAGGTCAGCTCCGGCTACCAATAGTTGTTTTGCGTCGTCAAGGTAATACAAATGTGCGGCGACCCGTAAATCCCGAGCATGGGCCGCGTCTATGACCGCGGTAAAAACATCGGGGGGCATCTTTTGGCTGCCGCCGAGGTTGTCGTCTACCCGGATCTTAATGATGTCCACGTCCGTATCCGCGATAGCGTTAACGCGCTCGGTTGCTTCTTCCGGTGAATCAGCGGTTATCACAGGACCCGCCAGGTACAACCTCGCATAGTTGAGGTCTTGTGTCGCTCGATCTCGGACGGCTACGCCCGTCGGACCACCGCCGCCAAGACTAAACACCGTGGTCACTCCGTAGCGTGCGTAGAGCGCCAACTGATTCTCAATGTGTGCCTCGGTATAAAATGCCGGGTCTGCTTCTAGACCGCGCACATTATTGACGTGACCATGGGCGTTGATCAGTCCGGGGATTATTGTCTTTCCTGAGACATCAACGAGTTGTGCGTCCACTGGGACAGTGACACTGTCGCCGCTAGCCTCAATCCGTCCGTCGCGAACAATGAGAGTCCCGTTCTCTATGACAGTATTACTGTCGCCTAGGATTAGACGTGCCCCGGTAAAAGCTATCAAGCCTGGAGTCGGTTCGACGGATTCTGGTTCTGGGGTCGCACAAGCCCCAAGGATGAGACAGAGCGCCCATACTAGACTAACCCGCACAGTGGAATGCATTAGCCGCACCTCATTTTGAACTCGCGAGAAACACGGCCACGTCATGATAGAGACAGATTGCGCCGGCGCGCGCTTGAGATGGAGCCATATTATTGCCCGCCTTGTAACTGTTCCAAGATACTGCCAAGCCGCTCAATTTCGACACCGTACTGAGCCCAATCTCCGTCTCGCTGGGACCGCAACGCTCGATTGTAGTAGTCCTGCGCCTGTTGCGTAAGTGTTTCATCGGCTAGTGGTTCCGAGGAGATAACCGCCGCAGTCTGAGTGCTTGATTCAGATTCGGTTTCCGCGAGTATTGTTGGTGTAGTCGTCGGAAAACCGGCAGGCTCTGATCCACCGAATAGTCGCTGAAGCGCTAAGTCTAAAGTGGCCTCCATGACAATCTGATTCTGGTATGCCACGACGACTTGCTTCAACTCAGGAATTCGACCACCAGATGCACGAAGATACATAGGGCGAACATAGAGCAATGCTTCTTCAATTGGGATTACTAAAAGTGTTCCCTGAATTACCTCGGAGCCCTGTTGGTTCCAAAGCGTTATCTGTGGGGAAATCTCCTGGTCTTGATTAATGCGAGCCACTACTTGAGACGGACCAAAAACCAGTTTTTGTTTCGGAAATTGGAAAACCATCATTTCGCCATAATTGGCGCCATCGCTTCTCGCGACCATCCACGCAGCAAGATTGTTCCGGCCTCTCGGTGTGAAGGGCAGCATCTGTATGAATTCAGCTTTCTCTTCACCGGGCAATCGCATGATGGTGTAGTACGGTTCCAACTGCTCACCATCAACAACAGGAACTTCCCATTGGTCTTCACGGTTGTAGAAGACAGAGGGGTTAGTCATGTGATAGGTCGAGTACATCGCGGTCTGTAGGGCGAAGATTCCTTCGGGATAGCGTAGGTGACTTTGCAGTTCTTCCGGCATTGACTCAAGCGGTTTGAGAAACCCCGGAAAAACTTTGCCGAGGGTTAAAGCAATTGGGTCATCGGGGTCTGCCAGATAGAACGTAGTTGTTCCGTTGTAGGCGTCAATCACGAGTTTTACGGAGTTGCGGATGTAGTTTAAGCCAGCTCCGACTGGTGTGGAATAGGGGTAGTTGTCAGAGACCGTATATGCGTCTCGAATCCAAAACAGTCTTCCATCGGCAATTACCAGGTAGGGGTCTGAGTCGTACTGCAAAAAGGGCGCGATTGTCGCCACTCGGTCAGAAATGTTTCGGTGAAAGATGATCCGACTGTCGCTATTTAACTGGCCACTTACGAGGATCTCATAAGACCGAAACCGTAGGCTAAACAGCATTCTTTGGATGAGGTTGCCAAGCTCAATTCCACCGGTGCCGTCATAACGCGTCGACACGTTGTCGTCGCCCTCAGGATAATGAAACTCGTCGGTGTTCGTGTTCACGACGACATAGTCGTTCGATAGTTCACCGAAGTAGATGCTCGGTTCGTCGACTGAAAGATTGGTGTCGGATTGAGGTGGAAGATCTCGGAGAAACAAAACAGGCAAACCTTCCTGCGTGACCTCGTTGACTGGTCCCATGGCGACCCCGAATCCGTGAGTGTATTGCAGGCGCTCGTTGATCCAGGACCGGTTGGGAAGGCTACTCGAGTTTAACTCGCGACTCGAGAGCATTGTTTGTCGATATTCTCCATCCACGACGTAACGGTCGTTGTCCACAGACGCAAATTCGTAGTAGGTGCGAATTTCCTGAATCTGTCCAAATGTATCGAGGAGTGGCTGCTGGTCCCACAGGCGGACGTTGTTGATTGTTTCCGCGTTGTTTTCAATGTCTGACATCGCTAATTCAGCATCGCCGGAGACCTGTCGTTCATCAATGCCGTCTAGGTCGAACGCAACCCGCGTTGCTGCAATGTTGTGGGTAAGAAAGGGTGCTTCTTTGTCTTGTTCGTCGGGAGTGACCACGAATTGTTGAAGCAACGATGCGGCTCCACCGCCCGCTACCGAAACTACCAAATAACCCGCTATGGCCGCACCGACCGGCCAAATCGTTGAGGCCAGCGCCCCGTAAGCTGCGGCCAAAGCGCCAACGGCAGCAACGATCGTCAAAATGTACAACACTGGGAGCCGAACAGCTTCGTCGGCATACGAAACGCCATGTACTATCCCAGCAGGTGTGGTTAGTGTCCGAGGTATGTCGAGATAAGCACCGGCGGCGAGAAGGACGAAAATCGCCGCAATCAGCATTGACAGGTGCTGCCTTGATTTTGGACCAACTGACAAACCTTCGGGCGAGACAGCGATCTGTCCGGTCGCGACGTACCCGCCAATGGAGCCTATAAACGATAGGACCATCAGTCCGAAACCGGTGTATCTCAGGAAATCAAGAAAAGGCAATGTGAAAATGTAGAAACCGGCATCTCGCCCAAGAATCGGGTCAACCTCACCAAACGCCGTGGCGTTGAAAAACTGCAAGACGACCAACCATTGGCTAGAGACGATTCCAGAGATGAAAAGAGCTAAAACTCCAGATAGCCCGGCGGCGAGAAAGCCTAAGTGGTGTGATTGCAAGACGATTGGCTGGATGTCTCCGCCGCCCGGGAATAATACGAACGGCCGGTCTGGACCCCGCAGCGCCAATCTGAAATTGGCAAATAGAAAGGCAAAAGAGCAGACAAATGCAGCGATGCCCAGCAGTGCTTTAGTCGTTAAACTCGTGAGAAAGATGGATTGATACCCTGTTTCTCCGAACCATAGCCACTCGGTATAAATTTCTGCAAATGAGGGCAAGCTAACGATCAGGAGGAGAATAAACAACGCGCTTATGATTCGTAGTGGCATGGCGACTCAGTTTTATAAGAGTTTAAAGAGATATAGCGATCCTATCTGGGAAGCAGTCAAAAACCATAGACCGCGCTGAGATAAATCCCGTGTTGATTGTAACTCTTTACGGCGAATATTTTGCGATAGTCGTATCCAAGCCGAGTCGATAAACGGTGAACCAATGGAATTTCGATACCTCCACCAATCAGAAGTGTACCATTCGTGTCTTGGGACGAACCAGACAACGGAAATGGCACATCTGAGACTGCCGAGATATCCAACTGAGTTGTTCCCAACAAGAGGTGCCCGAAAGACTGAACAAGACCGAAACGCCACGTCTTTATTGGGCCAGCCAGAAGGGTTAGAAACCGGGAGTCTATTGTGAGAAATGTTATCGACTGGGAGTGTTCTAATCGGCTGATGTGAATTTCCAGACCAAATTTTTCGGTAAGATTCCATACGCCGCCGACCAACCAACCGGTAGTCGGACGTTCGATCACGTCGGAGGTATCAAGAAAGGTCAGTCCCCCAAAGATTTGCACAGGCGGCAGGTCTTGAGCGTCTACCTTCGCGGGCAGGATGATAACTACAAGCAATAACGAGAACACCAAAAAAGTGGTTTTCATAGATAAAAGCACTGTGGACATGATTGTACCCAGCGGCTAAGAGATTATAGGTGTAGTGCGGTATCCTTCAGGAATGGCGATAAGTGTAGGCAGTAAGGCGCCTGATTTTGAGTTGGCAAGCCATTTGGGTGGCCGGGTCCGATTGTCCAGTTTCAAGGAGAAGAAATATGTACTGGTGGCATTCCATCCTTTGGCGTGGACACCGGTTTGCGCCAGTCAAATGATCAGCTACCAAGAAGACCTTAATTGGTTTGTTGAGCATGAGACCCATGTTCTTGGCATCAGCGTTGATGCCGTTCCCACCAAGGCTGAGTGGGCAAGCCATTTGGGCGGTCTTTCTTTTGACCTTTTGAGTGATTTCCACCCACACGGCGAAGTAGCTGCGGCGTTCGGTGTTGGCCGGGAAGATGGGGTTTCTGAGCGTGCCGTTTTTGTTATCGACAAGAGCGGAATAATTGTGTTTTCAAAGGTATACGATATACCGCAACTGCCGGACCTCGGTGAGGTCAAGCAAGCGATTGGGCAATTGTTCAGGCCAGAAAATCTGGACAAATAGTCAGGCTTGCGCTAGATCAAGTCTGCAGTCAACGTCCGTATGTCCAAGAAATATCGTCAGCGCGGGTATCAGGACGAATCCCCCACCGAGATTCGTGACGACCGACCGGGTCAATCCGTCGACAAGCGAGAGCGAGGACCTCGTCGTGGATATGGATCTCGGGAACCCCAGAAAATCAACATGCCCGGTTTTCGGGATGTTACGAAGTGTGCCCGGTGTGGCCACGGTATAGTGGGCCCTGTTGAGGTTGGGTCCAGGTGTCCAAAATGTTCCAGTGATTTGCATAGCTGCTCACAATGCACCTGGTTTGACACTGGGAGCCCGCTCGAATGTAGCCAACCCATTCCTAGCCGAGTGTCGCCGAAAGATGCGAGTAATACCTGCACCTATTACAGAGCGCGAGTGACGGTCGAACGTGAAACTGGTTCTACGTCGACCTCCAAGCACAGCACCGACGGTGCCCGCCAAGCTTTTGACGATCTTTTTAAGTGACTCGGCCAGCGAAACCCGTTTTGTTTAGCGCTTGGCAACTTGTTGCTTCTGTGAGAGTGTGAGAATGGATGATTCAGTCTCGGGTGATAACGTTAAGGGCCGTTTGGCTCGCATGAAACAAAACGTCAAGCTTGTATTTTTCACTCAGACCTTCGGATGCGACACATGCCTGCCTGCTCGGCAAGTGGTGGACCAACTTGCGAACTTATCTGAACGGATAATTGTTGAAGAGCACAATCTTGTGTTGGACAAACAACATGCCGAACGATTCGGCATCGACAGAGCGCCTGCGATTATCGTGAGTGGTGAGACGGACCTCGGTATCCGATATTATGGTGTACCAGCCGGCCATGAGCTAACCTCAATCCTTGAAGCGGTAGTCTTGGTCGGAACGAGGGAGCTGACCTTAAAGCAAGAGAGTCTGGCGGCCCTTGCAACTCTTAGCCGACCAATCGACATCAAGGTCTTTGTCACGCCCACTTGAGCATTCTGTCCGCAGGCCGTGGGCCTGGCATACAAACTTGCGGCGGCGAGTCCACAAATTGTTGCGACGGTTATTGAGGCAACAGAGTTTCCCGATCTCGCCGCACGATATCAGGTGTCTGGTGTGCCCAAGACGGTCGTGAATGACACGATTGAGCTTCTTGGCCTCCAGTCGGAGGATGTTCTAGTCGCTCAGGTTACACAGGAACCGGAGAAAGGAACGGTGGGTTGAATCACCGGTTAGCTCGTTTAGCGCTGATTTGGGTGGTAGTTTGTTTGGCCGTTCTCTGGAAGCCGGAGCAGGTGACAGCTGAACAACAACCAACAATTGATCCCGTAGAGTACCGTCTGTCATTTCCCTCTCCTGAACACCGGTGGCTCCAAGTTGACGTCACCTTTTCTCAGCTCGGTGATTTTCCGCTTCGCGCCCGGATGAGCAGTGCGTCACCGGGCCGGTATGCTCGTCACGAGTTCGCAAAAAACGTCTTTGACGTCCATGCATTCGACGGAACAGGGACTGAGGTAATAACAACTCGGCCGAACCCGCATGAGTGGGTAGTTGCTGATCACAACGGCTCAGTTCACTTGCGATATCGGTTGTTTGGTTCTCGGATCGACGGGACTTATTTGGCGATTGATTCCAGACACGCGCATATGAATATGCCCGCGACCCTCATGTGGGGCCTCGGACTGGAGGACCGGCCGGTCCGTTTGGTTTTCGAGCCACCAGCGAATACGAACTGGAAGGCAGCCACACAGCTCTATCCGACTAATGATCCGATGGTCTTTACTGCTCCCAATTTGCAGTATTTGATGGACAGTCCGACTGAACTTAGTGATTTTGAACTTCACACGTTTTCGGTGGCCGATCCATCTTCACCTGAGAATCAACCGGTTTTTCGAATTGCCCTTCACCACGACAGCCGCGCCAATACTGCTCACTACATGTCGTCTGTTGAGGCAATCGTACGAGAGATGGTTCTGATATTTGGTGAATTTCCGGTGTTTGAAACGAACACTTATACCTTCATAGCCGACTATCTGTCAGGCGCCAGCGGCGATGCGATGGAGCACCGCAATAGCACGGTGTTGACTTCCAATAGTCGACTTGACGTTCCGGAGCAGGTGGAACGTTTACTCGGGTCTGCGGCCCACGAGTTTTTCCATGTGTGGAATGTCGAACGTATACGCCCGCAATCACTTGAACCGTTCGATTTTACCGACGCGAATATCTCGGGTGAGCTCTGGCTGGCGGAGGGCTTTACCAACTATTACGGCAAATTGGTCATGCAACGGTCAGGTCTTACAACGTTACACCGCACGCTCGACAGTTTTGGCATAACCCTCGATTTGGTTATTTCAAGTCCTGGTCGATTACTCAATAGTGCGGTTCAAATGAGTCGGCTGGCTCCGTTTACGGATGCTGCGACCGCGATCGATCCAACAAATTTTGACAACACGTTTATTTCCTATTACAGCTGGGGCGAGGCAATCGCATTGGGTCTTGACTTGTCGCTTCGTGTTCGCTCTGGCGGGGCTGTAACGTTGGATGATTATATCCGGGCGCTTTGGGAGCAGTTCGGTGAGCCCGGTGGTTTAGCGCCGGGTCTTGTGGAGAACCCGTACACCTTGGCCGATGTGCGGTCAGTGCTGGCAACGGTATCCGGAGACGATCGATTTGCTGTAGATTTTTTTGAACGATTCATCGAAGGTCGAGATGTCGTGAACTACGCTGACCTGTTGGAACACGCTGGCTTAATTCTGCAGTCTCAGGTCGCAGGACAGTCTTCTTTAGGTCGGGTTCGCTGGGGTGACGGAATGATGGTCACTGCAGCCACGCCGTATGGGTCCCCACTCTATAATGCGGGAATCGACCGTGGTGACGTGGTAACAACAATTGATGACAAACCCGTGTCTTCGATACGGGCCCTCGATCGCATTCTCCAGGACATTCATCCGGGTGAAACTGTGGCCGTTGGTTTTTCGCGGCAAGGTAGTCCTCTAGAATCTCAGGTGACTCTGGTAGAGGAGCAGGATTTTACAATTGTCACTGTCGAATCTACTGGTGAGATGCTGTCGCCTACACAAGAAGCTTTTCGAAATGCTTGGCTTGGCAGTCTCGCTCGCCTGAATTGATCGAAGCCTGACCTCAACAACTTAAACCGCATCAGAACCGCCTTTCTTGTCTTAATCAAGACGCCGACCAATTCCTATAAGCCACGAAACGAATCCGACTATAAACGCACCCAGCATTGCCCATACAAAGGAGCACACGCTAAATCCAGGCACCAGAAAAGCTGCTAACGCAAAAACCAAGCCGTTGACTACGGCGTAAAACAAACCCAATGTCAGTATGGTGATTGGTAGGGTTAGCAGCAGGAGCATGGGTTTGACGAATGCATTGGCGCAGCCTAATACCAGTGCCGCGACTATCAAGGCGGGCAATGAAGAGATTTCCACTCCGGGTAGCATCCAAGAGGTGGCGCCAAGTGCTACCGCTGTCGACAACCAGTGTCTAAGGAAGTAACTCATTCTGTGACGATAAAGACTCTTCAAGACCATATCACTCTCCAGCTACATTTTCGCCGGACTGGAGTTGCTGTGAGCATAGACAGTCTGCGATCAATTCGTGGGCGCATAGACTTCACTATTTCGACCGGTGTAGAGTGCCACTTTGAAAGTCGGGTGTGGTTAAACCGGGGAAAGGTTTAGGCGATGCAAGTGATTCGACAGATCCTATTGATGGGAGCGGTCGCGGTTTTTCTCTTGGCCGGACCTGTAAAAACCTTTGTATATGGTCAGCCGGCTGCAAGTGCCGAAGTGGCGCGGGTTGGAGACATCATCGTTACTCTTGATGACCTTGATCAAGCGTGGAGTCAAAATGATGTTAGGTCACAGATGCGTCTATTCCAGCAACTTTATGAAACTCGTCGGCGGGTTCTAGATGTTGTAGTAGGAAACCACCTTATTGATCGTGAGGCGGTGGCACGAGGTCTTTCGAGAGACGAACTGCTTGCTATTGAACTTCCGTTGCGAATTTTACCTATTACTGACGAAGAGATTGCACTGGTCTACGGGCGCAACCGGGAAGCTTTAGGCGATCGAACTTTGGATGAGTCTCGGTCTGAAATTCAAGATGCGATCGAACGCCAACGACCCGTCCAAGCATTGCGGCAGTTTATGGCTGATCTGCGGCGAGAAGCCGACGACGTTGTTCTCACACTTGATCCACCGCGACAACAGGTTGAAGTGTTTTCTAATGATCCCTCACAAGGACCGACTGATGCCCCGATATTACTCGTGGAATTCTCAGATTTCCAATGTCCGTACTGTCAGCGTGCGACAGGAATTTTGTCGGACTTGATAGACCGTTACGCGGATCAGATTCGATTTATTTATAAAGACTTTCCTTTGTCGAATCATCCGCAGGCATTCAAGGCCGCCGAAGCTGGAAACTGTGCTCATGAGCAGGGGATGTTCTGGTCATTGCACGACAAAATGTTTGTGAATCAGGATGCCTTGGATGTTCCTGCATTGAATTCCTACGCGTTGGAACTTGGTCTCGATGCAGAGGCGTTTTCGATCTGCCTTGAAGAGGGCCGCTACAGCGAGCAAGTGCAGCAGGACTTACAAGCTGGCCGGAGAAGTGGTGTCTCGTCAACGCCAACGGTGTTTATTAACGGTCGTCCTATTATGGGCGCGGTGCCTCTTGAGACCCTTGAAGAAATAGTTCGGGAAGAATTGGTTGCATCCGGACGCTGAATTGTTGTTGAACCAGCCGGGCATTGAACCCCGCGATAAATGCTAGGTCTGATGCGCGGCCCGGCGGGTTGTACATGCGAAAGGGGCGAGGATGCTCGCCCCTTAGAAACTGCACTGGGACGGACACGGTTAGCTAGCTACCCAATAAGGGCGGCCTCTTCGGCCAACCAAGCGTTGAACTCAGCTTCAGTTTGCACCGTCACAAATCCTCGCATCCGATAGTGTCCAAGGCCACAGAGTTGGGAGCAGTTAATTTCAAAGGTTCCTTCCACGGTAGGAACCCACCACATGGGCATTTCTAGGCCAGGGATCGCGTCCTGTTTGACGCGCATTTCTGCAATTCCCAAGCTATGAATGACATCCATCGTCGATAGATAAACAATAACTGGTTTATTGACTGGCATATTCATCTGGTTGACCGTGGTGATGTCATCGGCGCCGTTGGGATCACTCCGGTCCAAACCAATCGCGTTGGTTGGGGTAATCAGACTAATGTCTCGTCGGCCAAATCGGCCGTCCGGGCCAGGATAATGAGAGTGCCACTCGAATTGCTTAGCAATCATGTGGACGACGGTTGATTCCCCTTCAGGCGGAAGTTCGTTGACGCGGTCAGCCCAAGCCGGAATGGCAAAGCCCACAAGTATCACTGCCTCAATGACGACGACAGCAACATCTATGTAACTCGAGGAGTGACTCGTGACCCCGGTATAGTCGGCAGTTGGATTCGCAGAGGCTCTAAATCTGAAGAGCACCCACACAAAATAGATGCCCCACCCGACGAACAGAACAAACATCAGGTAGTGGATCACAATGATCATTGAGTCAATTTCTTGCGCGTGTGCCGATGCTTGGATCGGCAACCCCAACAACTCACCCATTCTTGCCTTCTCCTACTCAGGCTTGCGGCCTGTTTCTATCGTCTTGTCCCAATGTTTGGCGGGATCGTTTAACCAGGTGCAGTATAAAACCCACAAACCCGCTCAGTACACCACCAGTGATGCCTAGGAGCGCAAAGACCGCCCAGTTCACACCTTGACCAATTTGAGAATCCGGGTCGAGACTAAAACAAATGGGGCACCCTAAGGAGTTGGTGGGAACAAAAAACACCAGCGCCGACGCAAAAAGGACTGCACTTATGAATTGTTTCTTCATGACTATTCCATCCCGATCCGACGAGTTTTACGAACAAAAGAGACTAGATAGACGCCCATGCCGAGTCCCGAAGCCAGCGACCCAACGGAAAATGCCAAGTGACCCCAGCTGCCGCGATCAGACACATACATCCCGATTCCCCACAGTGTGGTCATGGCCGCTAGGGCGATGGACACTGCGATGAACAGCAGGTGTATTCCGCGGAGTGACATCATCAGTGAGCCGCCTCGCTGTGGTCGGCCGCGACAGCCGCGTCAGAATTCGGGACGACCATCTTTCTGCCGTATGTATCCGTGTGCCCAAGAATTGGGATCATAATCAAGACTAAAAAGAAAAAGACGGTGAGCAGGAGCGTGAAGTAAATGGTTTTACGTTCATCCACTAAGTGCATGAAATAAGTTGCAACAAGTGAACCTTTGACTGTTGCAACGATTAGGGCAATCACCACACCCAACGCAACTCCAACTGGTAAAAATGAGACCAACACGGTCACGACCGTCAACACCATCAGCGCCACACCAATTTTCTTATACAGCTTAATGTGCGCTTGTACGTCTTCACTCATGTGTCTCTCCTCGGTCGCGGTTCAATTACGTCAGATATAGGATTGGGAACAGGAAAATCCAGACTAAGTCGACGAAATGCCAGTACAAACCGGCGGCTTCTATGCGATTGATGAATTGTTGCTTGTTCGTGTTCCACAAGGCGCTGCCTGGACCCAAAAAGTAACCGTTCACAATGACTCCCCCGACGATATGCAGAGCGTGCAATCCGGTCATTGTGAAATAAATCGCGAAATAGGTACTGACGCTGGGATAGTCCCCATGCGAGAACTTGTCGAAATACTCGTAACTTTTTACCACTAGGAAGAGTAGAGACAAGCCAATGGTCAGGCCCATGTAGCGTTTGTATCCTGGTAGGTCGTCTTGTTTCAGCGCTGCATAGCAAAGGACCATCGTGATACTTGAAGCGATCAGGACAGCTGTGTTGAACGTGCCGATCGGTGTGCTGAGGATGTCCGCCCCCAGTGGCCAGTCGGCAGCGTTGATTCGTAGGAGGATGTAAGTTGAGAACAGTCCTCCAAAGAGCATGACTTCGGAAGCTAGGAATAACCAAATGCCGAGTTTTACGTTGGTTAACCCAGTATCCGGACGTTCGTCAACGATGTATGGAATTTCCATCGGTTCTATACCTTCGCAGGTTCGGCCTGCTGTCCCTTTGAGTCATCAGCCTGCATGTCGTAGTCGCCGCTGGATCCCGGGACGCTGTACTCATATGGGCCACGGTGCACTACCGGAGGCGTCGTGAAGTTTCCATGAGGTGGTGGCGATGGTGCCGACCACTCTAGCGTCGTAGCTTGCCAAGGATTGGCGCCCACCTTTTTACCCTTCTTGATGCTCCGGAAAAAATTGTAGATAAAAAAGATTTGGAACAATCCGAGGGCCCATGCTCCCATCGATATGACTTCGTTCCAGACAAGCACGTCTTGATTCATGGAGTACTGGGCTCCACCATCTGCCATGCGGCGGTTCATGCCCGACAAACCTTGGATAAACATTGGCATGAAGACAATGTTAATACTCACAAAAGAGCCCCAAAAATGAATCCGTCCCAGCAGGTCATTCATCATCCGGCCCGTTGCTTTTGGGAACCAGTAATACACGCCGCCAAGTAACGCCAGCACGGTGCCTGGCGCAACCACGTAGTGAAAATGACCAATCACGTAATACGTGTCGTGCAGGTGGAGGTCCGGTGCTGCGAGGCCGAGTGGTAATCCCGTCAATCCGCCGATGGCAAACATCGGTAAGAAGGCCAGTGCGAACAGCATAGGTACTGTAAAGCGGATTGAGCCGCCATAGAGAGAAAGAAGAAACGCAGACAGAATCACAACAGATGGGATTGAAATGATCATCGTCGTGGTCTGGAAAAATGAACTCATCGTGGTTCCCATGCCTGTCATGAACATGTGGTGGGCCCAGACGACGAACGACATAAATCCGAGAAACACGATCGACGCGATCAGAACGCGGTAGCCCCAGATTGGTTTCCGGGTGTTGTTCGCAATAATTTCACCCACAATGCCCATCGCCGGCAGGATCAGCACGTACACTTCCGGGTGAGCTAGGAACCAGAAGAGATGTTGCCACAACAGGGGGCTGCCCCCGCCACTAACTTCGAGAGGACCATCCCCGACGTATAACCCACTTGGTAAGAAGAAACTTGTTCCGGCCACTCGGTCCATAAGCTGTAATACGCCAGCCGCTTCAAGCGGTGGAAACGCTAACAACAAAAGAAACGATGTGACTAATTGAGCCCAGACAAAAAACGGCAGTCGCATGAAACTGAGGCCGGGTGCCCGAAGCTGAAGTGTCGTGACAATGAAATTGACCGAGCCCAAGAGCGAGGACGTGATCAGGAAAATCATTCCGACCAGCCATAACGTTTGCCCGGTCGTTGCAATGACCGACAGCGGTGCGTAGGAGGTCCATCCTGAGTTCGCTGCGCCGCCCGGGACGAAAAAACTAGCGAACATCACGACGCCACCAACGAAAAATGACCAATAGCTCAACATGTTGAGCTTGGGAAAGGCCATGTCGGGAGCACCGATTTGCAGAGGCAGCACAAAGTTTCCAAAACCACCAACCGCCAGCGGTACAACGCCGAGAAAGACCATGATCGTGCCGTGCATGGCGCCCAACTGGTTGTAAAACTCCGGCAACATGATGCCGCCAGGTGCGCGACTGTCACCCAGAAGACCGCCAATCAACGGGATGGGTTGGAATGGATACGCCAGCTGCCAGCGCATGATCATCATTAATGTGAAGCCGAATAACAGGAACAGCATTCCGGTGATAGCGTATTGAATCCCAATCACCTTATGGTCGAGTGAGAAGATATAGGTTCTCAGAAAACCTTCATCGTGATGCTCGTGCCCGTGTTCGGCATGCTCAGTTTTTTCAGCCGTCGCCACGTGATCCAACTCGTGACTCCTTTCGTCTGGACTCAGTTCACCAGCCAATGTCCTTAAGTTAGTAAACTGCTATCTTTCCGTACAGTAAAAACCCCGTCCACACTCGACAGCACTCGCGGGATGAAAGCCGTCTGAGGCGGGCCGCGGCAGAGGAATTCTATCCGGCTGGAACGGCGCGCGCAAGGTTTGTGTCTCGCACCAGCCGTACTTGGATTTTACTACGTCGTCTCAGGTTTTTCCGTTGCTTCTTGGAGAGCCTGCCTTGCAGTGCGCGTGACAATAGTTGTTACCAAGATAGTTGCAGCTAGTCCCAGAAATAGCAGGACGTAGTACTCGGTGCCACGTCCGACGGTTGTACCGCTGGCAAGTTGGGCAACATCACCCGCAAGCTTTCCATAATAGATATAGAGGAACGTGCCTGGAATCATGCCGAGGCAGGCGACTAAGTAATCGGCAAAACGCACATTGGTTAGCCCGAGGGCGTAGTTGAGTAGGTTGAACGGGAAGACCGGAGACAGTCGCAACAGAAAGACGATTTTTCGGCCTTCACGCCCAATGGCACGGTCGATGGCAGCAAAGCTACTATGTCGGCGAAGTCGTTGTTCAATCGCTGTTCGGGCAAAGTACCTTGCAACGAGGAAGGCTAGACACGCTCCTGCGGAGGCGCCAATCATGACGTAGGTCACCCCTCTGGCCAACCCAAAAATCGCACCAGCTGCGAGCGTTAGTACGGACCCGGGTACAAAAGCGACCGTAGCGCCGGCGTAACCTGCGATAAAAATGATGGGCCCCAAAATACCCAAGTTCGCTACCCACTCGGCGAATTGCGGTAGACGGCCGCCCATTTGGCGACCAACCGAGATAAGTAGGATGACGACGACCAAACCCATAAGAATACGAGCGATTGGAATTGGCCGTTGGTTCTGATTAGACGTATTCACGCTATTGATACCGTCAGGAGACTATACTCCGGCCGTGGCTCGAACCTACTTGGCCGTCGTGGTTGTGCAATTAGTTGTATTAATAGCACTGTGGTTGTTCTCGAGTCATTTCGGACTTGGATAGATAGACCTTTATTGAAAAGAAGGGATCCGAGCAAGAAATTGGTAATATTTTTAAGTCGTTCCCGAGGGTAGTGTTTTTGCCCAAGCTTCTGCGATTTCCTAACCCAAATGCACTTTCTCGACTGGCTCATCATAATCGGCTACCTCGGCTGGATTCTTTACGATGGAATCCGACGGTCGAAGGACACAAAGGCCATAGAGGGCTACTTTCTGGCTTCACGGTCGTTACCCTGGTGGGCTGTTGGTCTTTCTGTGATGGCGACTCAGATGAGCGCTATTACCTTGGTTGGAACTACAGGCCAAGGCTATACAGACGGCGTACGCTTTGTACAGTTTTATTTTGGCCTGCCGGTTGCAATGATCATTTTGTCGGTCACCCTTGTTCCGTTCTTTCATCGTGCGAAAGTCTTCACCGCTTATGAGTATCTGGAAAAACGTTTTGATGCTCGGACCCGTGCGGTAGCAAGCTTTCTCTTTTTGGTGTCACGGGGGTTGAGTGCGGGAGTGATAATTGCCGCACCGGCTGTGATTCTATCGATCGTCTTGGGATGGAGTCTCCCACTAACGATCTTGGCGATCGGGATCCCGACGACGGTTTACACGATGTTCGGCGGTGTGCAAGCCGTGACATGGGCCGACGTGAAGCAAATGGTCGTGATCATGGTGGGAGTAACGGCGGCTGTTGGAGCTCTGGTGGCCGGGTTGCCGACCGACGTCGGTGTAGAGTCAGCGCTTCATGTAGCTGGGGCTACGGGTCGACTTCAGACAATCGATTTCACCTTTAATGCAAACGAAACGTATACGTTTTGGTCAGGTTTGATTGGCGGATTGTTCCTGATGCTCGGGTATTTTGGTTGCGATCAAAGTCAAGTGCAGCGTTACTTGACCGCTAGTTCTGTCGATGCGGGCCGCTACTCACTCATGATGAGCGCCTTCGCCAAGATTCCCTTGCAGATGTTGATCTTGCTAACCGGCGTATTGATGTTCACGTTTTACCTTTTCAACGAACCTCCGATGCTTTTCAATGCGGTCCATGATCGCGCAATCGCTGGAAGTGCACGAGCTGCGGAATACACGGCGCTGGATGATGAATTTAGGGAAGCCTACCGAGCTCGCCGCCACGCAGCAGGGGAAGTGGTTGAGGCAAGACAAAGTGGCGACACGACGCGGGAGGTATCGGCAGTTCAGGACTTTCTGAATCAGGACCGACAGGTCATTGCGTTGAGGGGAGAAGCAGAAGGTCTCGTCAGAGATGTAACTGGTGATGACTCCTACACAGACGTCAACTATGTGTTTCCTACTTTTGTGACAACCCAGTTACCAGTCGGCTTGGTCGGATTGATGATTGCAGCGATTTTTGCGGCTGCCATGTCGAGTATCGCAGCTGAACTTAATTCCCTCTCAACCTCTACCGTAATTGATTTTTATAGGCGCCACTTCCGGAAGACTGCTTCAGATGCGCACTACCTGCGTGTATCAAAATGGGCGACATGTTTTTGGGGATTATTTGCATCTGTGACGGCATTGTATGCAGCGAATCTGGGTTCACTGATAGAGGTCGTCAATCGATTCGGTTCGTTCTTTTATGGTTCCCTGCTCGGGGTTTTCATCCTGGCGGTACGGGTCCGACATGCCACACCGGCCGGTGCTTTTTGGGGATTGATAGGCGGAATGGCGGCCGTTGCGGCAGTAGCCGTTTATAGTTCCGTTTCGTTTCTATGGTTAAACCTTGTTGGAGCGGTAGCCGTGTTCATCGTGGGTAGCCTTGTTAGCCGATTCCCAGGGTCGAACAACCAATCGTGACGCTACGGGCCACCGGCTTCTGAAACAGAACAGCTACATTCCACAATGCTCCATTAATTAAAATAGGCTACTATAAAGTAGGACTAAATAGGTCGGAGATGAGCTATCTTTGGCTACAATTTCTTGAGCTGAAACATTTACGCCAATGCCTACATCGCAAGAAACCATCGAACAACTGGCCAATAAAGACTACAAATACGGTTTTGTCTCCGATGTTGAAGAAGAACGGATCGAGCCAGGGCTGAACGAGGATGTGATTCGTCTCATCTCGCTCAAAAAGAAGGAACCTGACTGGTTACTGGATTGGCGCTTGAAGGCGTACGGCCTTTGGAAGGAGATGACTGAACCTGTTTGGCACAACGTTAAAGTTGCACCAGTTGATTATCAGAACATCACATATTACTCCGCTCCTAAGAAGCAGCCGAAGCTTAACAGTCTGGATGAGGTCGACCCGGAAGTGAAGGCCACGTTTGACAAGTTGGGAATTCCTCTTGAAGAGCAGAAAATACTTTCCGGTGTTGCCGTAGATGCGGTGTTTGACAGCGTGTCTGTAGCTACGACATTCAAGGACAAGCTGGCGGAACTCGGGATCATATTTTGCTCTTTTTCCGAGGCCGTCCAGGAACATCCCGACCTCGTACGCCAGTACTTGGGATCGGTTGTTCCGGCGTCTGACAATTTTTATGCAGCTTTGAACTCAGCGGTGTTTAGTGATGGCTCGTTTGCATATATCCCAAAGGGAGTGCGGTGTCCCATGGAGTTATCAACGTATTTTCGAATCAATGCGGCCCAGACCGGACAGTTTGAGCGGACGCTTTTAGTGGCTGACGAAGGGGCGACCGTCAGTTATCTCGAAGGATGTACGGCACCCCAACGGGACGAGAATCAGCTGCACGCAGCCGTTGTGGAATTGGTGGCACTGGATTCCGCCACCATCAAATATTCGACGGTTCAGAACTGGTATCCAGGTGACAAGGACGGTAAGGGCGGCATTTATAACTTTGTGACAAAGCGTGGAAAAGCAATGCGCGATGCCAAGGTTACATGGACGCAGGTGGAAACTGGTTCGGCTATCACGTGGAAGTATCCGAGCTGCATTTTGCAAGGTGATAATTCTGTCGGCGAGTTTTATTCGGTTGCCGTGACCAATAATCGTCAACAGGCCGATACGGGTACCAAGATGATTCATCTGGGCAAGAACACTACGAGCACCATTGTGTCAAAAGGTATCTCGGCGGGATTGGGCCAAAATACGTATCGCGGATTGGTTCGGATCGGAAAGAACGCTAAGAACGCAAGGAATTTCTCTCAGTGCGACTCGTTGTTAATTGGAGACGAATGCGGTGCACACACGTTCCCGTATCTGGAAGTGCGCAACACTTCGTCGCAGGTTGAGCACGAAGCTTCAACGTCGAAGATAGGTGAGGACCAAATCTTCTACTGTCGCCAGAGAGGACTGTCGACTGAGGATGCGGTCAATATGATTGTTAACGGGTTCTGCAAGGAAGTGTTTCGTGAGTTGCCGATGGAGTTCGCGGTCGAAGCACAAAAGTTACTTGGAGTGAGTCTCGAAGGCAGTGTTGGATAACGAAGACGAAAGTGAGCACGGATGCTTGAGGTAAAAAACCTTAACGCTAGCGTTAAGGGTCGCGTGATTCTAAACGGTGTTGATATTACGGTTAAGGCCGGGGAAGTACATGCGATTATGGGACCAAACGGTTCTGGCAAAAGTACTTTGGCGAACGTGCTAGCTGGTCGAGAGGATTATGAGATTAATTCTGGCACGGTGAGTTATGACGGAAGTGATCTCTTGGAGATGGAGCCTGAGGAACGTGCTCGGGAAGGGTTATTTCTGGCTTTCCAGTATCCGGTTGAGATTCCTGGTGTCAACAATGCCTACCTGTTGAAGGCCGCTCTGAACGAAGTTAGAAAGCATCGCGGTGAGACTGAGCTTGATGCTATGGATTTTATGACTCTGGTCAAAGAGCGGATGAAGGTTTTAGAGATTGATCAAGAGTTGCTTAGTCGTCCGGTCAACGAGGGTTTCTCGGGTGGCGAAAAGAAGCGCAATGAGATATTTCAAATGGTCGTGCTTGAGCCCAGACTCGCGATTATGGATGAAACGGATTCCGGGCTAGATATTGACGCGCTCAAAGTAGTCTCGCAGGGCGTTAATGCACTGCGGTCGCCTGAGCGGGCGACTATCGTGGTTACCCACTATCAACGTTTGTTGAATTACATCGTTCCCGATGTTGTGCATGTTCTCTCTGACGGCCGAATCGTGAAATCCGGGGGTAAGGAATTGGCGTTTGAGTTGGAGGAAAAAGGGTACGGATGGATTGACGACGAAACTTCAGCCCCCGCGAGTGTATAGTAATTTTCCGGAAGATCAGCACGATGTCAACCCAAGCTACAGCGAATCACGCTGCCTATCGAAGTGCCTTTGATCAACTTCAACGCGCGAGTAATGGAGTTAACCCTCTTAGCGATCTTCGCACTCGTGGGTTTTCTCGATTTGCAGCGGCGGGGTTTCCGACGACCGCGCTTGAGTCGTGGCGCTTCACGAATGTCAATCCACTTACGCGGCGCCAGTTTGTGGTCGCCGGACCCACGAGGCTCGACCCGTCTAGGGTTTCGCAGTTTGAACTCGAGAACGTCAAAGGGCCGAAACTTGTCTGCGTTAACGGGTGTTATTCGCCTGAATTGTCGAAAATTGGTACGTTGCCGGCCGGCGTTGAACTCAGGAGTTTGGCTGATGCGCTTGCTGACGACCCCGAATTGGTGAAGTCCCAGTTGGCAAAATTGGCCAGCTTTGATGATCCCTCCAGCTCATTTACAGCGCTCAACACTGCTTTTCTTCAAGATGGTTTTGTGGTGAGAATTTTGGACGACACGATTCTTGAGGAGCCAATCCATCTATTGTTTGTTGGCACTGGAGATGGCGATGCAATGAATCATCCAAGAACGTTGGTTGTTGCGGGAAGCAATAGCCAAGTTCGATTGGTCGAGAGTTACGTTGGCGTGGCGGACGGTGCCAGCCTGACTAACGCGGTGACCGAGGTGTTCGTCGGTGATGGCGCGGTGGTGGACCATTACAAATTGCTTCGCGAGAGCGTCGAGGCGTTTCATGTTGGTAGCATGCATTTGCGGCTTGGACGCAGTTCGACCTTTTCCTCACATGCAATTACCTTAGGTGGGGCGATCGCTCGGAATGAAGTAATCGCTGAATTACAGGGTGAGGGTGGCGACTGCACGCTGAATGGTTTATACCTGGCAAACGCGAACCGATTAGTTGACAATCACACCACAATTCATCATGCGAAGCCTCATTGCGACAGCCATGAGCTCTATAAAGGCATTCTCGACGGACAGGCGCGTGCGGTTTTTAATGGCAAGATCATCGTAGCCATCGATGCACAAAAAACTGACGCGAAGCAGTCGAATAAAACCCTGTTGTTATCTGAAGAAGCCCAGATCAATACCAAGCCGGAACTTGAGATCTTTGCTGACGACGTTAGGTGTACGCACGGTGCAACGATTGGGCAACTCGATGCCGAGGCGCTGTTTTATCTGCGGTCACGTGGGTTAAATCTAGAACAATCACGAGACGTCCTTATTCACGCATTCGCCAGTGATTTACTCGGACGGATTGCCATTGAACCGATTCGAAGACAGTTGGACGCGGTTCTTTTGCAGGAGCTTCCCGGGTCGGGGCATATGCCCTTTGTGGTGGCGTAACACATGGCCACTCCAATTCAAGATTCCCCATCGGAACTGGACGTAATTCGTGTCCGTCAGGACTTTCCTATTCTTCAGCGCACGGTACGAGACAAACCATTGGTTTATCTCGATAGTGCCGCTACGACGCAGAAACCGAAGCAAGTTTTAGATGCCCTTGCCAACTACTACGCACAGCAGAATGCCAATATCCATCGCGGCGTGTATGTGTTGAGTGCCGAAGCAACGGCAGCCTACGATGAAGCCAGACGAAAAGTTCAACACTTCGTTAATGCACGGTCTGCGCAAGAAGTGATCTTTACCAGGAACTCTACCGAGAGCATCAACTTGGTGGCGCACAGCTTTGGCCTTGAAAATGTTGGCCCAGGTGACGAAGTTTTAATTACGCATATGGAACACCACGCGAACATCGTGCCTTGGCAACTTCTCTGTGAACGGTCCGGTGCCCGGCTACGCGTTGCGCCTATTGATGATCAAGGCGAACTCTTGATGGATGAGTTTGCCCAGTGTTTGAATGCCCGGACCAAGCTAGTGGCGATTGTTCATCTATCCAATTCATTGGGAACGATTAATCCTGTGTCTGAGATCATTCAGTTGGCCCATCAACAGGATGTTCCGGTTCTAATTGACGGGTCGCAGGCGGCCTACCACATGCCGATCGATGTGCAGGCTCTTGACTGCGACTTCTATGTGTTTACCGGCCACAAATTATACGGCCCGACTGGTATTGGCGTTTTGTATGGTCGCGAGAGGTTACTGGATTCGATGCCACCGTTCTTGGGTGGTGGAGACATGATTCGCTCGGTTACGTTCGACAAGACTACTTATGCCGATTTGCCGGACAAGTTCGAAGCCGGTACTCCCCATATCGCTGGGGCGATTGGATTGGGTGCAGCAGTTGATTACCTGACGGCGGTCGGTTTTGACAAGATTTCGAATCATGAATCCCAGCTCTTGGATTACGGAACGGCCGCCTTGTCAGCAATTCCAGGACTGCAACTGATTGGCACGGCACGCAACAAGGCAAGTATTTTGTCTTTTGTGCTCGAGGGAGCTCACCCTCACGATATAGGCACGATTGTCGACATGGAGGGTGTGTCAATACGGACTGGCCACCATTGCACACAGCCACTGATGGATCGATTTGGCATTCCAGCTACCGCAAGAGCATCGATAGCGATGTACAACACGCGTCAAGAGATCGACCAATTGGTGCACGCTTTGCACCGGGTTCGCGAGATGTTTTCATCATGAGTGACCTCAGAGAACTCTATCAGCAGGTCATCTTGGACCATAACAAACACCCGCGTAACTTTGGGGAGTTAGACGGTGCGGACCGGCACGCGGATGGATACAATCCACTGTGTGGCGACCGACTGACTCTGTATATGAACTTGAAGGGCAATGTAATTACAGAAGTCAGTTTCGTAGGGTCCGGGTGCGCGATTTCTAAGGCTTCAGCGTCACTGATGACTGATGCTGTCAAAGGAAGAACTCTTGAGGAAGCTCAGCGGTTATTCGACGAATTTCATTCCATGATCACGAGTAGAGAAACGCCTTCGAATCTGGACATTTTGGAAAAATTGGCCGTTTTGGCCGGAGTGCGAGATTATCCTACCCGTATCAAATGTGCCAGTCTTGCTTGGCATACCTTGCGAGCAGCATTTGAGAATTCACAGGATCTTGCTAGCACCGAGTGAAGCTGAGTAAAAAGCTATGGATATCTTAAAACTAGATGAAGTGCCTCAACCGGATAAAGAGAGAAGTGGTTTGAGGACGGAGGAATCGCCGTCGTCGGAACCTGCGATTGACACAAGTGCTCTTACGGCTCCATCGGCTGTGAGTTCCGAGCCTGCTGAAATAGAATCGGACCCCGCAAAAACTCTTGAGCTGAAACCGAAGATCGTCGAGCAGTTGGCAACGGTGTTCGACCCTGAAATTCCGGTGAATATCTATGAGCTGGGTTTAATCTACGACATCATCGTGGATGTGAACGGATTAGCAGTGATTAAGATGACTCTTACGGCACCGAACTGTCCGGCGGCTGTCACTTTACCGGCTGAAGTGCAGGGGAAGGTAAAGTCGATCGACGGTGTCACGAACGCGAGGGTTGACTTGGTTTGGGAACCACCGTGGGACAAAGATCGGATGACCGATGCCGCAAAGTTGCAGCTGGGAATTTTTGACTAGAAGATCCAAACACGTCCCTACAACGGCTCAACGGACACGTCGGAAATAACAACGGTGGATATGAGGTTCATGTTAGCCGCGACGTAGTCGGGTGAGAGGGTCTCGACTGGAACGCGACCTCCGTCGATAGCGTAGTTCTCTTGGGTTGAGAACAAGACGCCACCAACCCGTTCGAACTCGATTCCTTTACGAAAGCGTAAGCCGCCGTCGAAGTCGTAGCCGAATTGTTCCATTCGTCCGGTTTCCGGATCAAACCAGAACATATACCCATCGTCGGCATCGTTGCTGGTGCCCGGCGTGAACGTTACTTTAACTTTGTGGAGTTCGTGGCCTTCCCAATTTTCAAGACCGAGGTCTTCGTAATTAATGTCACCACCGTTGAGCGTATAGGGTAACAGGGGGAAAAAGACGCGGGCATCTACGAAAGCTCGTGCCCGCGTCGCATTGCTGTCATCGAGAGGCACTTCGTCGCCGCCGCGCCATTCTTGGACGGCATCGTTGGTTACACGGACCCGGCGCTCGATATCTCGTCCGATAGTGCCGATAACGGCATGGTCAAACTGACCGCCTTGACGGGTTACTTCGAGCTGAAAACTTCCTGACAGCGACGAGATCGTGATACCCATCGCGGAATTTTCATAAAGATTTCCACCATGAAACTCAATTGACTTGGCGACAATACTTGGCATTTCCGGGGGAAATGAGAGTGCTTGCTCAGAGGCACAGCCTGCCACACTGGTGAGTGCCACCGCAAAGGTCAGTAGCCGGATTCGCATAAAAACCTCCATTTGCTAGCAAAAACCGCTCACCTTCATTCTCGCACACCTCTGTGACTCGCTTCTAGACAAAGCTGAATCTGTAGAAAACTGAACATAGGGGGTTGCGTAGCTCATTGTCGTAGGACAAAATGCCACCACACACCCGCTGGTCGAGTCTAAACCGCCGGAAGAGCAGACGGAGTTTCACATGGTTGTTTTATGTGCGGCGTCGCGGTCGGTAGGCAACCGTTCTGGTGGCACGGATACCTCTCTGCCACTGGCCTTGTTACTCAGCAATTCTGATTTCGTCTACATATGGCTTGGAAGCAAGAATTTACCCTGCGAAAGGAGTGTGCAGTCATGACGAGGAAATGCTTAGCCTTACTTCTTTGCTTAGTGCCTGCGGTGTACGGATGCGCACCGCCTCCACCAGAAATGCAGCTAATTATTGACGCAGCCGAAGCGATGGGGGGAGAAAGGCCGATATCTGAGCTGGAGACTCTTTTGATTGAGGGTGATGGGCGACTGTATCGTCTGGGTCAGAATACCTCTCCGGCTAACCCACTGCCCTATTTTTCAATTGATTCATATGTTCGTGAAATCGATTTGGTGAACAACAAATGGCGAGCGGTTGAGCGTCGGACGTCTTCGTACCTAACCGGGAATCCGATAAACGGAAGAGAGCAGACGACTGGGAGCGATGGCGATGTCGCATACAACATCACAGAGGATGGCGCAGTTAGTCGTGCTTCGGCCAAGGTGGCAATGGAACGCCAAGTTGACCTATATGACCACCCAGCTTCGCTTATTAAGCTTGCGCTCACGGAAGGGACCGTGGTGGGCAACCTTCGTCAACAGGATGGCCAGGACGTTGTTGATATCACGGCGCCAAGTGGGCAGACCTACACGATGTATGTTGACTCAACAACTAAGTTCCCGACCACTATCACCACCACGGGTTATGACACCGTTCTCGGGGATGTGACGCGGGCTACCCATTTCGAGGATTATTTTGAAACCGGTGGATTCGGAGGATTTCAAGCACGGTTGATTCTGCCTCGTGGGATTGGTTCCTCAATTGAAGACTTCACGATTTGGGAGCTTCGGGTCGAATCTGCGACTAATCGGGAGTTGGATGACCTTAGTGCGCCTGGGGAGGCGCAATCTGCGCCAGTTCCAGAGTTCCGAGCTGATGTACAAGTTGAAGAGGTCGGCGATGGACTGTGGTTACTGGCCGGCCAGTCTCATCATAGTTTGCTCGTTGAGTTCGATGAATATCTTGCCTTGGTCGAGGCGCCACAGAATGACGCGCGTACGCTTGCCGTTATTGCTGCAGCTCGAGAACTACAGCCTGAGAAACCGCTTCAATACGTAATCAACACCCACCACCACTTTGACCACTCGGGCGGCATTCGAGCTGCGATCAGCGAGGGTCTGACCGTGGTCACTCACGAGAGTAACGCGGAGTTCTATCAGGAAATCGCGCAACGCCCACACACGATCATGCCTGACGCGTTGGCGAATAGTCCTCAGGAGCTCGTTCTGGAACTGGTGGCAAACGAGATCTACGAAATGGGTGAGGGCCGTCGAACATTGGAGATCGCTCGCGTTCGTCCTGACTCGCATACGGATGCGATGTTAGTGGCGTATCTTCCACGCGAGAGGACTCTCGTTGAGGTAGATCTGTACTCGCCGACCTATAGGACGGCGCCGTTTGCTGCAAATTTGCTGCGAACAATTAGCGATCGCGAGTGGCGGGTCGAAAATGTGCTACCGCTTCATGGTAGTGCCTTTGAGATTTCAGTATTGGAAGAGGCGGCGGAGGCGGAGTCGACGCGACCATAATCTTCGTCTAGACCGTAGGTCGCTGTAGACTAATCAGTCTGTAGTCGCACCGAGAGTGTCTCGAGACTGGGACTCGGGGTTAACTACAGACTCATTTAACACGGTGTCCAGCGGATGAAGAATCGTCTTCGAGTTTTTGCTCCAGCATCTGCATCGAATCTTGGCCCAGGGTTTGACGTGCTTGGCCTTGCGCTCGAACAGCCAGGCGACATCGTCGAGGCCGAGCGTTCTGGGGCTAGTGGTGTCGAGATTGTTGAGGTCACAGGGGCGCCAACGCTGAGTGTCGATCCCTCCAAGAACACTGCTGCTATTGCGGCGCGGGCCGTGTTGGACCGGATTGAACCTGCTAAGCGGACAGGTGTGCGACTTTGGGTGCACAAGCGAATGCCGCTGGCGAGTGGCCTCGGCAGTTCGGCCGCTAGTAGCGTTGCTGGCGCGGTGGTTGTCAATGAATTATGCGCTGGGGGTCTATCGCGTCACGCGTTAGTTGATTGTGCATTGGAGGGAGAAAAGGCAGTTTCGGGCACCGCTCATGCGGACAATGTTGCGCCCAGCCTGCTAGGGGGCATTGTCCTGATTCGAAGTTATACTCCTCTGGATCTTGTGTCGTTGCCGGTACCTGAAGCACTGAGAATCGTCGTGATTCATCCGCACGCGCAAGTGCAAACCTCGACGGCGCGACAACTTGTCACTGACCGACATTTCACGATCAAACAAGCTGTGAGCAATCTTGGTAACGTTGCCGCGTTGGTAGCTGCCTTACACAGCGGAGATCTCAGGTTATTCGGTCGCAGTATTCATGATGCCCTGGTCGAGCCAATTCGTGCTCCCCTTGTACCTGGCTTCGCGGAAGTAAAAACTGCAGCTCTTACCGCGGGTGCGTTGGGATGCTCAATCTCTGGCTCAGGTCCTTCTGTCTTTGCTTTTGCTGCTGCTGATGGTCCAGCGGAGAGAATTGCCGAGACTATGCAAGAGGCGTTTCTGAAGGCCGGAGTCACCAGCGACCGGTTCATTGGACGTGTTAACACGACGGGTGCACGGGTACTTTCAGCCGAACACGAATAAGAAACATCGAGTTAGGTTCGAGTGACCGCGACAAATCTTGATGGAAGCTTGTGTTTTTGTCGCCGGAGTTTCTTGGTCTTAGGAAAGATCACTCCGTAAAGACTGTCGACTGCCAATGATCGAGAACAGCGAGTCTATTGACTGTAGAAATGGGTCGAAGCATCAGAAATCGAGACCCGTCTTCACTGACATCGTAGGCTGGCACATTTCCACCGGGGTCATTCACAAACAGACCCGCGAATTGGTGTTGAGGCCGCGACGGGACTCCGGTGTCTCGATCAATCGCCACCGAAAAGAGGTCATGTCCTCGACGGTAAAATAATTCAGCGCTGTTTCCCGACCAAACAGGTTCGACCCCGCCTGCCAATGAAATCCGTGTATTGGATTCACCGACAACAGACCGAAGATATATCTGGTTTCCGCCGTTCGTGTCCGAGACGTACGCCAGCCATGCGCCATTCGGTGAAATGGCAGGACTTCTTTCGTTGGCAGACGTTCCCAGAAGAAGTCGTTCTTCGTCGCTCTGAGAATTCCACACCCAGATGTCGCGTCTGCGATTTTGTCCCCGCTCGTGAAAGAAAAGGTGTGTGTCGTCAGGTGACCACGAACCTGGTGTTCGACCGTCGCCTGATAATAGTGGTTCAATGATGTCGTAGTTTCTGCGTGCGATACGGTACACACCTTGGGGCCCGTCTCTGTTCGACGCAAAGGTTATCCATTGATTATCGTTCGACCAGATAGGTGAGTGGTTGTCACCGGCGGCTTGGGTAACTTGTCGGCGTTGGTCGTCAGCGATGTCATAAAGCCATAGGTCACGAGTAAAAGCCCCACTCCGAACAGTCATCGTAATTGCTGATTCGTCGGAAGCCACACGTGGTGCGTGATGTAGAGCTGCCACCCCGTCGATGTCAGACACTGTTCCATTTCTATCTACCCAGACCAGAAAATTGTCGGCAGATACGCTAGAGCGCTCAGCGCTATAGATCAAGCGTCCGTTTTCAGCTGCTGAGAGGCCTGACCAGCCGAGTAGGTCGAATCTTACTGCAGTGCTCTGCACGCCTGTGGTGACCAAACGCGTCGAGCCTGCGACTTCTTGGTTTATGACGTCGATCGGTGTCGCGAAGATTTCGCCTCGGCGGGCGAATACCAAATGACCAGAATCCACGTAGACCGCTGCCCCGTCCGCCGGCATAATTAGTTCGCGGTCTGACGAATTAAAGTTCATCCACGCAAGTCGCGGGTCTCGATCAAAACGTCCCACGGTGAAGATGATCGACTGGTGTCCAGGAAGTAGGACCGGCCAACCGTGCGAGACTTCACCAGATTCCTTGTCCAGTTCACTGACTTGAGTGACGGCCGGATTCGGCGGGTTCCCGGTGGGGTCGGCAGATACACGCTGAAGGCCACGGCCGCCTAGGGGAGCAAAGATAATGTGATTATCTGTTCCCCAGGCTGCCCCTGCGGTTTCGCCGTCGACTGCGGTGATCGAGACGGGTGAACCGCCGTCAAGTGCTACCCAGCGAAGAAAGCCCGAAGCAAAAAATCCGACCCGAGAACCGTCCGGAGAAAAGAAGGGTTGAGTTGCATGCTCCGTCCCAGGAATTGGTTCGACTGAAAATGTACTGAATGAACGGAGGAACAAACTGGCACGGCCATTGGTAATTGCGGCGTAAACAAGTTGTGAGCCATCCGGAGAAATTGTTGCCTCGGTCAGGGTGTGGCTATCAGGCAGCCTGACGTTCAAGGCCAGCATGGAGGGTGGGTCCTTGGGCGGTTGCCGTGTAATCAACCAAGTAGTCAGGCCGCTGACGATGGCGATGGTGATGGCAATGGCAAGTGTCGTGCCGCGCAGGACCCGTTTTTCTTGGGCTGGTTCTGACGCTGCCATGGTTATCTGTTGTGGCGACGGGTTTGGTATCCGCCATTCGATTGATATCGGTTGTGTGCTGTTGATAGTGCTTCAGCGATACTCGTTGCCAAGTGAGTAGGCCAGACCACCTTGGCGAGGGGACCGAAGCCTAAAATCCAACTTCGAAGTGTCGCATCTATACAGACGTCTAATATAAGAATGATTGAGCTATCGGCCTGAGGTTCGATTGTTTGAGAGGAGTGCCACACTCGTTCTTGGATATAAGGTGCTGCTTGCGAGGAAAACTGGATTTTGACCTGTTCCGGTTCACCGTCATGGATGCCTATTGAGTGGGGGAATGTAGTTTCTCCGATGTCTTCAATCACTTGAAATTTTTCGTCGAGGGTTGTCAGGGTTTTTATCCGGTCGATGGCGAACGTCCGCATTTGCTGATATGCGGAAACGTAAGCAAACAAGTAGAGCCCCCCTTGTGCATAAACCAGTCGGTAGGGATCAATTCGGTAGGACTTTTCGCGACCGCTTGAGAATGAGTGATATCGCATTAATAGGCGCTGTTGGTGGAGCACGGCGTCGAGAAGTTGGCCAATTGAGGGACGCTGTTCCAAACTCGCTCCGCTGGGCGTAGGAAGTGGCTTCGCATCGATCGCAGCTGGCAAGCGGTCAAGAAAGGCTTGCATTCTGGGCCCCAGCGCTTGTTCGAGTTTGGCGAACGCTCGACGTAAATCGTCTTGGAACGGGGTTCCGGTCAAACATTCCATAACAGTTCGACTGAAATACAGTGCCGACAATTCCCCGAGTGTGAAGCTCGTATCCTCTAGTCCTTTGAACGGACGACTACGTAGTTTCCAACGTTTCTGTCCCTCGTACATTTCGTCGTAGAGAGCAAACCCTGCTTCTTGAAGGGCGTCGAGATCTCGACGAATAGTTCGCGTCGTGACGCCTGCGAGTGCGGCCATGTCGCGAATCGTGACTCCGTGCGATGCCTCTATTTCACGGAGGAGACGCCACTGACGGATCACTTCGCTACTGCGAGCCATTTTGAGCTTCTTTATCCTAACTTTCTCATGCTGCCGTTTCGATAATTCAATAATAAATAAAAGGTGACTGTGACCTACCTTGTCACGCCCTTCGCCTACAGTGACAGAAGATTAAAGGAGAGAAAAATGCTTCGATTTCAGTCATCAGTCGTCCGTCAGTTTGATTTTACTTCCAGTCAGCCGGCGGAAAATGTTGTTGAGACAGTCGAATTTAAACGTGCTGGGGCACAGTTGAGAGAACTCTGTGCCGTCTGCTGTAAAAAACCTGCACGTTTGGCGGTAAGTCGTCAACAGGGCCATAGTCCCGCAAGATTGTGTTTAAGGTGTCACCATACGGTCATGCGGCACCGGAAGATGCTGAGCGGCAACCCATCTTCTTTTGCGGCACAATCATTTTCAGTACGCGAGCGACCGTCAGTTCGGTGGCCCCGTTTCAGTGGGGACCCCGGTCTCATCATTCCCAGGGGTCAACGCCTCCCTGAGGAGGTGCGCTATGCTGCACTTAAGGCTCGCCGCCGTCGCGCTCAAGCTGCCGCCCGCCGCGAGTTGGGTCTGCTCGATCGTACAGCCTGAGGACTATCTACCGAGGGTTCATCACTCATTTCTCGAGATAATTCGGCCGGTGACTACCATTACAGAGTTGTTTGTGCCTCTGTCCGCTATGGAGTCATACTCGGGGACCTTGTGGGCAGAGGTACCTTAAGGTTAAGTGAATTTGACTTAAACCTTGTCTCGTCAGAAAGCATGTCAGACTAGAATAGAACGAGAAAGGGCCATGGCCTCTCGGTTTGAGCCTGCTGAGTCACTCGCTCTGGAAGGGACCTATGTTTTGGCTCTGGATTCTACTGATCGTCTTCAGCGGCGTCGTAGTTTATGACCTCTGTCAACGCCGCCACGCAATCCTGCGCAATTTTCCCGTAATCGGACATTTTCGCTACTTCTTTGAATCTGTTGGACCCGAGTTTCGACAGTACATCGTAGCGGACAATGATGAAGAGCGCCCGTTTAGCCGCGACCAAAGACGGTGGGTCTATGCGTCGTCAAAACGTGACAATGTGTACTTTGGATTTGGCTCCGACAATGAGATGGAACGATCTCCAAACTATCTAATCGTCAAGCACCAAACTTTTCCGCTTAATGCTCCGGATCCGACTGGTCCTGATTACGATCCACAACACCGAATTCCTTGTGCGAAGGTAATTGGCGAAAGCCGAGGCCGCACGAACGCATTTAGGCCACCGTCTGTTATTAACATCTCAGGGATGAGTTTTGGTTCCTTAAGCGGTCCTGCGGTCGAGGCCTTAAACGCGGGTGCTGCGATTGCAGAGTGCTTACAAAACACTGGAGAAGGGGCGGTATCGCAGCACCACTTGTGTGGGGGTGATCTCGTCTGGCAAATCGGCACGGGATACTTTGGTTGCCGAGACGAGATGGGCAATTTCAGCATGGCGCGCTTAAAAGAAGGAGTTGCACGTTATCCGACGGTAAAAGCTATTGAAATAAAGCTTAGCCAGGGCGCAAAACCAGGAGTCGGAGGGTTTCTCCCGAGCCGAAAAATTTCGCCAGAGATCGCAGCCGCGCGTGGAATACCGCTGGCCCGTGACTGTGTAAGCCCAGAGTCCCACCGCGAGTTTCACGACGCTGACAGTTTGCTCGATTTTGTGGAGGCCATGGCTGATGAAACTGGTCTCCCTGTCGGAATCAAATCGGCCGTTGGCGAACTGGCATTCTGGAATGATCTTGCAGACAAGATGACTAACACTGGCCGTGGCGTTGATTTTGTAGCAGTTGATGGGGGCGAAGGTGGTACCGGGGCTGGTCCGCTTGTTTTCACCGACCATGTGGCACTTCCATTCAAAGTAGGTTTCAATCGGGTCTACCAGATTTTTCACAGGGCCGGGATTGCTGAAAACGTTGTGTTCATAGGGTCAGGCAAACTCGGGTTTCCTCAAGATGCTCTTCTCGCTTTCGGACTTGGTTGTGACATGATCAACGTTGGCCGGGAGGCAATGATCGCAATTGGCTGTATTCAGGCGCAACAATGTCATACTAATCGTTGTCCTACGGGTGTGGCGACGCAGAATAAATGGCTGGCTGGCGGTTTGGACCCAAGTCTGAAATCGGTTCGTGTTGCCAATTACATAATCGCTTTACGGAAAGATTTGCTCTCGCTTACGCGCGCGTGCGGTGTAGCCCATCCTGGTCAGGTCAAGGCTGATCAGCTTGAATTTCTTGACGACCGATTCGGTGCGAAGACGGTCGCTGAAATTTTTGACCGTCGTATAACATGATCGGGAACCAGCCGCCGTTTCGGTTTTGCCGTGTCTAGACAACAGAAATTCAAACGTCGTCAACCATGTGTCCGGCCTCGGTCACGAAGTAACCGATCGATGGCCGCGCTGGTCGCGGTTGGAGCGGTAGTTTCGGTCCTATGGACTGTTTTGTCAGGCGGGAACATGGGCGCAAGCATGGTCCAACCCAGGGCAGTGTCGGTTGATTTACTCCAAGTTGAGATTCTTCGTGAAATTGTTCATGATACGACGGCATATACCCAGGGTCTCCTCTGGCGAGATGGGTGGTTGTACGAAAGTACGGGCCAATACGGTCAATCGCGGCTTCGACGTATCGATCCCAGGGACGGCACGGTACTACAGGAAATCTATACTCCATCTGCTTTTTTTGGCGAAGGATTGGCGACAGTTGGGAGCCATCTGATCATGTTGACGTGGAAGGCTGAGCGTGCTTTCTCGTACGACGTTGCGAGTTTTGAACCAGTTCAGACATTTCGATATCGTGGCGAAGGTTGGGGGTTGTGTCACGATGGCGACCAAGATCGTCTGATTATGAGCAACGGATCTGACATTCTGAGTTTTCGGGACCCAAGAACGTTTGAGCAACAGGGTGCGATACGTGTGAAATTACGTGGCCGGCCGTTATTTCAGTTGAACGAACTTGCATGCGTGGGAGGGTTGGTTTACGCAAACGTTTATCAAGAGCAGTACTTGGTTGCGATTGATCCCGAGAGCGGCCAGGTTACGCGGCAAATTGATGCATCTGGATTGTTGACTGCCTCTGAAGCGAGAAATGCAGACGTATTGAACGGTATCGCGTACGATCCGGGTTCTGAGACCTTCTACATTACCGGAAAACTTTGGCCTAAGATGTTCGAGGTTCGTTTTGTATCACGATGAGTGAGGCGGAACTGGACGGGGGCTGAAATAACAATAAAGTCTTAACGTCTTGGAACGGCCCTGCGAGTTCCCGATTGACCACCCGAAAACCCACTAGGTGAAGCTGTGGCTCCATCTGATGACCCGGTTCGCGTCGAACCGCCTCCCGAGGTTGCCGTTGTCGTAGCTGGACGACTGACAGGGCGGTGGGTGTCGACCGTCCGAGGACGTACGCGGGTGTAGCCGCTGCCGTTCACCGCTCGCGCGGTTCCCTGCAAGTCGGGAATGATGACGAAAGGGCTCATTACCGTACTGCCGTAAAGATAAGGATTGTAACGCCCACCCCAATAACGTGAACCCAACGGTGTTATGTAGTACGGGTAAAGATCTGAATACCAGATCGGATCGTAAAACCCACCAAAACCACCAAATCCCCGAAAGTTGCCGCCCTGTCTTGATGACCAGGTTCCGCGTCGGCCTCGCCTCTCGATAACAAACCTTTCTGGGAAGGACTGAGCGACCAAGAGGTCGATAATGTCGTGGTCGAGCCCGGCGTCATCTAAGCCTACCAAGGCGTTGCTATTTAAGGACAGCTGCGGTTCGGTCTCCACGAGTAGCGCCTCAACTGCTCTTACCGCCGTGCTTCGACTAGCTTCCATGACGTCAGTCATATCAGGGGGCTCGGCGCTTTCTCTCCGAGCTTGACTGATAGCGGACGATTTAATTGTTGCAGCAGTTCCTAGTGCTCCACCGATGTTGTCCCCGGTGTTTGATTTTGATGGATGGTAGCGTCGCACTTCTAGTTGTTGGTGGTTGCCCATCTCGACGAATTGGACGTCTACCCAATTTGATGTGGATGTTAAGAAACTGATGCCGCTGATAATCCGTGTCGGCATGTCATCACAACGGATTTCTGATTTGGTGAATAGTCGATGTCCATCTCGCGACCATCGATTTTCTTCCCAGCCACGACATTCATTGTCGACGATGTCACGTCGAGTTCCATTCGCGGTGATCGCGCGTTCGACCAAGAGCTGGTCGCCTTCAGATACTGTCATCTTGACTTCCGACCCATTCATTGTGAGACAGACCGACGTGCGTTCTCTAACTTCTTGAGATTCCAATTCAAGTGGAGCAGCACCGTCAGGACTCTGGAATTCTTCTTCCGAAAGTTGCCAACAACCGAGCCATGGCAACCAATGCCGATCAACGCCTTCAGATTGTTCTTCGGCAGCGGGCCCAGCCAGAAAAAAGGTTGCGAGTGCGATGGTGACTAGAAACGTTCGCATGAGGTTCCTATGCTAGTGTGCATCAAAAAACGACCTGAACGCCACCGGAAACCCGAAGTCCGGACAAATCGATCGGTTCGAAACCGGTGTAGTCAAGATTCATTGGTGCGGATGCCCATATATACCGGGTCTCTCCGGTTAAGAATATATGCCGTGAAATCCTAATATCGACTCCCGTGAAAACGTGAGAGTTAAAGGCCCAACCTTCTGAAAATAGTTGAGCAGTAAAGATGGTTAGCCCCGGATCCAAGGCGTCCACAAAATCGCCTGTCTGTTCAAGACGGTACCAAAGCAACCCTGCTCCGCCGCCAACGTAAGGCGTGACAGGTGCTGAGATCCATACGAATTGTCCGACCGAACGACCGCGGGGGAGAAGCGCCAGATCGAAGCTGCCAGTTAAATTAAACTGGGTTAGCGATGTTCGTTGTTCAATGGGGGTACCGTCATCTTCGATGAACTTCCGATCTTCAGAGGAAGTGTTAGTGCTTGCGTATTCCAAGCCGACCAGAGCATCAATTCGAGAACTGACAGGCAGGCCAACGTCGAAAGCGACACCTTTTTGATGAAAGGCCGTCTTTTCAAGGGTCAACTTTTCGGTTAAGAAGGAAAAGACGTCGCTATTGCCTCTGGTGTTCACCCACAATCCGCGGATGCCCAGGGTCACCGAAGGACGGCCAAAAAGGAAGTCTGGTGCTCTGTCTAAGGGTTGCCCGAATAGGGATTCCTTGGCTGGCAAGTTGCTAACTGGCGGTTCTGCTGCTGCCGCCGTCGTTGAAACGATCAAGACCAGTAGAGACACTACATAGGTTCTGGGCATCATTTATTCGTGTTCGTGATTCGAAGTAATAAAAAAAGCATCTAGCGGATTTTCTAGATGACTAAAGTGTAATTGACCGCCATTCCATTGGCGATCTTGCGACCGTCTGCTTCTGCGGATAGGGTCCATATGCTATGCTGCCGTTGCGGTTCCCGGAACTAGGTTGCGGGTGACCGGGGAGAGCGTATCTCAGGCGTTCTCTGTCGTCTGAAATTTTAAAGACGACATTGCCTTTTGTGCCCCGAGCGGGGCTTTTTTGCTGGAGCAAAACGTGGGGCCTCGAGGCGCAAAATGGATCACTACGGTCGTTGTGACGCTACTGGGCGTCGGGTGGGTCGTTTTGTATGGCGCGCCTAGTGTTAATTCTGCTGCAGCGTTTCAACAGGATTTTCGAACAGTCTTAGATCAGCGGTTGTCTTCCCCGAAAAGACCAAGCGGACCAAGTGAATTCTATTTTACGCGGGGCGTCTATTCGTCTCCGTGGAGATGGAATTCGTGGGCCATCGATTTTCCGAAAGCTGATCGCCAATTTATGGCGGCGGTTAATACGCTCGTGGATATGAATGCTTCTGAGCGAGAGAACGCGGTGCGACTGGATGATCCCGAGCTCAGGCGCTTCCCGTTCTTGTATATGCTCGAAATCGAAGGAATGTCGTTGACGCCGCCCGAAGTTGAAGGATTGAGGGACTATCTACTGGCTGGTGGGTTTCTTGTGGTCGACGATTTCTGGGGTGCCTACGCGTTTGCCAATCTGGAACAGGAGATGCGCCGGGTTCTTCCTGAACACTCAATCGTAGAGATTCCTTCGGATCACCCTATTTTCAATATGGTTTACAGGATCGACGAAGTTATTCAGGTGCCGGCGATTGGCAATTACTACGGTGGTCGAACTTGGGAGAGAGATGGCTACGAAGCCTTTGCGAGAGGTATTTTTGATCACAAAGGTCGACTGATGGTCGTGATCAACGGTAACACCGACCTAGGGGATGCGTGGGAGTGGTTTGAAAGGCCTGAGTACCCACTTCAATTCTCGAGTTTTGCAGTTCAAATGGGCGTGAACTTTATCGTTTATTCGATGAGTCACTAGTCGGGGAAAATTGGGAGTACGAATCCAACCTTGACGAGAGAGAATCGTGCTTGAGGCAGTCTTTGAGTTTTTATTTAAGTACCGACCGCTGATTTATCAGCAAGGAGATTTTGCGTTCCGGTCCTCTTGGTTCAGCCTCCTTGCCGTAGTGGTAACGGGAGTTGCCGGATTCTTCATTTTTCGAACTTACCGCGAGGTCCGCGGAAATAGTCAACAAGCCGATCGAACTATTTTAACGATCGTTCGAATTGGCGCCTTGGTCCTGCTTGTCTTCTGTCTTCTGCGGCCCGTGTTGGTGCTCTCTTCCGTTGTGCCCCAGGAGAATTTTCTCGGGGTGTTGGTCGATGACTCCCGTAGCATGCAAATCGCCGACACGGATGAGACCCCCCGCCAGGCCTTTGTGGCGTCGACCTTCGGTGATGTTGAAAATGAAACGCTCTCGGCGTTGTCCGATCGATTTGCACTGCGGTTTTTCAGTTTTTCGAACGAAACAGAGCGCGTCAATGATGTGGGCACCTTAACCTACGAAGGGACCGAAACACATCTTGGTCAGGCACTTGCTCGTGCACAGGACGAATTGTCGGGCGTTCCACTGTCTGGACTGGTGGTCGTTTCTGACGGGGCGGACAATGCAGAGGGAGGATTGGGAGACGCGCTGTTGCCTCTGCAGGCCGCGGCGGTCCCGGTGTTTACGGTTGGTTTGGGCCGTGAGGAGTATGACCAAGACATACAGATGAGCCGTGTCGAGACGCCTCGCCGGGTGCTTAAAGGAGCCTCGCTGGTTGTCGAATTGGTTGTGACTCACCGTGGTTATCGTGGGGAAACCGTCACCGTACAGGTTGAGGACGAGGGACGAATTGTTGGTACGGAAGATATCCAGCTCGGCGCTGAGGGGGATCCACAAACTGTCAGAATGCGTTTTACCGCGAATGAAGAAGGGCCCCGACTATTTAGTTTCCGGGTGTCGCCACGCCCTGGAGAAATGGTCACGCAGAACAACCTGCGTCAAACACTAATTGTTGTTGAAGACCGGAATGAAAAGCTCCTGTATTTCGAAGGTGAGCCGCGGTGGGAGGTGAAATATCTCCTCCGGGGCGTCCAAGATGATGAAAATCTGCAGGTGGCCCTGCTTCAACGTACGGCCGAGAATAAATTTTTGCGCCGAAATGTCGATGGTCCGGATGAACTCGTCGGTGGATTTCCTCGGACGCGGTCAGAACTGTTCAAATACCGTGGCTTGATTTTGGGAAGTATCGAAGCTGGGCACTTCACGCCTGATCAATTGCGAATGATTGCTGATTTTGTCAACCATCGCGGTGGAGGCTTGCTGATGCTTGGCAGTCATCGATCGTTTGCAGAAGGTGGCTACGCTGGAACACCACTTGCCGATGTCCTGCCAGTTGTTTTGGACTCGACAGGCGTTGACAGCGAGGAAAGCTTTTTTCAGGAAGTTCGTGTCGAAACGACTCGTGCTGGCGCCTCCCACCCGTCGACATTGATTGCTGAGGATGAGGCTCGTTCCGTTGAGCGATGGGGAACCCTTCCGCCGGTGACGATCGTAAATCCAATTACTGAAGTCAAACCAGGTGCAACGACCCTACTCAGAACGTCAGATGATTTGGTGGTGTTAGCGTTTCAACGGTACGGCGCCGGAAAGTCTATGGCGTTTCCTGTCCAGGATTCTTGGATGTGGCAGATGCACGCGGATGTATCTGTGGAGGATATGACCCACGAGACTTTCTGGCGGAGACTCATCCGCTGGCTTGTTGATGGGGTGCCGGACCAAGTCGTGGCTAGAATGCAACAAGACCGGGTTGAACCAAACGAGCTGGTGACCGTTCTTGCTGAAGTGGGTGATGCCAACTATGAAGACCTGAACAACAGTTCCGTGACAGCTATTGTGACCGGTCCATCTGGGGACCTAATTGAATTGCCCATGGAATGGACGGCCGAAAAGGATGGTG